>JAOTTL010000085.1:0-17055 GCA_029864385.1 Betaproteobacteria bacterium | reverse complement strand
CATTGCGCTGATCGTCACGTACCACCCGGCCTACCTGCTGCGCAGCCTGCCGGACAAAGCAAAGGCGTGGGCGGACCTATGCTTCGCGGTGCGCGTCATGGGTGATCTTCAGAACCGTGAGTCGTGAGTCGTGATTCGTGAATAGTGAATAGTGAGTGGTGAATCGTGGGCTGACCGGGGGCATTTCTCAAGTCGCAATCGGACGTTGAAGTTTCCTCCATTCACCATTCACGCGTTCGACGGAGAGAGACATGATCAGGCGTTTTCAGGCGATGGTGCTGGCTGGCGCGATGTTGTTGCTGTCAGGTTGCGGCTACAACACCCTGCAATCCACCGACGAGCAGATCAAGGCGAGCTGGGCCGAGGTCGTGAACCAGTATCAGCGCCGCGCGGACCTGGTGCCGAATCTCGTCAACACGGTCAAGGGCTTCGCCGCGCAGGAGCAGCAGGTCCTGCTGGGGGTCACCAACGCGCGCGCGCGGGTCGGCGCAATCCAGGCCACACCCGAGCTCATCAACGATCCCGACGCGTTCGCGAAGTTTCAGGCGGCGCAAGGGCAGCTCTCCTCCGCGCTTTCGCGGCTGCTGGTCGTCGTCGAGCGTTATCCTCAGCTCAAGTCGGACGCCAATTTCCGCGATCTGCAGGCGCAGCTCGAGGGCACGGAGAACCGCATCGCGGTTGCACGCAACCGTTACATCAAGGCGGTGCAGCAGTACAACGTGGTGGTGCGGCAGTTCCCGAGCAACCTCACCGCGATGGTGTTCGGCTATAAGGAAAAGCCTCAATTCACCGTCGCGAACGAAAAGGGCGTCAGCACCGCACCCAAGGTCGACTTCAGCGCCCCGCCCGGAAAATAGCACTGCGGGCTGGTGATGGGAGGTGGTGATGGGAGATGGTGATGGAAAATGGTGATAAAAGACGCTTTGCTTCACCAGTACTCATCACCAGTAATCATCACCAGTATCCATCACCCTTTCGATTTCCGGGCCTTACCCCGGAAATCTTGAGTTGAGGCTGGCGGTTTCGCTGCTTCGCCGGGTGGCCTAAAATAGCGGAAGATGCTGACTCCAGAGTTCCGTTCGGGGACCGAGCAGCTCGCGCGGGCAATTGCCGAGGCGGACGCCCGTCCGAACCCGCTCAAGGAGAGCCTCAACCGGGGCGAGAGCCTGCCGCTCGCGGACACAGTCGAGCTGCAGGCTGGCTAGGAACTGCCAAGGCGCCAGGAGTGGCAAGAGCAGTATTTGAACCGCCGAGACGCCAAAAGCGCCAAGGCTAGAATTGATTTTGAGGCTTTAATGAAGACAGCAGTGAACCGCATACGCGGGGTTGAACGCGACATCGTGCAGGCGCCGCAGCCCGGCGACATCGCGCCGTACTACGAGGCACAGGGCAACGAGATTGCGGTGTTCGAAGCCGCCTACCGCAAGCGTCTTCCCGTCATGCTGAAGGGGCCGACCGGGTGCGGCAAGACGCGCTTTCTCGAATACATGGCGTTCCAGCTGAAGCGCCCGCTGGTCACGGTGTCCTGTCATGAGGACCTGACGAGTTCCGACCTCGTCGGCCGCTTCCTGCTCGAGGGCGCGGAGACGGTGTGGCAGGACGGGCCCCTGACCCAGGCCGTCAAAGCCGGCGCGATCTGCTATCTCGACGAAATCGTGGAGGCGCGCACCGACTCGACGGTCGTGATCCACTCGCTGACGGACCACCGCCGGCGGCTGACGGTGGAGAAAAAGGGCCAGGAAATCGAGGCGCACGAGGACTTCATGCTGGTGGTTTCGTACAACCCCGGCTACCAGACGGTCCTGAAGGACCTGAAGCCCTCGACCAAGCAGCGCTTCATCGCCATCAATTTCGATTTTCCGGCGGAGGAGGTCGAGCGCAAGATCGTCGTGAACGAGGTGCCTGGAATCGCGCCCGAGATCGCGCATCAGCTCGTCACCGCCGGCCGCAAGGCGCGGCTTCTAAAGGACCATGGCCTGGAGGAGGCGACTTCCACGCGCGCGCTCGTTTACTCCGCCAACATGATCATCGCCGGTCTCGATCCGGTCGCGGCGTGCCAGGTCTCGATGGTGAATCCGATCACCGACGACGAGGAGCTGTCCGAGGCGCTGATGGAGATCGTGCAGGCGCATTTCGGCACCTGACACCGGCGAACGGTAAACGGTGACCCGAAAATGGTGATGGTTACTGGTGATGAAAGAGGGTGATGATTACTGGTGATGTACAGCCATTCGCCTGCTTTTCATCACCACTTTTCATCACCATTTTCCATCACCACTATTCATCACTTCTTTCGTATTATCTGCGCTTGCCTCCAGTTGACCGATGACTCAGTCCGCGCGCCAAGCCATAGAGGAGCAGCTCACCCAGCTGCGCGACACTAGCTTCGTCGTTCACCGGGAGGTCGAGCAGGTGCTGCCGGTGATCCGCCCCCACGGCGACGAAGTGACGCTCGCCTGGATTCTCGCGTGCCGCAAGATTTTCGACTACGACCGGGAGGCGGGCAAGGCGTTCATCCGCGGTAGCCGCGAGGTGGAGCGCGTCTCGGAGACGGTACTGCCGTGGACCCAGCAGGCCCTGCACTTCACACGCTGGCGCAATGCGTGGCGCGTGCTGGAAGGCTTCATGGCCAATTTGCCGCGCGCCTTCGGCTCGCTCGGCCACGCGGGCGAGCGGCGCTGGGCCGAGATCGGGTTCCTGTGGTGCGCGCGCCAGATCGAGAGCGGGAGCGCCTACTTCAATACGGCGGTGCTGGACCTCTCGGGGCGCCAGGGCATTACCGGCATCGAGCAGCTGACCCAGCCGGCTGAAGAGCTCTTCGAGTCGCGCAAGCTCCTGCTCGCGACCTACCTGGCGGGGGCAATTCGCGTGCGTAATCTGCTCGGCCCGCAGGCGATCCTGCCGTGGGCCTTGCGCGGCGCCGACATCCTGCAGTCGGGGCGCGCGCGCGGCGAGGCCTACTTCCGACTCGAATCGGAAGAAAGCCTGGCGTTGCTGCTCGAAAGTCTGCCGGGTTTTCGGCTTGCCGAGCGCAACCGTTTGCTCTCGATGCTGCTCGATGTCTGGTTCGGGCACGGTTTCGATGTGAAGGAAAGCAGCTGGTCGCCGGAGAAAGGGCGTCCCTTCGTCGAGACCGACGGACGGGCGATGTTCTTCCCGGCGGTGATGCCGAATCGTAACGAGGCGGTGCTGGCCCTGCTGCACGCAGCGGGGCATATGCGCTTCGGCACTTTTGAGCGCGCCCCGATGATCAAGCTGTTCGGCGCGGCCGGCGTTGAGTTTCCTGATGGGGGTCCCGTGTCGTGGGCGCCGCTCTTCGCGCGCTACGGCGATGACGGGCTGCGCTTCCAGCTCATTTTCGACCTGTGCGAGGACCTGCGCGTCGATTACCAGATCCAGCAGCTCGTACCGAATTATCTCCAGCGGATGCTGGCGAACGCGCAATCGGGGGCGCGGCACCCCGAGACGGGCGCCTACTACGGGCTCGCCCTGCACAGCGTCGAGCAGGCGCTGGCGGCGAGCCGCAACGAGGGCGCGCGCGACGAGCGCTTTGCGCCGTTGCTCGATCCACAGGCCACGATCGTTGATGCCTGGCGCACTGCCGCCGGGATCTATGGCGAGGACGACCTGCCGCGTGTCTCCGATCTCGAGGCGTTCCAGGCGGCGTACCTGCCGGGGCGGGGGCCCAACGCGACGCGCCTGGTCCACCCGCAGCAGCGCCAGGAGCAGCAGCAGCAGACCCAGTCCAGCGCGGAGGGTGAGCAGCAGTCGCAGGAGGAAGGCGAGGAACAGTCCGAATCGCCCGAAAATGCGGAGACCGGCAATCAGCAGGACGGCGGCAAGCAGCAGGAGATCGCCGGCGTCGGGGATTCGAGTGGTGCCTCGGCGCAGTCCTCGGGACGCTCCGACGAGAAGCGCCAGCAGCCCCAATCCGGGGACAAAGGCATTCCGTACCCGGAGTGGGACTACCGCGAGAGCCGCTACAAGCGCAACTGGAGCTGGGTGCAGGAGAAGCCCCTCGCCGAATCGAACATTACCGAGACCAACCGTCTGATGAACCAGTACGCGGTCGCGCTGAAGCGCCTGAAGAAGGCGATTCAAGCGCAGAAGCCGACGCGCCTCGCGCCCCAGTTACGGCAGCTCGACGGCGAGGACATGGACATCAACGCGGTGGTGAACTACGTCGTGGAGAAGAAGGCGGGGCGCTCGCCCAAGGCCGCGATCTACCGTCGGCGCGAGATGCGCCAGCGCGAGATCGCCGTGACGCTGCTCGCTGACATGTCCACCTCGATCATGCAGCACCTGCCGGAAGGCGGGGGGCGTCTCGTGGACCGCGTGCGCGCGGGCGTGCTCCTGTTCGCGGAGAGCATGGAGGAGGTGGGCGACGCCTACTCGATCGCGGGCTTCTGCTCGAAATATCGCGATAACGTGAGCTACTACACCATCAAGGGCTTCGAGGAGCCGCTCACGCAGGACATCCGCAGCCAGATTGGCGGCATGTCGGGCCGGCTCGCGACGCGCATGGGCGCGGCGATTCGCCATGCGACCGCTTCGTTCGAAGGCATCGAGAGCCGCCGCCGGCTGCTGCTGATCCTCTCCGACGGCCGGCCCGAGGACTACGATGACGGCGGCGACCGGCGTTACCTCCACGAGGACACGCGCATGGCGGTGAAAGAGGCGGTCACCAAGGGCGTGCATCCCTACTGCATCACGGTGGACACGATGGCCAACCAGTACCTGCCGCAGATCTTCGGCAAGGGTCACTACATGGTGCTCGATCACATCAACTCGCTGCCGAACAAGCTGCCGGAAATTTACTTCCGGCTTCGCCGTTAGAAGAGGTGATGAGAAATGGTGACGAGAGGTGGTGATGAAAGATGGTGATGGGAAATGGTGATAAGGACTCCACCCCTCACCAGCACTCATCACCAGTAGACATCACCAGTAAGTATCGCCAGTAAGCATCAGCAGTAGGCATCACCATTCGGCTGGAGGTTCTCAATCCACTAAGAATACACGCCGTTGTCGCTGGCGGGAGACATGCCACGTCGATCCGGATCAACGTGGGTCGTGCAGTAGCGCAGTAGGGTCAATGGTTTCAGTTATAATCGCGCATTCGCCGCGACATGCGCCGCGAATTTCCATCAAGCGAATTCCTGTATTTCCACGCTTTCAGTCAAAAGGAGATGTACCATGAAATTGTTTATCCGGATGCTGTCCGGTGCATTGATGCTCTCGCTCGCGGCGGGCACGGCGCTTGCCGCCGATTCTGACAAGGGCAAGAAGCAGGCTGAAATCCGCAAGGTGACGCAATCGACGCTGGAAAGGTTTTACAAGGCCAAACCCGAATTGAAGTCCGAGGTCGGCAAGTCGTCGGGCTATGCCGTGTTCACCACTTACGGGCTTTCCTTCCTCATCGGCGGGTCCGGCGGGAGCGGATTGGCCCATGACCGCCAGACGGGCACGGACACGTTCATGAAAATGGCCCAGGCGAGCGCGGGCTTGCAGATCGGCGCCTCGCAGAGCGAGACACTGATCGTCTTCAAGTCATCCAAGGCGCTTGCGCAGTTCGTCAACAAGGGCTGGGAGTTCGGCGGCGGTGGTGGCGCGCAGGCCGGCGCGAAGGGCAAGTCGGTCGGCGCGACGACAGGAGAGAATGTCATTGCCGAAGCGCTCACCTACACCCTCACCAAGAATGGTCTGCAGGCAGGCATCGCGCTGGAGGGCACAAAGTTTTGGAAGGATAAGGACCTCAACTAGCATCGCCGGCGTTGGCGGCAGCGACCTGACTCGCTGCCGCCTAACATCCGGAAGTCAATCAGAAAGCGAGGCCAGATCATGAACCAACGAGCCGGCCTTGGATACCGCACGCGGCGTGCCTTATGGGTCGCAGCGCTCATTGGTGGCGCACTGGCGGCACCCGTGGGCGCATTGGCGCAGGCGGCAGGCGATCAGTGGCGATTCACGCTGACGCCCTATTTATGGTTGCCGAACATCAACGGCACGTTCAACTACAACGGGCCGCGGGGTGCCGGGGGGAATCCCCAGGTGGAGGTCGGACCCAACGATTGGCTTGAAGCGCTCGATATGGCACTCCTGCTGTCGGGAGAGGCGCGCAAGGGGAAGTGGGCGGTGTTCACTGACGTGATCTACCTCGACTTCTCGTCCGAGCAAAGCACCGTCAAGGGAATCAACTTCAACCCTGGGCTCCCTCCCAACCCGATCAGCACGACCCTCAACGCCGGAACCAGCAATTCCCTCAAGGGAACCCTCTGGACGCTGGCGGGAAGCTACACTGCAGTGGAGAAACCGGAGGCGACGCTAGACGTGTTTGGCGGTTTCCGTTATTTCGACCTCAAGGTCTCAACATCATGGCTGCTTAGGGCCGACGTCGTGGGCCCGCCGGGGACGGGCGTGTTCACGCGCGTGGGAGCTATATCCCAGTCGAAAGACCTTTGGGACGGGATCGTGGGCGTTCGCGGTCGGGTGAAGCTCGGCGACAAGTGGTCGCTGCCGTACTATGTCGACGTGGGAACCGGCTCTTCCACCGTCACCTGGCAAGGCCTGATCGCGGCGAGCTACGGTTTTCGCTGGGGCGACGTCAGCCTCGGATACCGCTACCTCTACTACGATCAGAGCGGAGACAAGCTGCTGCAGGACGTGGAGTTCGGTGGCCCGATCCTCGGGGTCACCTTTCGCTTCTGAGATTATCTTCTCGTTTCAGAAAAGGCCTCAGGCCCGTTTATCCCGACCGCGTTAGCTGAACGGCATTAGCCGCAGATAGACGCGGATGAACCCCAGAACTGAACCGCCAAGGGCGCGAAGGACGCTAAGTAAGAGAAAAGCTTTACCGCTAAGGTCGCCAAGGACGCGAAGGATGAGAAAGCCTCACCGCAAAGAACGCGGAGGGCGCTAAGGATTAATTATCGGTGCAAACCTTAAGGTCGCGGAGGTAGCGCTAAGGGTGACAGACCGGAGAGTCAGCGGTCGGGACACCCCTACATCGAATTACTGCGTTTTTGAAATCATATTTGTAATCCTCTGCGTGCTTGGCGACCTCCGCGGTGAAGCTTTTCTGTTCCTCTGCGGCCTCGGCGTCCTTTGCGGTAAAGCTTTAGCGCATTGCCGGTGTCACTGGTCACTCGTCACTGGTCACCAGTCACGCAGATCAAAGGTTATCGGCCTCCGTCGAACTCCTGCGACGCGCAGCACGCCCTTGCTCGCCCCATTTCCAGCCACTGATCTCGGGCATGTCTTCGCCGTGCTTGGCGATGTACTGCTTGTGCTCGAGTAGCTTGTCGCGGATCGCCTGCTTGGCGTAGGCCGCGCGCGCGGCGAGGTTCGGCACGCGGTCGATCACGTCGCTCACGAGGTGAAAGCGGTCGAGGTCGTTCAGCACGCACATGTCGAACGGTGTGGTGGTCGTGCCTTCCTCCTTGTAGCCGCGCACGTGCAGGTTTCTGTGGTTGGTGCGGCGGTAGGTGAGGCGGTGGATCAACCACGGGTAGCTGTGGAAAGCGAAGATGATGGGCTTGTCCTTCGTGAAGAGCGCGTCGAACTCGGCATCCGTCAGCCCGTGCGGGTGCTCACCGGGCGGTTGCAGCTTCATCAGGTTGACGATGTTTATGACACGCACCTTTAACTGCGGCACGTGCTGGCGCAAAAGGTCAACGGCAGCGAGCGTTTCCAGTGTCGGCACGTCGCCGCAACAGGCCATCACGACATCCGGCTCGCCGCCACGGTCGTTGCTTGCCCATTCCCATATCCCCAACCCGGCGCTGCAGTGCTTGATCGCGGCGTCCATGGTCAACCACTGCGGTGAGGGCTGTTTGCCCGCGACGACGACGTTGACATGATTGCGGCTGCGCAAGCACTGGTCGGTGACCCAGAGCAGCGTATTCGCGTCCGGCGGGAGCCAGATGCGGACGACTTCCGCCTTCTTGTTGGCGACATGGTCGATGAAGCCCGGATCCTGGTGGCTGAAGCCGTTGTGATCCTGCCGCCACACATGCGAGGAGAGGAGATAGTTGAGCGAGCCGATCGGCCGGCGCCAGGGAATGTGATTGCAGACCTTCAGCCACTTGGCGTGCTGGTTGAACATCGAGTCGACAATGTGGATGAAGGCCTCGTAGCACGAGAAGAAGCCGTGCCGGCCGGTGAGCAGATAGCCCTCGAGCCAACCCTGGCACTGGTGCTCGGAGAGCATCTCCATCACCCGTCCGTCGGGCGCGAGGTGATCGTCGTACGGATAGCGGTCAGCGACCCACGCGCGGTTCGTGACTTCGAGCGCGTCCTGCCAGCGATTGGAGTTGTTCTCATCCGGGCTGAAAAGGCGGAAGTTACGCGTGGCGAGGTTGAGCCTCATGACGTCCCGGAGATAGGAGCCCATGACGCGGGTTGATTCCGCGGCCACCGCGCCCGGCTTCGGGACGCGCACCGCGTAGTCGCGGTAGTCCGGCAGGCGCAGGTCCTTCAGGAGCAGACCGCCGTTGCCGTGCGGATTAGCGCTCATGCGCCGTGCGCCCTCCGGCGCAAGGGCCGCGATCTCCGGGTTGAGCTTGCCGCTCTTGTCGAATAGCTCCTGGGGACGGTAGCTCTTCATCCACTTCTCCAGGAGCTTTACGTGGCTGGGTTTTTCGTGCATCTCGCCCATCGGCACCTGGTGCGATCGCCAGTAATCTTCGGTGCGCTTGCCGTCGATCGTCTTCGGGCAGGTCCAGCCCTTGGGGGAGCGGAGAACGATCATCGGCCAACGCGGCCGCTTCGTAAAACCGTTGCGCTTGGCGTCGACCTTGATGCGCTGAATCTGCCGGATTACCGTGTCGAGCGCGGCCGCCATCTGCCGGTGCATCTTCTTCGGCTCTTGGCCTTCGACGAAGTAGGGCGTGTAGCCGTAGCCGCGAAAGAGGCTTTCCAGCTCCTCGCGGCTGATGCGCGCGAGCACACACGGGTTGGCGATCTTGTAGCCGTTGAGATGCAGGATCGGCAGCACGACGCCGTCCGTGACCGGATTCAGGAACTTGTTGGAGTGCCAGCTCGTCGCGAGGGGGCCAGTCTCGGCTTCCCCGTCGCCCACGACCGACGCGACGAGGAGATCCGGGTTGTCGAAGGCCGCGCCGTAGGCGTGAGAGAGCGCGTAGCCCAGCTCGCCGCCTTCGTGGATGGAGCCCGGGGTCTCGGGCGCGACGTGGCTCGGGATGCCGCCGGGAAACGAGAACTGGGTGAACAGGCGCTTCATTCCCGCCTCGTCCTGCGAGATCTCGGAATAGACCTCGCTGTAGGTCGACTCGAGATAGGCATTCGCGACCAGTCCGGGCCCGCCGTGCCCCGGGCCGGTAATGTAGATCATGTCGAGGTCGTGCTTCCTGATGACGCGGTTCAGATGCGCGTAGATGAAATTGAGACCCGGCGTGGTGCCCCAGTGGCCGAGGAGCCGCGGCTTCACGTGCTCCTTGCGCAGGGGTTTTCGCAGCAGCGGGTTGTCATACAGGTAGATCTGGCCAACGGAGAGGTAGTTTGCGGCGCGCCAGTAGGCGTCGATCAGCTTCAGTTCCTTGTCAGACGGGGCTTTGGGCATCGGATGCTCCTTCGAGGAAAACGGTGTCAGTTCCTGCCCCCTTTTTCCTTACAGTGACACACTTATCGAGACATTCAATACGATAGATCGCCGCCCGCAGGTAAGTTTCGTGCGTTTGCGCGGTTATCGAGGTCCCGCGTGGGGCGCGGCTAACGTCGCCTTGATTTCGCGGGGTTTCACCGGGCGGACGACAACCGGGGTCTCAGGCGTGAGGTGGAACGCCTCGTCCTCATGCTGCAGCACGAGGTCGTTGCCTTCGATCAGCGTGTATTTGGCTTCCTGGGTGCTGATCTCGACCTCGAAGAGCTGGCCCCGGTAGGTCAGTCTCAGCTGCATGCGGGCGGTTTCCTCCGGCACCCGCCGCGGACGAAAGGTGAGTATGCCGTCGTTATCCTGCATGCCCGTGAAACCATACGCGAAGATCATCCAGGTGCCTCCCATCGCCGCGATGTGGCAGCCGTCCTTCACGTTGCCGCCGACATCCGCGAGGTCCATCAGGAGCGAGGCGCGGGCGTAGGCGATGGATTTACCGCCTTGGCCGATCTCGTTGGCGATGATCGCCTGGATGCAGGACGAGAGCGACGAGTCTCCCGTCGTCAGGGGATCGTAGTACTGGAAATTGCGCCGCTTGGCCTCGAGCGTGAATTCATTCCGCAGCAGAAACATCGCCAGAATGATGTCTGCCTGCTTGATGACCTGGTGCCGGTAGATGACGAGCGGGTGGTAGAAAAGCAGCAGCGGAAAATGGTCGGGCGGGATACTGTTGAGGTCGAGGCGCTCCTTGTCCATGAAGCCGTCGTCCTGGGGATAGATCCCGCTCGCCTCGTCGTACGGAATGAACATGTTGTCCGCGGCGCGCGTCCATTCCTCGACCTCGCCGGCCTCCAGCGCGGTCTCGTGGGCGAGGTGGGTATAGACTTCGGGTTTCGTCTGGCGCAGCGCGTCAACGGTCTGCGCTGCATAGCGCAGGTTTTCCCGCGCCATCAGATTGGTGAAGGTGTTGTTGTCCACGATCGCGTTGTACTCGTCGGGACCGGTCACGCCGTTGATGCAGAACTTGCCCCCTTTGCGCTCGGAGAAGAATCCGAGATCGACCCACATGCGCGCCGTTTCGATCAGCATTTCGGCGCCCTGGCGCTCGAGGAACTCCTGGTCGCCCGTGGCGTTCACGTACTTGCGCAACGCATAGGCGATGTCGGCGTTGATGTGATATTGGGCGGTTCCGGCGGCGTAGTAGGCGGACGCCTCCTCGCCGCTGATGGTACGCCACGGAAACATCGCGCCACGATGATTGAGTTCGCGGGCACGAGTGCGCGCGTGATCGAGCATGTTGTACCGAAAGAGCAGGAGGTTCTTGGCGATCCGCGGCGCGGTGTAGATGAGAAAGGGCAGCAGGTAGATCTCGGAGTCCCAGAAATAATGCCCTTCGTAGGCGTCGCCGGTCAGCCCCTTCGCCGGCACCCCCGTGTTGTCAGACCGGGCGCAGGCCTGGAGGATGTGGAACAGGTTGAAGCGGATCGCCTGCTGGATCTCGACCGACGTGCGCTTCACAAGCTCGTGCCGGACGTCACTCACGCGCACACCGCTGCGGTGCCAGAAATCGTCCATGTACTGTTGCTGGCCTTCCTGCAGGGCCTTGAACCCCTGTTCGACCGCACGGTCGAGTGTGCGCTCAACGCGGCCACACATCTCGTGCGCCGGGGCAGTGGCCGAGGTGTGATAGGCCATGTACTTGACGAGCGTGACCGGCTGGCCCGGGCAGGCAATTACACTGAAGACGACTTCGCCCGAATTCTCGGCGCTCCGGACCTGAACCGAGTGCGCGCATTCCGTCTCGATGACGTGATCGGTCGCGCAGGCGAGTGTCATGCCGCTCCTCTCCGTGCCATGGCAGAGAACGACGCGCTGATCGCGATGGTAATGGGTGAGCGGGCGCAGCACGCGGCCGCGGATGCCTTTGGATTTGCGCGGATCTCCGGAGGTCTCGTCAGCGGGCGGCGCGGGGGTCGCCATCTCGCAGGACAGGACGATGGGAGCCTCCCCGTTCAGCATCTCGACGTAATAGTGGATGGCCGCGAGATGCCGGTGTTGAAAGGAGACCAGTCGCCGGGAGCGGATCAGGACCTGCTTGCCGGCCGGGGTCTCCCACACGATTTCCCGGTCGAGCGTGCCGGCCTTGAAGTTGAGGCGCCGGTCGAAAGAGACGAGGTTGGCGCGCGGCAGGTAGAACGGCTCGTCGTCGACATAGAGCTTGATCGTCTTGGTGTCCGTCACGTTGACGATCGTCTGCCCGGTCCGCGCGAAGCCGAACGCATCCTCGCCGTAGACGATGGGCCAGGTGTCGTAGAAGCCGTTCACGTAGGTGCCGTTGTTGCATACCGGCGTGCCTTCCTCGGGGCACCCGCGCATGCCGAAGTAGCCATTGCCCATCGCGAAGATCGTCTCGGTCATCTCGAGGAACTCGGGCGAATACTGCTTCTCGACGATGTTCCACTCGTCGGCGGGGTAGACGTGCGAGGGCGGGACAACGCGTTCGTGGTGAATCATTTTTCGCTTCGCTCCTCGTGAATCGAAACTTCAACAACCTGACATTAACCGCAGATAAACTCAGATACACACAGATATAGATCCAGCGAAAATCAAAACCGATATTAGCCGCCGATGAACGCCGATAGACGCCGATAAGATCGAGAATACTTATAACGCAGACGGACGCGGAAAAAACTCATACGAAAAACCTGATTCCCCGGACAAACCGAGACAACTCGAGCTGATTCATGTTGGGTCAAGCGGGTCTGTTCACGGTTTTGTTGCTTTTGCTGAGAATGTTTGTCTGCTTGCATCGGCGTCCATCGGCGTTTATCGGCGGCAGAAAAGAACAAAGCAGGGTGTTCTTGTGTTGCATCCGCGTTCATTGGCGTTTATCTTCAGTTAACGATGTTTTATGATTTTTGCGACGCAGGCGATTTAATCGAAAGCAGTTCGGCGAGATCGTTGACGACCAGGTCGGCGCCGTGGCGCTTCAGTTCGTCGTTGTTCCCCTTGCGCGCAACGCCGATGACGAGACCGAAGTGGCCGTTGCGTCCGGCTTCGACGCCGGAGATGGCGTCCTCGACGACAATCGCGCGGCCGGGAGGGACCCCGAGCGCCTTTGCGGCGGCGAGAAAACCGTCAGGCGCAGGCTTGCCCGTCAGGCGCTGCTCGTGGATGGTGTTGCCATCGACGCGCACCTCGAAAAGGTCCGCCAATCCGGCCGCCTTGAGGACCACGTCGCAGTTCTGGCTCGAGGTCACAACGGCGGTCTTGAAACCTTCGTCGTGAAGCCGGTGGACCCACTTCACCGTGCTTTGGTAGACCTCGACGCCTGAGGTGGCAATGGCTTCGTTGACCAGCTCGTTCTTGCGGTTCCCGAGCCCGCACACCGTCTCGCGCAGGGGCGGGTCGTCCAGCTTGCCCTCGGGCAGCTCGATCGCTCTCGACTTCACAAAATCCCGCACGCCGTCGAAGCGCGGCTTGCCGTCCACGTGGAGCTTGTAGTCGGTAGCGATATCGAACGGCCGGAACGGCTCCCCAGTGCGGGACGCGCGCTCCTGCAGATATTCGTCGAACATGCGTTTCCATGAACGCGCGTGGATGCTCGCCGTGTCGGTGATGACCCCGTCAAGATCGAGCAGAATGGCGTCGTACTTGTCACGCGTGATGGAAATGATTGCTCCTTCCCGGGTGGTCATCTGTCTCGTCCGATGCGGCAGAGTATGCCGTATTCTGACGCCCGCGCGAGAGGTTCGCAAATGCCCGTCAGCGCGCTAGTGCTCCGTCACGCCCGCCCTGGCGATGTTGCGCTCGCGGGCAAGTACGCGCCGCATTACATGGCGCTCGGTGCCGCGGTGGCACACAGCAAGAAGCGCATCGAGGCGTTCAAGGGGTTGATGGCCGACCTGAAGATCGGTCAGCGACTGCACCTCGTCCACAAGCCGGGCGCGGGCGTTCAGGTGGAGAAAAGGTTCCTGTTTTCCTGCAATCGAACGCGCTCAGCTCGCATAGCCATGTAGCACCATTGTGCTACAATGCATTTTTCACGCGGAGCTTTGCGATGTCCACAACCACCATTCGACTGCCGCAGGATCTCAAGGAGCGCATCGCTCGCGCAGCGGAACGCGCTGGAACCACTACGCATGGTTTCATACTGGAAGCGCTAGCCGAGAAGGCTGAACAGGAAGAGCGCCGGGGAGAGTTCCAGGATACGGCCGAGCGGCGGTACGCGGAGATTGTCGCCTCTGGCAAGACAGTGCCGTGGAAGGAGATGCGTCGGTATCTTGAGCGTCGGCTCGCCGGCAAGAAGATTGCCCGACCGAAGCCGCGAACGCTTGCGCGCTAGTCATGTCGCGCGTCGAACTCGCACCGGAGGTCCGGGATGACCTCGATCGCATCCTGGAACATCTCTTGCGATATCAGGTGGCGGAAGCGCCATCGCGCATTGAAGACCTCATGCGCGCAATCGATGTGCTGGAACGCAATCCACTGATTGGCCGGCCGGTCCGAGTGGACCTTAGAGAACTGGTGATCGGGCACCGTGCGCGCGGTTATGTCGCGCTGTATCAATACGTTGCGGAACTTGACACGGTGTTTGTGCTCGCCATCCGCGGTCAGAAGGAGGCGGGTTACACATGACCCCATTCAAAAAGGTCCCTGACACGAATGGCACCTACTCAAGGATAAGTGCCATTCGTGTCAGGGATCTTTTTCGAAGCCCTGCTGTGACCTCGCGTGACGGATCATGGCGTCAACGGCAAGGTTCGTGTTTTCAGTGGTAATCTTGATCGCTGGGTGACGATCGGCAAAGACGCGAAATACCTCGTCAGTGAAGCCCTGTCCGACCGATTTCACGTCGCGGAAGTCAAGCACGATCTCGCTGAACTTCTCGAGATTGGCGACCAACCGCTTTGCTTCGGAGCGGGAAACATAGTCGCGCTGCAGCAGCTTCACGAGCATCTTGGTTTTCTGGAACCGAAAATCGTACTCCTCGGGCGCGAACTCACCGAACACGGCCTCAAGGCGGAGGCGGCTGTTGCGCTGGATCGCAACCGAGACGGTGGTGCCCCTCAGGAAACGCGGGCCGGACACGAACACGTCGTCCCTCAACCGGCTCCATTCGACCTGAATGCGATGGGACCGGAGCACGAAGCGGTCCGCCGCGCGCGACGTGAAGAAGATGCCCTCGCCGGTATGGGCTTCGCGCATCGTGGTGGTGCGGCCCTTGAGAAGCTCCACGAGCGCCGTGTGTTCGCCATCCAGACGGAGCTTGGAGGCAATCGAGTGAAACACGCCGATTCCAGGGTCGCGAATCTCGAAGGAAAGCATGCCCGGATCGAGCCGGAAACGGAGCGAGCAGCGGTCCGCCTCGGAGTGCTCGATGGCGTTGTTGAGCATTTCGGTGAGAGCGTAATGGGCGATTGCCTCGACGTTTGGCCTGAGCGCGCGCCGCAGGTTGAGGCCCGCGGCCAATTCGTCCCAGACGCGGCCCTCGTCGAGGCCCCTGGTGCGCAGTGTGCGCGAGACGACCGCGGCCGCGGGGGCCCGGCCGCGGAGCATGTAGCGCGCGCCGCGGGCCGCGCCGGACCGGACCACCTTCCCGGCCGCGACCAGACTGCGGACGTGCATGCTGAGGGCCTGGCGGCTCACGCCAAGATGCGATCGCAGTTGGGCGCCGCTTGCCGAGCGCCGCCGGGCCAGGTAGGCGAGGATCTTGCGTTTGGTATCCACGCTCGCCAGCGTCACAGATCGTCAACTCTTTGTCAACTTTCGTATATTATTAACGTCAACCACCCGAGGGTGCACCCCGCCATCCGTCAAGCGAACGTCAACGTTTGGCCATGGCGATCGTCAATGCCCCCCGGTGGAGGGAAAGGTGTCAGGAACCTTTTTGTCCTCCACAGGGCGTCTAGTGCCGGAAAAGGGTTCTTGACACCTTTATTCCGAGGCGTAGAAGGGGGCTGTTACGGGCGCGGCGCGTCGTCGCGCGCGGTGCCGATGCTTGGCTGTGGAGCCGTCTTGTCCGCGATGTTGATCCAGCCGCCGCCCATCATTTCCTTTTTGAGACGGTGACGAGCGACGAGTGATGAGTGACGGGGGTGCCGAGGCGTCTGCCCTCTTAGCGTCCTGTTAGCAGGTGTACGGTTTGCAAACCGGCTAAAAGGGTCAACTGTTAAACTAGCTATGAGGCTGGCGCTACTCTTCAATGCGCATGAGAACGCGTTTTTTCCAATAAATAGGGTCAGTTCCTGATTGCTGATTGACCCGGGCGGAATCGAAGCAGCGCGAACGTCCGCTAGGGGTCCATATACGGGCGTTCGGGGAGACCGGCTTTCGGCCAGACGGGGCATCCGATAAGTGGAGTGCGAGATTTGCTTTCGCCAGCAACCTGGCACAAAAGAGCCGGTCACCTCACGCACGGAACGCGCTGGTTTCCGGTCCACAAAACCCCATCGGCGGTGCGCGAGGGGGAATTTGCGCGTCGGGCAATGTGTTTACGTCATAAGCAATCTAAGAAAGCTATGCTCATGATCATGCCAAAGACGCTCTTTTTGCTGCTTCTCGCCGGCGTGTTGGCTGGCTGTGCCACACCCGGCAGTTTCGTGCCGCAGCAGAGTACGATCACGGATGTGCGCGCCCGGATGGGCAGCCCCACCGACATCCGTTTCGACCGCAATAGTGACGAGCTCTGGGAGTACGCCACGGGGCCCTCGGGCACCGAGACCTACCTGTTCCGTTTTGGCAAAGATGGCCGTGTCAAGGCGGTGACGCAGCTCCTCACCGAGGAGCAGTTCGGGAAGATCTTGCCGCAGCAGACCACCAAGGCCGGCGCGCGCGATCTGCTCGGACGCCCGTCCGATCAGGCGTTCCTGTATAACGGAACATCCTGGACCTGGCGTGTTCGCGTGGGGCCGCAGGACGGCCATTTCGTCGTCCACTTCGATCCGAACGATGTTGTGCTCGACAAGATCATTCTGATCGATATGAGCCGGGGCAACGGCGACCGCGGCGAGGGCGGGGGCGGAAAGTAGCCCGAACAATGATATCGTGGCAGGAATCCGTCGTTTCGACGCAGCCTCACTGCCGACTTCCACAGCAGCACGCAGCCGACGGCCGCCTGCGAGCTAGCCGAGTTGCGGCTCGTGCCAGCCTCCCGCTTGGGTGGTCAGATTCTCGGCGTCGGCCGGTCCTCACGTTCCCGGCTCGTACGCGCGCAGTGGCGAGGGCTCGGTGAGAATCGGATCGATGATGCTCCACGCCGCCTCGACTTCGTCCTGGCGGGAAAACAGCAGGGCCTGCCCCTCCATCGCCTCGACCAGCAGTGGGTGGTAGGGTCCCACCGTTTGCGGCTTGTCCCTCGCCGCGACCAACTCGGTCGGTCGGCCGCCAATTTGGTCCTCTTTTCTCGACCCTGGTATGAGCACCTGGGCGCCGATCGCGATCTC
>JAOTTL010000001.1:0-64408 GCA_029864385.1 Betaproteobacteria bacterium | reverse complement strand
AAGGAGGATTCATGATTACTTTCAATGTCAATGGGAAGGCGGTATCGGTAAATGCCGAACCGGAAACACCGCTCCTCTGGGCCATCCGCGAACATCTGAGGCTTACCGGAACTAAATACGGTTGCGGCGCGGCGCTTTGCGGAGCGTGTACCGTGCACGTCAATGGAAAGGCCGTCAAATCTTGCGTGACTGCGCTATCCAGTATCGAAGGCGCATCGGTGACGACGATTGAGGGTTTGTCCAGCGATTCGAGGCATCCGTTGCAAAAGGCCTGGATAGCCGAGCAGACACCGCAATGCGGCTACTGCCAGTCGGGCCAGATCATGAAGGCCGCGGAGCTTTTAAAGAAAAATCCGAACCCCTCGCGCGACCAGATCGTCAAGCACATGGATGGGAACATTTGTCGCTGCGGCACCTATACCCGGATCATCGCCGCGATACAGCGTGCGTCGAAGGAGGGCTAAGCCATGAACGACATAAAAGAAAACGGATTGAAGATTACCCGTCGCCAATTCCTCGGAAGCGCCGCCTGGCTTACCTTCGCGGTCGCTTTCGCCCCGAAAGGATTGCTGTTGATGTCGGAGGCCCAAGCCAAGGCCGCCAACTATGGGGTCGGCGCCTGGGTGCGCATTTCGCCGGATAACATGATCACGATTCTTACGCCTGGCGCGGAGATGGGGCAGGGCTCGATGACCGGCGTGCCGATTGCGCTCGCCGAAGAGTTGGATGCCGACTGGGGCAACGTGAGGCTCGAATGGGCGCCGGCCGACCCCAGGAAATACGGCTATGCGCGCAAAAGGGGCAAGTCATTGTCGTACAGCATGGCCATCGTCGGCAGCCGGGCTGTGATGATGTACTACAAGGATATGCGGCGGGCCGGCGGGCAGGTCCGCAAGGTCTTGCTGCAGGCGGCGGCGAAAAAGTGGGGCGTCGACCCGGCCGAACTCAGCACCGAACCCAGTGTAGTCGTGCACGGCCCTTCGGGACGGCGGATGAGTTATGGCGAGGTGGCGACATTCGCCCAAGTGCCGGACACCATGCCGGAGATTTCCGAGTCCGAGTTCAAAGACAAGAGCCAGTTCCGCCTGATCGGCAAGCCGGTCGCCCGCCGCGACATACCGGACAAAGTTAACGGGTCAGCCAAATTCTCGATCGACGTGCAGCTTCCCGGCATGGTCTACGCCAGCACGGTGCACGCACCGGTGCAGCTTGCTGAACCGAAGAGCTGGAACGACGCCAATGTTCGCGCGATGAAGGGTGTGATCGACATCGTCAAACTCGAGCGGGGCGTTGCGGTGGTCGCCGATACCTTTGAGCGCGTGCTTGCGGCACGCAAAGCCCTCGAGGTTGTGTGGGCCGGGGGGGCGGTTGCGGAAGGCTACGATTCCGAAAAAACATTGGATGCGACTTATCCAAAGATCGCCTACGACAAAGCCGCGAAACGTAAAACCGTCCGTGAGAAGGGCGACGTCGATGCCGCTTTTGCGAGCACGGCCAAAGTCTATCAGGCCGATTTCCGCAGCGACTACGGCTATCACGCCCAGATGGAACCTTTGAACGGTGTCGCCCGCTTCAATGCGGCCGGCGACGAAGTGGAGGTCTGGGAAGGCACCCAGGCGCCAGGCCGGTCACGCGCGATGATCGCCGAGGCGCTGGGATTCAATCCCGGCCAGGTAACGCACCACCAGCAGTACATGGGCGGCGGATTCGGCCGGCGCTCGATCACCGATTACACCGTCGAGGCGGCGCTGATCGCGCGTGCCATCAAGCGGCCGGTGAAAATGATCTGGACCCGCGAAGAAGACATCGCCTACGGCATGTTCCGCCCGCAGTCCTACCAATGTGTCGAAGCGGCGCTGGACAAAGGCGGCAAGGTTTCAGGTTGGCGTCACTGCGTGGTCGGCGACGGCGGGAACCTGATTTATTCAGGAATTAGAATCGACCGCTATTACGGGATTCCCAACCAGCACGTCGAGCAGCGCGGCACGTCGCACGGTATTCGTCTGAAGCACTGGCGGGCGGTGGCCCATCCTTTCAACCTCTTTGCGATCGAAGGGCTCGTCGACGAGATGGCGGCGAAGGAAGGTCTCGACCCGTTCGAGTTTCGTCGCCAGCGCATGGCGATGCCGTCCAAGGCAATGCGCGTGTTCGACGCGGTCGAGAAGCTGTCCGACTGGAATACCAAGCGGCCCGAAGGCCGGGCGCTTGGGTTGGCGGTTACCGAGCGGTCCGGTTCGCTCGGCGCGGGCGTGGTGGAAATCTCGCTCGATCGCCAGTCCGGCAAGATCCGCGTGCATCGGGTGTGGGTCGCGATCGACGGCGGCACCGTCGTCCAGCCGGAGATGGCGCGACGCAACGTCGAGAGCGGCGTCATTTACGGACTTTCGAGCGTGTTGAAGGAACGCGCCACCATGAAGGGCGGCAAGGTTGTCCAGTCAAACTTCCACGATTACGAGGTTTTGCGGATGTCGGAAGCGCCGGAAGAAATCCACGTGGAGTTCATGGACCGCGACACCAAGCCAACGGGCCTGGGCGAAATCGGTAATCCGTTCATCGCCGCGGCGGTCGCCAACGCGTTCTACGCGCTCACCGGCAAACGGCTATACCACATGCCGTTTACCCCGGCGCGTGTGTTGGAGGTGCTTAAGGCCTGATGGATTTTTCACTCAACGAGGAGCAGCGCGGCTGGCAAATGGAAGCGCGGCGGTTTGCGGAAGAGGAGATACGGCCGATCTCCTTGCAGCGCGATCTCATCACCGATCCACGCGCGACGATCGACTGGGACATCATCAGGAAGGGGTCCAGGCTCGGCTTTCGCACCGCGGCCGTGCCGCGGGAGTGGGGCGGGCACGGGATCGATTTCGTGACGCAGGCCGTGGTCATCGCGGAGCTCGCGCGCGGCGACAGCGCGATCGCCAAGACCTTCAGCCAGTGCTGGAAGTGGTGCCATTTGATCGCGGACCGCTGCACGCCGGAACAGCTTGACCGTTTCCTGAAGCCGTTCCTGGCGGACGACGCGTTTCTCCTGGGTGGGGGCATCACCGAACCCAACGCGGGTTCCGACAACCGCCTGCCGCCCGCGGACGAACCCAGGTCCGGGCTGCGATTGCGGGCGGAGCGCCATGGCGACGAGTGGATCCTCAATGGCGAGAAATGTTTCATCGCCAACGCCAACGTCGGAAAACTCTTCTTCGCTTATACGCGCACCGACCCCGACGCCGCGGTCGGTGTCGGCACCAGCATCTTCGCGGTGCCCATCGACACCCCGGGCGTGCGGGTGGGCAAGGTGTTCGACAAGAGCGGCTGGCGTTTCTACCAGAACGCGGAGCTCATCTTCGAGAACGCGCGCGTGCCCAACGCCAATCTTCTGGGGGAAGTCAACGGCGGCCTCAAGGCGCGCGGCGGCAAGAATGCAAGATTCGGAGAACTCGAGTACGCCGCCAACGCCGTAGGCGTGTGCGACGCCGCGCTTGAGATGGGGACTCAGTGCGCCCGGACCAGGCGGCGCGGCGGCCGGCCGCTCGCCGGGCAGCAACTGATTCAGCTCAAGCTCTCTGAAATGCACATGTACACGGAGGCGCTGCGTTCCTTCGTTATGCGGCTCGCGGCGGAGAGCGACGCCGACCTGGCGCAACATGCGCCGCACGGCCATTTCCTGATGAACTTCGCCAGCGACGCCATTCAGCGCGTGTGCTACGCCAACCTCGCGATACACGCGTATGCCGGCGGCGCGGCTATGCACGCCGGGGCTGACAAGCTCGTTCGCGACGCCATCATCTGGACGCACATCGCGGGCGACTCGGTGCAGCGGATGAAATCCGTCCAGGGACTGCTAAAGTAATAGGTATCTCAGGAATCGAAATAACTTATTGACCGCGGATAAACGCGGACAGAAAACCCGCGCATGGTGAATGCAAGCTTTCTGACCGGCGGCGATGTTGCTCCCATCCGCAAGACCGGCCGGGGAATGTTCGGAGACATCGCTTTGCTATTCCAGCGAGCGGATTTTTCTTTCTTCAATCTGGAGCTCCCGTTATCCAATCGGGGCGAGGCGGTGCGTGGAAAAGCGATATGTCATCGCGGCATGCCGGTGAACATCGACGGCATCGCCGAAGTCGGCGTGTCATGCGTAAACCTTGCAAATAATCACCTGCTCGACTATGGCGTCGATGCGATGTTCGACACCATCGATCTGGTCGACCGACAAGCGATCGGTCATTTCGGCGCCGGCCGAAATCTCGATGAGGCGCGGAAAGGCTACATCGTCGAGAAAAACGGGCTGCGGATCGGTTTCCTCGGCTATACCACCACGTTGCCGACGGGCTTTGCGGCCACTTCCGACCGCCCGGGTGTCAATCCGCTCCAGGTCTATACGGCTTATCAACCAAAGGGCAGCCTGCTCGAATATCCGGGAACTGCGCCCCATATTGTCAGCTGGACTGATCCCGTTCACCTGCAAGGATTGCGGAACGATGTTGAAACCTTCAGAAAGCAGGTGAACGTCCTGTTCATCTATGTGCATTGGGGTACCAGCATGTCGCCTCACGTTCACGACTTCCAGCGTGAGATCGGAAAAGCGGCGATCGACGCCGGCGCCCACGCAGTGTTTGGCGGGCACCAGCATGTCATATCAGCGATCGAGTTCTATCGTGGTTGTCCCCTCGTGTATGGCTCTGGGAATCTGCTGTTTGACACGTGGACTTCGTTCTTTACCGACGAAACGCTGAAGACGTTTCTGTTTGGCGCGACCATCGGATCAGACGGATTGAGGGATTGCTATTTGTTGCCGGCGAAGACCGGGGTCGACGCGCCTCCCCGACTGCTTTCCGGCCGCGACCCGCTGTGGCAGGCGATTTATGAGGACCTGCAAAGGCACGGTCGCGCTTTCGGAACACAGCTCACGGCGCGCGAAGACGCGATCGAAGTGCGCCGTAACTAGATTTCCGGAAACGACTCGACGTAAACAGGGCCTGTCCCCAATTGTTTCTATTCACCCGCAGGGTCAGCAGGGTCCGCGACGAGGTCCCTGGCGCTCAGATGCTCGACCGAGGCGCCCGCGGCCGCTTCGAGCCGGGCAAGCGCCCGCTCGACCTGCCGTGGCACCGGCAGCTCGGCACCCGAGAAGTAGCCCTTCTCGCCCGCCGCGCGCACGACGTCGAGCAGGTGTCTCACCGAGATCGTCGATACGTCGCGCGCCGGCGAATACGCCGGAGGATCGCCGGCGTTGACGCTGACGAGGGCGTTACGCTCCAGGGTGTCGAGCACGTTCTGCACCGCGTTCAACGGCGTGTTGAGCAGGCGCGAGAGCTCCACTGCGGCGAGCGGCGGCTTGCCGTAAACGAAACGGCCGGCGATCAGGCTCATCGTCCCCAGCGCGAGGCGCTCCCGCATCCGGTTGCTCAATTGCGGCTCCCCGCCGAGGGCGACCAGGTATTCAGGGTGCTCGTAGTAGAACGCGACGCTCGCGCCGAAGAGCAGAATCAGCCAGCTCAGATAGAGCCAGATCATGAAGAGAATCAGGATCGCAAGGCTCGAATAGATGGCGGTGTACTTGCCCGATAACGCGACGAACTCGGCAAAGGCCCAGCCGGCCGTCTGCCACAGGATGCCGCCGACGAAGCCGCCCACCAGGGCCGGTCCCAGACGGACTTTGGCGTTGGGGATGAAGATGTAGGCAAACGTGAACGCTCCGATCACCAGCACATAGGGCACGAGCCGTCCCGCCGCGTAAACCACCTGGCCGAACGGCTCGATCGCCACCACGCCGCGCACCACCTCGGCGCTCATCACGCTCGCGGTGATGCCCAAGGCCGCGAACACCAGGATCGGCCCCACCAGGAGCATGGTGAGATAGCGGCTGAAGCGCTCCCCGAAGCGCCGCGGCTGCGCGATGTGCCAGATGAAATTGAACGCCTCCTCGATCTTCTGCACGAGCGATACCGCCGTGTAGATCAGAAGCGCGAGACCAACCGAACCCAGCACACCGACGTTCATGTTCGCGATGAACTGTATGATGCGCTCGGTGATCTCCACCCCCTTCTCGCCGAGCGGCTCGAGAAACGTCAGCAGCAGCGGCTCAATCTGGTTGTAGACGCCGAAGCCCTTGAGAACTGAGAAGCTCAGAGCGAGCAGCGGCACGATCGACAGGAGCGTCGTGTAGACCAGGCTCATCGCCCGCAGCGTGAGTTGACCCTCGCTCAGATCGCGCACGAGCACCACCAACATGCGGACCACGCGCATCAGCCACGCCTTCGAAGCCGGCATCGACTCATTGGAGCGCCATACCGCGTCCGTGATTCTTGTTCCAAGCGCCATCGTTTCCGCCACTAAGAAAGTGCAGACGCTGATTGAACCACGTTTTTGAAGTTCGGGTAACGGAAGTGGGGTTTGCCCCCTCACCCTCGTTCCCCGCGGTTGCCCGGGCCGGGAACGCGGGTACACCAACGAGAAAGGGGCCGAGAAAAGGGGCCAGGCTCGAATCTTCGCGATTTTCCGCTAGCGAATGGCGAGTCTGACCCCTGAAGTTACACCGCCGTGCCTGCGGCATGACCGGACGACCACGCCCACTGGAAATTGTAGCCGCCGAGCCAGCCGGTGACATCGACCACCTCGCCGATAAAGTACAGGCCAGGCACGCTACGCGATTCCAGGGTCTGTTGCGAGAGCGCGTCTGTATCCACGCCGCCCAACGTCACTTCGGCCTTGGCATAGCCCAGCGTGCCCGAGGGCAGGATGCGCCAGCCTTTGAGCGTCTGCGCGACCGTCTCGAGAACGGCGTTCGAGAGCTGCGCCAGCGGCTGCGTCCAGCCATGCGCCTCCGCGAAGCTTTGCGCGAAGCGGCGCGGCAGGAACTCCGCGAGCAGCGCGCCGAGCACCTGGTGATCGCGGCGATGCTTCGCCAGCCAGGCGCCCGCGTCGCGCCCGGGCAGCAAATCGAGCACCACCGGGCCGCGCCCGCCCCCGAGCTGCCAGTACGACGACACCTGCAGGATCGCCGGCCCCGACAGGCCGCGATGCGTGATCAGCGCCGCCTCGTGAAACGGCGGCCACTCCGAGCCGCGCGGCGCTTCAGCGCAGGAAGCGATCGCATCGAACGACGCCCCGGACAGATCCCCGAACTGTGCCAACCACTCCGGCGGCGCCGCGAGCGGCACCAGCGCGGGTTTCGGCGTCACCACTGGCAGGCCGAATTGTTCGGCGATGCGGTAGCCGAGCGGCGTCGCACCGATCTTCGGGATCGACAGGCCGCCCGTCGCCACCACCATCGCGCGGGCGCGGAAGCTCCCCTGCGTCGTCGCGACCTCGAAACCCGGCGCGTCCCCGCCCTCGTACCGCGCCACGCGTTTCACCTTCACCGGCATCGCCCAGTGCGCGCCCGCCACATCGCACTCGCCCCTGAGCATGGTGATGATTTGCACCGCGCTATCGTCGCAGAACAACTGGCCGAGGGTCTTCTCGTGATAGCGGATGCCGTGGCGCTCGACCAGAGTCGTGAAGTCGTGCGGGGTGTAGCGCGCTAGCGCCGAGCGGCAAAAATGGGGATTGCGTGAGAGAAAGGCCTCCGGCCGGCTGTGCAGGTTAGTGAAGTTGCAGCGCCCGCCGCCCGAGATGCGGATCTTCTCGCCGAGTGGGGCGGCGTGCTCGACCAGCAGCACGCGCCGTCCGCGCCGGCCGGCAACCGCAGCGCACATCATGCCGGCGGCGCCGGCACCCAGGACAATGACGTCGAAATCCATGCGTGACCCGTGGGGATTGGCCGCGCATCATACCGCGATATCCGCACTCACTGCTTCACCGCCAACACCCCATCGCCATTCAACTCCGCGACAAACCCGGCGTGCCGCAAACGTTTCGCGACTTCGTTAGGCACTTCGCGTCCGCTGGTGAGTTTGTTCGGCGCGCCGGTGTAATGAAACAGCTTGCCTTTGCGCTTGAGGACCCTGGCCAGGTGGTCATAAAAGACTTGTGAGTAAAGTTCTCCGGCGATACCGAAACGCGGCGGATCGTGCAAAACCGCATGGACCGACCCACTGGGCAGCATGGCAATCTGCTCGGCAATGTCGCCCTGGGTTAACGTCAATCTACCGCCAAGCTCAGGCGACCAGGGATTGAGGCTGCGCAGCCAAAACACGTCGGGATTCTTCTCGTAAGAAAGCACTTGTTTGGCCTGACCCACCAAACACCAAGCGGCGAAATAGCCAAGGCCGCCACAGGTGTCCAAGATCACCTTGCCACGCGGTTGAATCAAGCCGACTTTGCGTTCGGCATCCGCATAGGGCGAGACTTGCGCCGTGGGTAACATCTTGATGCCATCGATTTCGAACGTCGGCGGCCCCCACTTCGTCGGCACCAACTTGATCAGTGACGTTGTGAACCGCGCCACCGGCTGAAAGGTCTCGCTAACCCAGTGGTAAATGGTTCTGTCCTTACAGATTTCCAGATAGGGGAATCGGTTGCCTTGCCAGACCCATCCTGCAACGCCCGCCTCGACCGTCGTCGTCGAACGATCCAAGTCGAGCGAGCACTCAATCGTCGGCGCACCGGCGCGCGCAGCAGCGCGCAATGTTTCGTGAACTTTTACCGTTAATAGCGGCCCCGTCACCCGTCACCTCTTAAGCCGCCGTCAGCCGTCACGGTTTCTGCGCGGGCGGCCCGATCTGCACCGCCGCGGGTCCATCGACCGTCGGCGGCACCACACCACTCAGGTCGGGTTGGTAATGGGGCAGCATGAGCTGCGCGGACCTCACCTCGATGCTGCGGTCCCTGTAGTAAACCAAGCCGCGCAATGCGCCGCCGACGGCCTGCAGGCGCGCAAGGTGAGGATAAGCCTTGATCAAGGCTTCGGCCTGCGCGTCGTAGGCCTTCAGCGCGACACGCGCATTGAACTGCGGCATCGGGTTCGAGGCGCTAATCGGGTCGAAGCGCAGCAGGTCGTCGAGCTGCACCGTCCCGACCGGGACACAGCTGCGCCCGTCGGCCACGATGCGCTCGGCGAACTCGGGCGACAGCGTGAAGCGTACGGCGCCCGCAGCGGGGCTGCCCTTGAATTCTTCGGCCGCTAACAATTCGGATTTCGCCAGGCCGAGCGATTCGAGCGTGCGCAAGCTCTGGTAGCCGGTCAGCACGCGCTCCTCCGCGCGACCCCGGCGCGTGAGCAGGTTGTAAAAGGTGTAGGTGATCTGTTCGTCCTGCGCCGCGCGCGTTCGGCGCGCACGGCGAATCGTGGTTTCGTCCGCCTCATTCGCGCGCGGCAGTTGCAGGCAGACGCGGGCGCTCTGCGCGCCGCGGCCGCTCAGCCAAGTATTGATCGCGCCGCGCAGACGCTCGGCGGTGAACTCGCCCGCGAGGCGGCTCGCGAGCAGGGGATCCATCGCGCCGCGCTGGCGCGGGCGGCCGCGCATCATGAGCACGTCGAATCCGCCTTCGATGCGCGCGAGCTCGAAGGCTACCGGCTCGGGCTCGAGCGTGCGGCGGAGCGTTTGCTCACCGAAGGCCTCGCGAAATTCGGGCGTCTGCGCCCATGCGGCGACACCGCCCAGCGTGGGGCGCGCGATCACCTCGTAGAGCGTGACATCACCCGCCTTTTCCTTGCGCTTGAACGAGAGTACCTCGGCGTCGTAATCCCTGCCCGCGATCTCGAAGCAGCCCTGTCGCGGCGAAGCGGCAAAGCCTTTCCATGTCAGCGCGTAGTCGATGGCGCCGTCCTCGAGCGGCTTGGCATCGAAGAATCCCTGCGCGGCGAGGAGCGCAATCTGGCGCGCGAGTTGCGGCTGCGGCTCGCGCCGCTCGTCGACGGTGATGGCAAAGCCTGCCGGCGTCCAGTCAAAGCGCACCCCCGGCGGGCCCATGCCGTCCGCCGGCTGCCGCAGGCGCAGCCGCGCACAGGCGCGCGAAGTCGGCCCGGCCTCGAGTTCGAGGTGTTGGTCGATCGCGCGCTTGAAGTTCTCAGCACGCGGTGAATCCAGCCGACCAGGAATCCAGCCCTGCCCGGCGGCGAACCACCAGGCGCCCGTGGCGATCGCGAGCGCGACGATTAGTTTGGCGAGTGCGACAGTGATTGAATTCATGAGCACTCAATCAAGAAGTGGTCATCGTTTGTCCGGCATCGTGGGTCAATGGGTCAGTGTAAAGCTTACGTCCCTGTGACCCCGCTTCCCCACTGTGGGCAACAAAGCTACACTGACCCCGTTTTCCCAATATGATTCCCTAATCAACGGATCCCGGCCGGTAGATGAAGACACCGCATCACGGATTCACCCTGATTGAGGTGATGATCGTCATGGCGATCATCGCAATCCTGGCGTTGATGTTGGTACCCACCTATCAGGACAAGTTTATCCGGGATCAGATCGTGGAAGCCTTGCCCCTGGCCGACATCGCGAAAAAACGGGTCGAGGCTTCCTGGTCGGCCGTTCAGGCGTTCCCGCGCGACAACAAGTCGGCCGGTCTGCCGGCCGCCGACAAGATCGTCAGCAACTACATCCGCGCGACCTTGGTGCAGGACGGCGCGATTCACATCACCTTCGGCAACAGCGCGAACGGGCAGATCATGGGCAAGACGCTCAGCATACGCCCGGCCATCGTCCCCGACGCGCCAATCGTCCCTATTGCATGGGTGTGCGGAAACGCCGCGGGCCCCGGCAAAATGACGGTCAAGGAAAAAAACAGAACCAATATTCCCGTAAGCTATCTTCCGTTCAATTGCCGAGCCCGCGGCACAAGCAAATAGGGCGTGACTGGTGACTCTTAGCTCGGGACGCGAGCACTTGGGACCTCACTGATGTCGCGTGCGCCGACACCATTCAGCGCAGGGTTAGGCGTTGCGGTCATTTACGCTTGGTGACCTGGCGCGTGGCAAGGTCAAGGGTGTACCTGTCTCCCCGCTCGTTGGTGATCATAAGTGCTCCGCGCTCGATAGAAAGAGAGGTGATGAATACATCCTGAACATCTCGCTCCAACGTCGGGTTGATGCGAACTGCGTAGATACGCTCGCGCCAAAGCTCCTTGTGGCTGCTGGTGTCGGTCGCGACAACGAAACCCATATGCTCGTGCGGCGCTGAATACTTGACTGAGTTGGCGACGACCGGTTGGACAGGCTTGGGGGCGGCGCGCTTTGCCGGCGCGGGCGTGGCCGCCAGGAAGACCGCGACAAAAACAGCAAGAGCCCGGAAAACTTGTGACGTGATGAAGTGGGGGTTAATTGAGGCTTGATTCATGGGAGACGGGTAGATTTTCTCTTGTGGGCGAGGTAGACCGTGTTGGACGACTCCCCGCCCGAATAGGGGTTCGGAAAGGTCACAATATGAGACTCGGAAGACTGGAATACGGTATCGAGCAGACGAGTGAATTCTGCATCCGGCGGATCGTTGGACCACAGCCCGAAGATTCCGCCGGGATGGAGCTTGTCAGCCAGGTTCCGAAGCCCCGGCGCCGTATAAAAAGCGCTGTTTCCCGGGTTAAGCCAATGGCTGGGTGAATGATCAATATCCAGCAACACAGCGTGAATCAGCTGGGTCGGGGCTGCGCGATCGAATCCGCCGCCTGATGATGATGCAACTTCAAAAAAGTCGGCATGGACAAGAGTGCAACGGGGGTCCGACACCAATTTCTTCCCAAGCGGTACGAGGCCCCGACGGTGCCAGTTGATAACCGGTTCCATCACCTCAACGACCATGAGCGACCTGACTGACGGGTCTTCCAGAGCCGCAACCGCTGTATAGCCCAGACCCAATCCGCCGACCACGATGTCCAGGCCGGTACCTTCAAGCTCGGCGAGCCCGAGTCTCGCAAGCTGAATCTCGGCCTTGGTAAACAGGCTGGACATCAGGAACTCGTCGCCGAGCTTCACCTCGTAGAGAATTTCCCCTTCGAGTTTGGGTTCCGCCCGGCGCCTGAGACTGATTTTACCCAGCAGGGTTTCCTGGTAGTCCAGCTCTTCAAATTCAAACGTCATCTGCCAGATTCTATAGATTGATGCACGCGCGCGACTCTCTCCGCTAGAGCGCGAGTTGTCCGGTCGTCTGCTCTCCAGCGAAAAAGCGCCGGATATTCTCCAGCACTCCCGCCACGTCCACCTCCCAATAGCGATCCGAGGAGCCTCCCGCCATGTGGGGCGAGAGTACGACGTTCGGCAGACTGATCAGAGGACTGGGCTGAGGCAGCGGCTCCCAGCGGAAGACGTCCAGCCCGGCCATGGCGAGCTTGCCATCGCGCAGGGCTGCGCACAGGGCATCCTCGTCGATCAGGCCCCCGCGTCCCACGTTGATGACGCTGGCCGTCGGCTTCATGCGGGCGATACGCTCGCGGCTGAGCATGTTTTCGGTCTCTGGCGTATGAGGTACCGCCAGGATTAGGAAGTCCGCCGCCTCGATGAGCTCGTCGAGAGGCATATAGTGTGCGTCCAGCGCCGCCTCGATCTCCCGGGTGTGCTGGCGGCGCTGGTAATAGCAGATTCGCGGCCCGAAGGGACGCACGCGCCGCGCAATCTCGGCCCCGATGTCGCCCAGGGCCACGATGCCAACCGTCGCTTCGAGCAGGTCGCCCACCCCCGGAACCTTGATCCAGTTGTCATGGTGGACGTTTTGCTGCCCCGTCCGCTGGGGAACAAAGCCCCACTCCAGATACCGTGCCTCTGCGACCACGCGATGGCACTCCAGCAGCCGTCTCGCGCAGGCCAGCATGAGTGCCATAGTGTGGTCCGCGACGGTGGCGTTGCGAATGAGCGAACGGGTGAAGACGGGGATGCCTTTGTCGCGCGCGGCGGCGAGATCGATGTTCTTGCAGTCGATCCCGAACTTCTGGATCATCCGGGCATTCCTGGCGGCGTCCAGGACCGCGCCAGTGATCGACGCCTTGTATGCAAGGATCACATCCGCATCCCCCGCAGCAGCGGCAATGCCCTCCTCGGTGACGGCCTTGGGCACCACCACTGTGAAAGGCCTGCCCTTGGCCATGGTTTCCACCTTCCAGGAGAACCGGTAGTCCGTGCCGTCGGGCACGAGCACGCGTGTGACGTCGCTCACAGACGAACCCCGTTCATGACTCTTCCCTCAAACTCGTGACCTCGGTTCACCATCACCGCACCTTAAAGACCAGTTTGCCGCGCAGGTGGCGTCCCTCGCTCACCGCATGGGCTGCGGCGGCTTCCGATAACTTATAGGTCTTGATCTCGGGGACGCGAACGGCGCCGCTGGAAATCAGGGCGGCGGTGCGATCGAGATGCGCGCGGTCACGCCCGACTTTGGGACGCAGCGATACAACGTCGGCACGCGGCGAAGCCGGCGCCGTGTTCCCGGAGGCAATGAACGCCGCGCGTCCGCCCGGTCGCAGCACGGCGAACGAGCGCATTGCTACGTCGCCGCCGACGGTGTCGAACACCGCGTCGCAGCCGGATACCGCTTGTGTGACGTCCTGCGAGTTGTAGTCGATGATCTCGTCGGCGCCGAGACTGCGCAGGTAGTCATGATTCGCCGCGCTCGCAGTCGTGATCACGCGGGCGCCGATGGTTTTCGAGAGCTGTATCGCGAAACTGGCGACACCACCCGCGCCGCCCTGGATCAGTATCGTTTCACCGGACTTCAGTTGCAGCGTGTCCTCGACCGAGCAGAGTGCGGTAAGGCCGATCAGCGACACTGCCGCGCATTCGACGTGCGTAAGCTTCTCCGGCTTTCTCGCCACGATCGCCGCCTTGATCGCGATTTTCTCCGCGTAAGCCGCTTCCTGCCCGACATCGCAGACGCCGAAGACCGCATCCCCGATTGCGAATTCTTTCACCCCGTCGCCCAGCGCCCTGACAACGCCGGAGAAATCCCGTCCCGGAACGTAGGGAAAGTCGGTGATCGGTGCATAGTGGCCGACCCGCACCTTCCAGTCAGCGCCGTTGACGCTGGCTGCATGTACGTCGACGAGCACCTCGTCAGGCCCGGCAACGGGATCTGGCACTTCGCCATACTGCATCACGTCCGGCGCGCCGTGTTGCATGAAGTAGGCTGCTTTCATCTTCCCTCCAGGAATAAGGTGTGACTCGTGACTAATCATCTAGAAGGCCTCCTCCTCCTCGCCGCCGCGTGCGGCGGGGTTAAAGCTGAGGTCCGATGTCAAACCTTAACGTGAGGAGGCATTCAATGAAGAAGTATAGCGGGATTGATCTGCACTCGAACAACTGCGTGGTGGCGGTGATTGATGACTAATCGTCATAACGCGGCCACGAACTCCTCGATCAGCGCGTTGACCTTGTCCGGGATCTCCGTGGGCGGGAAATGCCCGGCGTCGGGGAGCTTGGTGTACTTCGACCCCGGCACGGCCTCGTGGATCTCTTTCTCGTACTCCGGCGGATTGCCGTGATCCAGCAGGCCGCGCAGGAGGAGGAGCTTCGGTTTGAGGGTCGCGATGCGGTCGCGCACGTCGAAAGTGTCTATCGCCATCAGGTCGTGATATTGGGACAGCGGGCCCACCTGGCGGTGCCGCTCCAGCAAGCGCTCGCGCAAGCCCGGCTCCACCAGGTGCATCGCGGTGCGTTGAAACGCGAGCCACTCTTCGTAGACCTTCGGGTCCTCCGGTGCGCGCAGACGCATCTCGTAGGTACCCGGCGCGCGTACCTTGGGCCGCGCCGCAACCGTCATCACCACGAGGCCCTTCACTTCATTCGGATAGTCGAGGCCATACTGCAGCGCGATCGACGCGCCCAGCGTGTATCCGACCAGAACGAGGTCTTTGTTCAGTCCCTGCGCCCACAGCCAGCCGCGCACCCACTCCGTGTAGCGCGCAACGTCCGGACATCGGGTGCCCTCCGGGTGCCCGGGCAGGTTGGGCGCGACGCTGTCCGGGAAATGCTTGCGTTGATAGTAATACGCATCCGCGCAGGCGCCCGCGCCTGGACCGTGGAGGAACACGAGTTGCGACATGCGAAAGTTCCTTTATCGTTGGCAATAGGGGACAGGCCGCGTACGGGACGTCAGAGCACGCCCTCTAAACAGTAAACAGGGTCAGGGTAACTTTTCTGTGGCTCGTGCGTTGAAGTGTGCAACGACATGCACGATCAGTCCAACTGCCGTGCCACGGAGAACACGGCTAAACCTCATAAACGTGCCCCAGCATATCATCCAGCGGGGTAATAACCGGCAGGCCACCTTCTTTGCCGAGGAAGACTACCGCTTCTATCTCGACTGCCTGCTCGATGCAGCACGCAATTAAAGCTGCTCCATCGAATGCAATCCCGTGCGGGCGGGGGTGCTAAGCGTTTTGCGCATGCTGCCAGTTCACCTGTCACCCCTCGGTACAGGCATCAAACCAATAACGTCTGCGTTCCTTGGTTGGTTCGGGCCACGCGGGTTGGCGTCCATCCTGTTTGTACTACTGATCCTCGAGGAAGCGGAGCTGGCAAACGAAAGTACGCTGTTTGCCATTGTGATTATCTCCGTGGCGCTTGGCGTCGCGTTGCACGGCATCACCGCGGGACCCGCTGCCCGATGGTTCGGCGCGATGTCGCAACGCATGGGCGAATGTGAAGAAAACAAACCGGTCAGTGACGAACCTTTCGCCGGGCCGGCCAGATAAAGAGAGTCTCTCAAGGGTCACAGACGCCGCCGTAGCAGGCGGCCGCTGTTTTGAGCGCTCCTTTGACGTAGATCAGTAGCGGTCAGCAGGTATTGGCGTATAAACCTTCCGAAGGCAAAATGCATTTGATCAAGCACGGTTAGGATTAGATCTGAGGTAACGGGAACGCCCAACCGACACGTGCAGACGGGCTTTACAAGACGCCTCGGAACGCCACTGATCCTCTCCGAAGAGCCATCGATTGTCCTGTCATCTACGTCTTTCCCGACCCATTCTCCCTACAGGAGCAAAGGAGACCAGTCATGGTTGAAGAAATTCTGAATAGAGAAGATCGGCGCAGCTGCTCACTGTCCCAGGGTGAGCTCGAGAGAAGGTGGAAAGCGGTGCGTGAGCGCATGGCCGCCAAGAACATCAGCCACCTCGTTGTTCAGAGCCAACAGCGATTCGTCGGCGGGTATTTTCGCTGGTTCACTGATTTTGCGGGCCAGAACTACCACATTACCGCAGTCTTTCCGGTGGATGAAGACATGACGATCATCGGACACGGCGCGCCGGCGCCGGCAAAGCCCGCGACACCGCCGGAATGGGCGTTGAGGGGTGTGAAGGAGCGGATCAATACGCCCGCATTCCCGAACGTCTGGTGGGAAGACGCCTGGGACGCGGACAAGGCCGTGGAAGTGATCAAGCGCAATAAGCCCGGTACTGTCGGTCTTGTCGGACTGGGGAACATGTCGGCAGCGCTCTATGAGAACGTGAAGAAGGGACTGCAGGGCGTCAATGTCGTCAATGCGACAGACCTCGTCGACGAAGTCAGAATGGTGAAAAGCGAAGAGGAGATCAAGCTACACAGGGCGGCAGCATACATGCATGAGATGAGCTATGAGGTTGCGAAAAAAGCGATCAAACCGGGCAGGACCGTGAGCGAAATCATCGAGGAAATTCGCCACGCCCAGGTGCTGGCGGGCAGTGAGGAACAACAGGTCAATATCACCTTCGGGCGGCCGGGCGTGACGCATTACTCGCAAACGAGTTGGGGCAACACCGTCGTGCGGCGGCCGTTCAGGGAGGGCGACGTGATCAACATGCTGATCGAATCGAGCGCCGCAGGGGGATACTGGTATGACCTGCGCCGGTTCGTCTGCATCGGCAAGGCGCCAGCGGCGGTTGAGGAAGCATATGCACTCGTCAAGGAGGCGCGGAAGATTCTGGCGGCCAACCTCAAGCCCGGAGTGGTGCCTGGCGTCGCCTTGAAGGCAAGCGACGAATTCCTGAAGAGTAAAGGCTGCCCGCCGGAAGAACGCGTGGCGGGACACGGCCAGGGCCTGGACCTTGTGGAACGGCCGGTCGTCCGGTACGAGGAGACTGCAATGCTCGAGCCGGGCATGGTGATTTCGCTGCATCCTACCGCAAAGACAAAACACGCTTCGGCATGCATTGCGGATACCTATGTCATCGGGAATTCTGGCGCCGTTCCGCTGTACGCGAATCTGTTGGAAGACGACGAACTCGCCGTCGTGACCTGACCCTTCGACGGTCAGGATGGGTGATGCGCTTCTCAAACCCCGTGATGGGTGACGGGGCCTAACCCTGGTGATGGGTGCGTTTATCTGCGGCTAACTCTGGGTTCTAAACGGGGTCCGATTCACGTTTCACGATTCACGATTCACGGCCCTGTGACAAAAAATGGACGGACCACCATTTCCGAGTAGTGTAAGAGAACCCAAATCGAATGGTGGCCAACTGGCCGACCCGGCCTCTGCGTGGCATAGCCACGGATATGTCCCGTCCCTGGCCATCCCTGATGCCCAGATCCATGCGGGTACCCCTGCGAGAGCTCTCCGGCCGCTGACGAACTGGCGCCGTTACTGCACCTTGATCCCAGCCTGCTTCACGATCGCCGCGTAGCGCTTGATCTCTTCGCGGATAAACTCGCGGAAGGCCGCTGGCGTATCGCCCACGGGCTCATAGCCGCCGAGCCGGATGAAGTCCCGAACCTTGGGCACCGCGAGCGCATTGCGGATTTCCGCGTTGACCCGGCTCACGATCGCGGCGGGCGTTCCGGTCGGCACATACCACCCTTGCCAGCCGAGCCGCACGTCGTAACCGGGGAAACCTTGCTCGGCGATCGTCGGCACCTGCGGCAAGTACGACCAGCGCTTGGGACCCGTGAACCCCAGCGCCCGCAGCTTGCCGGACTGGATGTGCGGAACCACCACCGTGGGCGGCGCGAAGAGCACGTTGATCTCTCCGCCCAGGATGGCCGTCACCGCAGGCGCCAGCCCCCTGTACGGAACATGCATGAGCTTTGCGCCCGTGCGTTGGTTGAACACCTCGGTGGCGAGCTGTAGGGTGTTGCCGACGCCGGGCGTGCCGTACGTGACCTGGCCGGCCTTCTGCTTCGACAGCGCGATCAGCTCCTTCACCGAGCGCGCCGAAACGGAAGCATTCACCACGAGAAAATAGCCCTCGCCCATGCAGATGTTGGTGACCGGCACAAAATCGCGGAGCACCCGGTACGGGGTCGTCCTGGGCTTGACGATCTCGTTGATGAGGATCGACGGCGAGCTAAAGAGCATGGTGTAGCCGTTCGCCGACGCGTTCTTCAGGAGGTCCGCTGCAATCGCGCCGTTGGCCCCGCCGCGATTGTCCACGACGATCGTAGTGCCGATCTGGCTTTCGAGCTGAGTCGAGACCGACCGCGCCAGCGCGTCCACCGTGCCGCCCGCCGGAAACGCGACGATCAACCGGATCGGCCGGTTAGGATATGACTGGGCCCACGCGCCGGCCGCGGCCGTGAAAAGAAGCACCAACACAGACAGCAGGATTCGTCGCATGGTTCAGTCCTCCTCGTCGTTGTTTCCGTTAGAAACGGTCAGAAAGCGTCGCTCAAAGCAGAAAACCAACAGCCACGGAACCACACGGAAACACTCAGGCGAACGTCAAGAGTAAACGAGAGCGGGGTTCCTGGCTATGCCCTTCCGTGTGGTTCAGTGGCTGTAGTGGTTCTTGAGACAGGTTCCAACTCATTGATGCGTGCGGACCTGCAGCCGCGGGTTGCGCGCGCGTGCCGATCCAGACGCCCTTTGACTCCTCGCAATCTTCATCACGCGCTCGAATGCGCAGCGACCTGGTGCCCGGCTTCGACGATCTGCCTGACGATCGCGCGATAACGCTCCGCCAAGAGGCCGTTTCTTGGGCCTTCAATTTTCGGTTTTCCAAACAGCCTCGACCCAAGGCAGACAGCTGACGCTCGCCATGATCGTAGCGGACGGGGTGCCAGGGAAGGCAGCTCGCGTCGAACCGCGTCTGCTCGATGCCGTTGTTAGCCAGACAACTAGTTCTCTATGGACCGGATCGAGATCTCTTTGAAATAAACCGTCTTGCCATGCGGGTGGTTCTGAACGGCGATTTCAAAGGATTGGGCGTGCCCTGATCGAACAGGATCCGCATGCCGGCACGAAATCAGGTAGTTTGAACGCTGCGCGCCGCGTGCTCGAGGACGGCGTCGGTTTGCTGACGGGCGACGCCGGGAAACCATTGCAGGAACTGGTCCACCGTGGCACCGCCTTCCAGGTTTTCGAACAGGGCGCTCACCGGAGAAGTCACCATGGTTACTGACATTGCACTCCACTAGTCACCGCCATGAAACGGGGGCACCTTCCTCTTGAAGCCCACCAGTGCCTCGGTGATTTTGAATCGCGATGGGTACGGAAACGAAACGTGTTTCTGCACGTGCGCGTCGCGAACGTATTTCTCGATCGGCATACCCTGGATCACGCCCGCGCCGCCGAACAACTCTAGTGCCTGCTCGGTGAGCCGCTGAACGGCGGTTCCCGTGAATGCCGTTGCCATATGCTCGTATGGCAGGTTCTCTACGCTGCCATCCTCAATCGCTTCCGGATGATCTTTCACCCACGCTGCCGTCCAGATGAGACGCCGCGCCGCTTCCAGATTCATCGCCATCTCAGCGATCGTGAGGCCCACCGCCTGATGTTTGATGATGGGCTTGCCGCCGGACACGCGCTCCTGCGTGTACTTCAGTGTTTCCTCAAACGCTGCGCGGCCTAACCCAAGCGTGAGCGCAGCGATCGTCGGATGCGTGCCCGTATCGGTGCGGCCCTTCGGCGCTGGGGGCAGTATCCGTCCGTTTGGAACGCGCACATTGTCAAAAAACATCTCTGCTGCATTGTCGCCGACGCGTCGTCCGAGCTTCGATAACGGACGCCGCACGAGTCCCGGCGAATCGCCCTCGACGAGAAAGGACTGTACGCCATCCGGCGTCTGTGCCCTCACGACGATCAGCTTCGCGAGGTATCCGACCGTCTGGTACGCCTTCGCTCCGTTGATGATCCATGAGCCGTCCGGTTGCTCGACTGCGCGCGTCTTCAGGCGCACATTGTCCGGTGTTTCGGTGAAGTAGTCGAAGCCGAAGTCCGTCTCGAGCTCGTGTATAGCCACCGTCGTGAAATACAAGTCGTCACCGACGAACTTCGGAATGAAGTAAGCCTTCTGCTCTGGCGTCATGCGCAGCTCGAACCAGTCGCGCGCACGGCGAGCCGTCAGCATGAAGTAATAGGCGGTGCCGAGCTCGCCTGCGGCAAGTTCCTCGGCCACGAGGCACGACGTAAGGTGATCCGACATGCCGGAGCCGCCGTTCTCTTCCTGGAGGACGAACGTGCGGAAACCGAGCTGCGAGCCTTGCTTCAGGAGATTCCATGGAACGCGCTTTTCCCACTCGGGCTCGCGATCGAGCGCCATCGCCTTGGGCTTGATCTCCTCCTGCGCGAACTTGCGGGCGAGCTCCCGAAACTCGCGTTGCTCCTGCGACAAACGGATATCGAACACGATTCCCCTTTTGGTTAGCGGTCTACGTGGCATGTTAGCACGGACGCCACTCGTAGCATTGCGCGTACGGGAGTGTCGTTCGATCAGAGGAATCAATGTCCCGCGCGAAAGTGCGGCGTGTCTCTTGGGATCGCCTCAACGCGTGTCAATGCTGAGACGTGTTATGCAGCACCTCCTCCAGGACGAATATCCGATACCTCTTCTGCGTATGCCATAACGTCATTTATAGGCTCCATCGCTGTTTTGGTGATTCTCACCGCCACACCAACGTCGTTACCACGCGGCTCCGTGCGGGCGACAACTCCACGGCATTTCAGCATGAACTTGCCCGATTCGGTTTTTCGTTTCATCGAAAAGCTGATCGACTCCCCGTATATAAACGTGCCGCTCTTCCAAAAGAACACCCCCGAGGCGCTCACGTCACGCGTGACGCCAGTGGCGTTTTCTAGGATCACCGGCAGCGCGACATCGATCCGCTTGTTTCGTCTTCTTTCTGCTAGTCTTCCTGTCACTTTCGGCCCTTCAAGCTGATCCGTTAAGTTTGCCCCAGCCCAAGTTCGCCGAAACGGGGTGTGTTGTTCGCGGTCAGATTCAAGCCGGCTAACATTGGATCGGCGCGGAGTGGTTTCTTGATCCCGCTTATCGCTCATCCTCGTTCGACGCAGTCCTATTGTATGGGTCCATTGGTCGAGCGGAGACGAGGGTTGCCGAACGATCTGGATTTGCTGCGCCCTATGGTAGCTGCGCTCTCTCATGGTCTCCCAAGAAATGTCTCCTTCAAAAGTATCCAAACCACGCTGCATCGTTCCGCACCGTTTACATATTCTGTACCGAAGAGTAGCCCTAACATGAGACGTGACGTTAATTGCCTTCCCCAAAACCCACTTATGCGTGAATAGACAATTCATCATCACCCCCCTGAACGCATCAACGCAATGCTCAAAGTCTATGCTCGTTCATCGCCCCCCGGAAGGATCAATTTCTCCCATCCCAGGTAGAAGAAATCCCCTTTTCTTGGCGGCATATCCCGACGACCGGCATCCTCGCCACCCTGCTTGCCCTCGCAGCCTACCGTGCCTGGACGCGTCCCCACAAACAAAAACCCCGCCGCAGCAGGGTGTGTAGTTACGGCTGATTGAGGCTTTGATTAAATGGCGTTTCTCCTCCGCCGCGCCACGAAGCTCAGGGCGTCACATTGAATGGGAAAGGTGAAGCCGCGGGCTGCCATGGCGTGCCTACCGATGGCCGCTTGCGCGAGACAGCGTACATTTGCAGCTCAGTTAGAACGAAGTTCTCGTTCTGCCAGAATCCGGGACCGTCATTGGCGGGAAGGCTCGGGTGCTCAAGAGCCTCAAGGCGCACTCCTGTAATGCCTTTAAGATGCGTTCTGTAATCTACGATGTAAATGTCCATGCCGGAGGAATATCGGGGGCACTACGAGTCTGCGGAACAGAAAGCGCGATTGCGGAAGTGGGGACTATGGGTAGATGATGCCCCTATACCCCCGTGGGAGTGGCGCAGGGTAAAGTTTAAGAAGTGAGGGAGGAATCATGCGGCCACCGATTCTGGGCTTCATGGGGGCGAGCTGACCCCACGCCTTGAACAGTCCCCTGATTGCCGCAACGTTCGCTGACAGGAGTCTTGCCATATGCAGCAATTGACCCGCAACGTGTTTGTCGAAACGCAGATCCGCGGCTGCAACCACGGGTTCGTGACCACGTCGGACGGCGTGGTCATGATCGACAGTCCGCACAAGCCGAGCGACGCGCTCAAGCTCAAGGCCGACATCGCGAAACACGGGCCGCTGCGCTACATCATCAACACCGAGCCGCACGGCGACCACTGGACTGGAAACGCGTTCTTCGACGCCCCCGTGATCGCGCACGAGGGCGTGCGCAGGCGCATCCTCGAAACGAATATGGAGGAGCACGTCGCCCGCGTGGCCACCTTCGGGCCTGAGGAGCCGAAGCTCCTCGAAGGCTATCGTCCCAATGCACCGATCATCACCTTCAGGAACGGCATGACGCTGCACGTGGGCAATCACACCTTCCAGATGATCCACATGCCCGGCCATACCGCCTTCCAGGCGGCGATTTGCATCAAGGAAGAAGGCGTCGTGTTCACCAGCGACAACATCTTCCACAAGGTGCAGACGTGGCTGCAGGAAGCGAACCCCGACCTGTGGCTGATCGCACTCGAATCCTTGCGCAAGCTCTCCGAAGAAGTCTTCGTGCCGGGGCATGGCGCGGTCTGCGGCAAGGACTACCTCCCCGAGCAGGCCGAGTTCATCCGGGAGTGGAAAGCCTACGTCAAGGACGCCATCGACCGCGGCATGACGAAGGACGAGGCCATCGAACGGCTCACCGCCATGACCGACCGTTATCCGATGGACGTGGGGCAGGACGGCATGGCGCCGGGCGTCATGAAGCGCAACGTTTCCAATCTCTACGATTACCTGACCGGTGCGTAAACACTCAGTAAACGGAGAGGAATGAATGGGCCCTTACGATCCACCGCAAGTCATAAGAACGACGCTCTTCGCCACCATGCCCGGGAAATACGCGAAGTCGGGTTCTCAAGCCGGAAAGGTTACTCAGTATTACGCGCGATTCGCGATGGGTGTCGATTTCTATCTGGAGGGGCCGTGCTTCGACAGGACCGGCTATCTCTTTTTTTCGGACACGCCTCACGGCCGTGTTTACCGCATGTCGCCCAACGGGGATATCGATCTTTTTGCCGAGTACGACGGCGAACCGAACGGCATGAAAATCCACAAAGACGGGCACATATATTCATCGCCGATTATCACCATGGCGTCATGGTCCTCGAACCGAAGACCGCGAAAGTGACGCCCTTTCTGGACTTCAAACCCTTCGAGAGCTTCAAAGGGCTCAACGATCTCGTTTTTGGGCGCAATGGCGATCTGTACTTCACCGACCAGGGGCAGACCGGGCTGCACGATGCGACCGGTCGGGTGTACCGTTTTTCGGCCGGCGGCAGGCTCGAATTACTGGTTGAGACATTGCCGGGGCCGAATGGCTTGGTGCTCAGCCCCGATGAGAAAACGCTCTATGTAGGCTCGCGCAACAACGCGATCTGGTGGCAGCCGCTCCGGGATACGCACCCGCCGTTCAGGACGGGGACCTTCGCGATCATGCCGGGTTTCGGAACGCCCGACGGCATGGCGATCGACGTGGACGGAAACGTGGTCTGCGTTCAGACGAACATGGGCGTCATATGGGTCTTCAACAAGATCGGCCTGCCGATTTACCGGATCGAGACCTGCACCAGCGACAAGCTCACCAACGTGGCGTACGGCGGCCCGGAGAACAAAACCATGTTCATCCTCGACGGCCATGGAAAAATCCTGACGGCGCAAATGCCGGTGGCCGGCCTGCAGATGTATTCCCATACATAACCGGCGCGTTTGGGCTTCCGGCGCCGCGATCAGCGCGGCGCCCGCGCGAATGCCGCGCCAATGAGCGGGCCGGGCAAGAAACGAGGGGCGGTTCGTTATGCGCACCCGTTGCTCAACAGGAAGCCGCCGCGGCCTTAGCCGTGAAGCTTTTTAATCCGAAAGGAACTACACGACCAACTTTTCGAGGTCCGGCCTGTATTTCTCGAGCCAGTACGCCCATAATGTGATGCTGCCTGCGCGTCGCTCCAACGTTGTCACGCTCGCGACAACCGCCGACTTTGTGTTATACAACGCAAAAGAAAACACGTGCGAGAGCATCCACGCCGACGCGCTGCAGCGCGATCGCTTCAAAAATTGTTTAGCACGATGGAGGAGAAGAGCATGCATATTCCAGCGATTGTCTGTGGCTTGGCCTTGATTGCCGGGCTGAGTTCTGTTTCGTTCGCCCAGGAGTTTCCAACCAAGCAGATGCGTATAATCGTGCCGGCCGGGCCGGGGGGGTCAGCGGACTTTCTGGGCCGGCTGCTTGCGGACCACCTGCACAAGCGGCTGGGGCAGATCGTGATCACCGAGAACCGTTCGGGCGCCGGTCAAACGATCGGCTCCGGCTACGTTGCCAAATCGGCTCCCGACGGCCACACGCTAGTGATCGTTACGGTCACGTACACCACGAGTGCGGCAATCTACACCAGGATGCAATTCGATCCGCTGACCGACCTCAGGGGCGTTGCCATGGTGGGCGAGGGGCCGTTGGTGCTCTCAGTGCATCCCTCGCTTCCGGTGAAGTCGGTGAGGCAACTGATCGCGCTCGCGAAGGGCAAGCCGGGGCAGTTGAATTACGGTTCCGCCGGCGCCGGCACCATTCCGCATCTCGCGACCGAGCTGTTTGCACAAGGCGCCAATATCGATATCGTCCACGTGCCCTACAAGGGCATTGCGCCGGCGGTCATCGCGACGGTTGCCGGTGAAGTACCCATGCTGATCGCAAGCGCGCCTTCCTCGACTCCGATGATCAAGGCGGGGCGCCTGCGTGCCCTCGCCGTGACCACCGCCAAGCGCTCGCCATTCATGCCCGAGTTGCCCACGATAGCCGAAGCAGGCGTTCCCGGTTACGACGTGGCGACGTGGTGGGGCATATTGGCGCCGAGCAAGACGCCCGACGCCATCGTCAAGAAGCTCAACGACGAGATACGGCAGATACTCGCCATCGACGAAGTGAAGTCCATCATCGAATTTAATGGTGCCAAGCCGGTTCTGGACATGTCGGCGGAAGAATTCAGCCAGCTTCTGAAGGTCCAGATCGCCAAGTGGCGGCAGATCGTCAAGGAGCGCAAGATCAAGACCAACTGATCGGATCCAGCCCGGCGGCGATCGCCGGGCTGGTCACCCGGCCTTGCGGTAAAGCGTTTCCGGTCGCGGAAGGCCGGGTATCAGGCGGTCTGGAGCCTGCCCGCGCGCGTCGCCTGCCGCGCAGTCGCCTGCACGGACGACCACACCGGACGTCCGAACCGGTTCCGCAATCCGTCGAGGATTTCGTAGGTCGGAAGCTGCGAGCAGGCGATGAACATCGCCTCGCACTCATCGTCCATCGTTTCCCCGGCGAGGCGCGCCACCGCGTCGGCCTGGATGCGGCCCAGCTCCTCGACGTCCGCGGCATAAAAGCTGTTGAAGCGCTGCACACGGATGCCGCTGTTTGCGAGGTAGGCCTTCAGCTGCCTGTTGACCAGGTCCGTGTACGGTGTAACGAGCGCGATGTCCTTGGCGTTATCCTCCCGCAGCGCGATCACCATCGACTGCGCCGTCGTGACCACCGGCTTGCCGGTGATCTCGGCGAGTTCGCGCGCGAGCTGCGCGTCTCCCTCCGGGCCGGATATGAAGCTCGCGGCGGTGCACCCGTACGCCACGACATCGAGGTCCATCGCGGCAAACTGGCGAGCGAGGAATAGCGCCTGCGCCTTATATTCGGGGATCGATTCCGCGGTGAGCAGGCCCTTGCCGCGGGGGATGCGCAGCGTGGTGCAGGTCGATCCCGCGGGAAGCCACGCCAGCATCTCGGGTTCCATGGTCGTATTGTTCATGGGAACCATCAGGCCAACCTTGAGGGCGGTGGTCATGTTATCGGCCTCCGTGGATGAAGACCGAGCGTAACGCGCGGGCAACAGGATGTCACGCCCGACTTGCCGCAGGTACCCGCTCCGCCGCGTTGATACATTACGGCGGACATACTCGCTTAGTTGGTCAGTCCAAGCTCGTGCAGCATGCCGCTTAGGAAGGCGCGCTCGGAATCGAGAAACGCACACGTGTCTTCGCTCGCCTTGTAGGTGCCGGTCCAGTAGTTCTGCTCGAGCTCTGCGGCCCACGCGGAGCTCGCCGTAGCGGCGGCAAGCGCCTGTTCCCAGTACGCGATCTGTTCGCGAATAATCCCCTGAGCGCCTATGATGCCGCGCCATTGCCCGATGACGCAGGGAACCGATTGCTCGACCCAGGTCGGCGCGTCTGCATACACGCCGCCCAGCCGGCTGGGCGCAGATACTGCGAGGGCGCGCAGCTCGCCCGTTTTAAGCGCCTTTGCCGCGCTGACGGCCGAGATGGCCCCGAGCTCCGCCTGTCCTTCGAGCACGTCAGCGGCCGCGTAGAGCGCTGACTCGAATACGCGCAGCTTCAGCGCTTTCGGATCACCACCTACGTGCTGCGTTATCTGTCCCATTGCGATGTGGTTAGTGGTGCCGACGGCGGTGGCGAGCGCGATTGTCAGGCCGCCCGCATTCGCGTGCAGCCGATCGAGCACGTCGCCGGCGCTGTGCAGAGGCGAGTCCGCCCGCACGACGAAGCCGAGGTATTCCGTATAGAGCGTCGCGATCGGAGTAAGCTCGACGTAGTCGAAATTGCTCACCCCCAGGATCTTGTTGGTGATGAGCGGCGCCGAGCTGATCGACAGCGTGTGCGGGTCGCACGGGCGCCGGCGCAGGGAATCCCATGCGTTGCCGCCGCCCTTGCCCGGCGTGTTGGTGAGCCGCATGGGAACGTCGATGAGCCCGCCGGCCTGAAGCACGCGCATCAGTGCGCGCGCCGGGCGGTCCTGGCCGCCGCCGGGCGGCGTGCCGACGATGACCTCGACTTCCGTTTGAGGCCGCCAGGCTGAAGCCGACGCGGACGTCACGATTCCGCTGCTGCCCGATGCATTGTTTGCGCGATTATCCAAAAGCGTGCGATGAGCCGGAACTTATTTATTTCATTGAAGGCTAATTATGCCGACGAGGGGGTATACCCGCAATTTCCGCCGGCCTTATTCGTTCGGGTCCGATCACACCAGGTAAATGGGGTGAGCGTAACTTTTCCCTAAGCCCAAGCCTCCAATTAAGACAAAGCCTACACTGATCCCATTTAACGTTAGAAACAACGCGTGCTCAACGGATTACAAGGTTCGATAAACGTCCGCCAATGGCCGAGGCTGTGTGACAACTCGAAAATTGAAGGCCCAAGAAAATTGTCGAGCTCATTAGACGCGCCAGGATCGACGGACAGGGCTCGGGTAATGGGTGACCCCATTTGTTTTCTTCGTCTAATCGCGTCCAGGGGATCCGCCCGGCAATCCGCGCACGATATGCACCGCTTCATTGCCGACAGGCTGATAGAGCAAGTCGAGCATTGTCGGGGACGGTACCGGAACCTTGTCCGGCCCGGTGACCACCAGGACCTTCGGCTTGAGCCGGCGCACGGTGCTTTGGCGGAGGACAACCGCGACTTCACCCGATGACAACTCGACCCGGGAGCCGACGGGATACACGCCGATCGTCTGCGTGAATTGCTCGACCAGGGGGGCGTGGAACAGGCGGCCGCCCAGCTCGGAGAGCTTGCGCAATGCCTCGTACGCGGAGATGGCGGCTGCGTACGGACGAGGGTTGGTCAGCGCGACGAAGGTGTCGACAATCGCAGCCATGCGTCCGTGCAAACTAATGCCTTCCGCGCGGAAACCTGCCGGGTAGCCGCTGCCGTCTTCGCGCTCGTGGTGCTGGGCAACTCCCTCGAAAATCATGGGATGCAGGGCGGGAATCTGGTGGATCAATTCCATTCCCAGGGACACATGCTGCTTGACCAGGTCGAACTCGTCCGGTGTCAACGGTCCCGGCTTGTAGAGTAGCGTGGCCGGCACCTTTGTTTTGCCTAGATCGAGAAACAGGCCGAGCGTTGCCAGACGTGCAAGCTCTTCGCTCGGCAGACCAAGATGCCGGCCAAGCGCCACCAGATAAACGGCAACTTGAAGGCTGTGTCCGTAAATTGCCATGTCCTGCTGTTTCAAACGGGTGACCAACATCAGCGCATCGGGACTGCGTAATGCGCTGCCCACCACGTCATCGATGACTTCTTCCAACTGATCGACGGAAAAGAGTCGGCCGGCGCGTATGTCGTCGACCAGCTGATGCGAAAGCTCCTCGACTTGGGCAAAGGCCTGTCTGGCCTGCGGCATTTCCTCCTCGATGGTGTTGGTTTCAGGGTGGACCGTGACGTGAATCGACGACGGAATGAAATCATGATGTACGGGTGTCCGCGCTGCGTTATCGGCAGCTTTGAGACGGTCCCCGGTCGTCGCGATACCACGTTCGGACACGCGGGCGTCTTCCCGCCTGCGGAACAGATTGGCAATTCCTTCCCTGAGAGACCCGAACAGGCTCGAATGTGTAATCTCGCCCGAGGCAACGCTCGATCCAAAAGCCGTTCTGTCGTGCGGGCCGAGTTCCTCGATCACGTCCAGAATGAGTGATTCCGCGTCCGACAATTTCCTGGCCTTGCCGGATCCGAGGTCGGCATCGGCGGAGGGGATGCTTTTCTTTGACCCGGGCGGTATGGTGGGACGCGGTCGCGGAGTGAGGTCCCGGGTTTCAGGGAAAACCCCGTCGGCGGACCTCGTTCGATCAACATAGACGACTTTGCAGTAGCTTTGCAGCTGCGCTACTTGGTGTTGATCCTCGACCAGGAAACCCTGAAGCAGGAACGGTGTATCCGTCCACGGCCGATCGAGTTCGGCAACGAACATGCCTATCCTGATGTCCTTGGCGGCAACTTTGATTAACATGTTCTAGAAGGCCTCCTCGCCGCCGCGTGCGGCGGGGTTAAAGTTGAGGTCCGAAGTCAAACCTTAACGTAAGGAGGCCTTCAATGAAGAAGTATAGCGGGATTGATCTGCACTCGAACAATTGCGTGGTGGCGGTGATTGATGAAGCGGACCAGGTGGTCTATCGCAAGCGCAACAGCGCTCGGCTGATCAACGCCAACCAGGTCAAGCGTCTCAGCCCCGCGGATCTGCCGGCCATCGACCCTGAGGCCGAGCGCCGGCTGGCGATCGCAGCCAACCTGGCGGTGATCGGGACATTCAATGAGCAGATCAAGCAACTCGAGATGGCGGTGAAGGCGCGCGCGAATTCCAGGAGTGCCTCAGCCAACCCGTGCAGGTAGCTGCTGTAATCGTCCTCCGAAAAGAAGCATGGTTGACGATTGTACCGCGCTGCACAATGTGCAGCGAAACCCCATCAAGGTGTATGCCGGAGCGACAGGGGATAGCGCGCACGGAGGCACGGTCGTTTGCTCCTTAAACGCCCTACTCCCACCTACGGTAGACAGAACTCCAGGAAAATTCGAGCCTGGCCCCTTTAATTCTTTGATTAAAATCGTTGAAGATTGAGCTATATCAAACGATCTGCGGCGGTTCCGCGCTAACGTTTTTTCAAGTTACAGAATGATTTCCCGCCGGTGCGGTATGGGCTGGCTGTGGGCACGTTCCAAAGAGGCTCACCGACATGATGATCACCGGTATCGATATCGGCACGGCCAACCCCGCGACGTCTTACGTCGGCGTGAACGTCGGCGCCCTAACGGTGAAGGTTGCAGCCATACGAGGCGACACCCGGAGCGCCCGAGTACTTGCCCACCAGGGCCGTCCGCTGAAAGTTCTTGACGAGTTGCTTGCCAGCACGGAGTTTTCCCCGGCAGCGTATTTTGGCGTGTCCGGTCATCTGGGGCATATTGCCGAAGTCGCCGCAATCCAGCGGGCGTTACGTGAGGTGGCGGGCGAGTTTGACGCGGTGGTTTCCCTGGGTGGAGAGTCCTTTCTCGTCTACATCCTCGAGCACGGCCGGATTTCCAATGTCCTGTCGCATAACAAGTGTGCTGCGGGAAGCGGGGAGTTCTTCGTGCAGCAGATCGGCCGGATGGGGCTCGGAATAGACGAAGCGATCGCGCGCTCAGTCGGCGGCAACGTCGTGCCGCTCGCTTCACGCTGCTCGGTTCACTGCAAATCGGATATCACGCACAAGCTCAACCGGAAGGAGGCTAGCGCCGAGGACATCCTGCGGACACTGCACGACAGCATGGCCAACAAGGTGGTTGCGCTCCTGGAAAAAGTTCAGCGTGAACTGCGGCGGGTGCTTGTGATCGGTGGCATGACACGCAACACGGCGATGCTGGCGGCGCTGCGAGAGAAGGTATCCGCGACGCAGTTTGTCGTGCTGCCGGAGAGTGCCTGGTTCGAGGCTTGGGGCAGCGCCCTGCTCGCGCGGGACAATCCACTCTACCGGTCTCCGAGGATTCTGCGCCAGTCGCCGCTTGGCAGTCTCCCGCCGCTCAATCAGTATGCCGAGCGCGTGCAGGTCATCGCCGCGCCAGCCCGGCAGCCTCCTCCCGCCGGTCCGCTCGTCTTGGGAGTGGACGCCGGATCGACCACAACCAAGGCGATCCTTCTCGATCCCACGACGCGCAACGTGGTGGCCTCGCATTACACGAGAACACGGGGTGATCCCATAGCAGCCGTGCGCGAATGCCTGCGGGCGCTCGTTGCTCAGGTCGGCAACCGCCACGTCGGCCTCGAGGGCACTACCGGCTCGGCGCGGGAGCTCGCGGGAGCCTATTTGGGCACCGAGTATGTTTACAACGAGATTTCGGCCCATGCCGCGGGGGCGACGCACTTCGACGCCGATGTGGACACGATTTTCGAGATCGGCGGACAGGATGCCAAGTACATCTACCTGCGGAACGGCGTCCCCATCGACTACGCGATGAACAACGCCTGCTCCGCCGGCACCGGCTCGTTCCTTGAGGAGTGCGCCCAGAGCGATCTCGGCATCACCGTGTCTGACATCGCTGACATCGCTTTAGCGGCTCCTTCCCCGGTACACTTCAAGGCAACCTGCGCGGCATTCATCAACTCCGATATACGCGTCGCCCAACAGCAGGGCCAATCGCGCGACAACATCGTCAGCGGGCTGGTCTACGCCATCGCCGGCAACTACCTCAACCGGGTCAAGGGGCCGCGCAGCGTCGGCAAGAAGGTGTTCCTGCAGGGCGGGGTCGCTCTGAACCGCGCGCTCGGGTATGCCTTCGCCCATAGTGTGAGCCACCAGGTATTGATCCCGCCCAATCCGGAATTGCTCGGAGCACTGGGTGTCGCACTGCTGGCGCTTGCGCGCCGCGGCGGCGCACTCAAGCCACTTCCGGAGTGCGAGCACTCCTCTACAGAGGAAAGTCCGCAACCAGAACGGGCGCCGGACAGCGGAGCTGACCTGCTCACTCTGGCGGCGCCGGAGATGAAGCTCGTCGGTCGCGTCACGTGTCGGGCCTGCACGCTCAACTGCAGCATCGACCGGTTCGAGGTGGCCGGGCGGCGCTTCCCGTTCGGTGGTCGCTGCAGCCTGTTCGAGAACGTATGGAAGAGAAAATCCAGTAGCGTCGCGACCCCCGATCTGGTGCAGCAGAGGGCCGAGATACTCTTCGGCTGCTCCAGCGCCGAACCGGTGTCCAGTGGGACACGCATCGGCATTCCGCGGGCGCTGACGACGCATTCGCTGTTCCCGCTCTACTCGGTGTTCTTTTCCAGCCTGGGGATGGAGGTGGTGCTGTCCGACGTTGACCCGAGCGGCGATCTGAAATCGAATTCCGGCTTCTGCTTCCCTGCGCAGATCGCGCACGGCGCGGTGCTAGACCTCTCGCGGCGCGGCGTGGACTGGGTCTTCCTCCCGCACGTGGTGCGCATGCCCCGCCAGCCCGACACTTGCCGAGATTCCTACCTGTGTCCGATCACCCAGGCCGGGCCTTATTTTCTGGCCAAGGCGTTTCCCGCCGTGCGCCTGCTCTCTCCCGTACTGGATTTCACCGACGGCTACGAAGCCAGTGCGCCGCTGGCAGAATTGATCGTGCGCGAGTTCGGAATCCGGCGCGAATCGGTCGACCAGGCTTGGGCGGCGGCAGTACATGCCCAGAGGGAAGCAGAGCGCGCCCTGGCCAATCTTGGGCAACGGGCTCTCGATCAAGCCGTGGCGGCGGGAAAACCGGCGATCCTGCTTGCCGGGCACAGCTACAACGCCTTCACACCGGATGCTTCCCAATCGGTCGGCAAGAAACTCTCCAGCATGGGCGTGCCCGTGATTCCCGCCGACTGCCTCCCGCCCGTCGGAGAAGGACCCACCGCGTGGCACTTTGCTAACCAGATCCTGAATGCCGTGGCGTTGGCCAAGCAACATCCCAACCTGTTTATTCTTTGCGTGAGCAATTTCAGCTGCACCATCGACGCATTCACCCACGCAATGGTCGCCTCCGAAATGGGCGCAAAACCGTACCTCATCCTCGAGATCGACGCCCATACCGCCGACGCCGGAGTGCAAACGAGGCTGGAGGCATTTCTCGACATCGCCAACAACTACCGGGAAGCGCAAGCGGGCCGCGCCCAGTCGTTCACACCTTGCCGGCTCACAGCGGGCGGCCAGGTCATCCGATCGAATGGCGAGCAGGTGCCGATTACCGACCCCCGGGTGAGGCTGTATTTTCCCAACTTCTCCCAATACCACGCCCAAGCCCTGGCCATGGCCACCAGCTGGTTGGGCCTGCACGCCGGCGAGGTGATCACGCTCGGGCGGAGTCAGCTCGACCGGGGCCTTCACTACACCTCGGGCCGCGAGTGCCTCCCGCTACCGATCTGCGTCGGGCAGTTGCTGCAAATCCACGAGAACCGCGGGCCCGGCGAGATCGCGGGCTTCTACATGATTCCCGGCGGAGCACCTTGCGTCAGTGAATCCTACAAGGGCTACATCGAGCAGTTCATCACCGATCAGCAGCTGCCCGATCTATTCCTGCTGAGTCTTCAGGCCGAAGAAGGCAGCGTCGGATCCGATAAGACGACGTTCGCGCGGTGTCTGGCATCAGCGATCCTCGCGGCGGACATTCTCGTGGAGATCGATCATGTGCTTCAGGTCGTGGGCGTCCGCGGCAGCGTGGATCGGCTTCGAGAGGAATGGCGGCGCTTCGCCGTTGCGACGCGATCACTTGACGAGTTCCACGCCGAACTGCCCGGATTCATCGATCGGCTGGCGGCATTGCCGCGCACTCGAGACCCTTTGACTTGTCCACGGGTCGTGGTCACCGGCGACTTTTTCACCCGATTCAGTCCGTTTTTCATGGAAGGCGTCACCGACCTTTATGCCGAACGGGGCATCATTCTCAAGCCGGTCGATTTGAGTGAGCTTCTGCTCTATCTCGACTATTACCGTGTGGCAGAAACTGCCAACGGCTGGGGGATGAAGCCGGGCGGGTTGGCACTCGGCAAGGCCTGCACCAGGGTCCTGCAACGGGATGGCAAGCACTATTTGCAGAAGTGGCTCACCTATCAGACGGGACGACTGGTCGAGGACTACTACCGCAGGCTGTTTCGCAAGACGGGGCTGCTGGTCGCTGGCCCCAACGACGTTTCGTCCTTGTTCGAGGGGGCCTCCGAGCACGTTTCCCATGCTATCTACGGAGAAATCACCCCGACCGTGGGCAAGGGTCTCGATGCCAACAGGGACGGCTACGATGGCATCATCGTCATCGGACCGTTCAACTGCCTCCCGTATCGGATTTCCGAGGCCATCCTCAGGCCGGTCAGCCTTCAGCGTGGAATGCCGATCCTGACCTATGAGAGCGACGGCTATGCGGTGTCGCCTTCGGTTCTGCGACAGGTGGACGTCCACGTTCAACAGGTGCTCGATCACGCGGCGGGAAGACGCGATCGGTCACCGGTTGCAAATGACGGGCTCGCCGGATTTCTGACGGCCGCTGTCCGCAAGTGGCGTTGAGTGCGGGCGAGCCGGACTGGGGGTGCGATCTGATAGTTGCGGGCGATGTCGGGTGCGTAGCGTTGCGTGAGCGGCAGGCTCGCGTGCACTAGCCACCAGATTTCCTGCCAAGGAGCGACGAATAATGGTGATGGAAAAGTGCGTTGCCCGCCTCATCACGAGTACACATCACCAGGATCTCCACCACCAGTTCCTATCACCAGTTCTGGTGCACGGCCTTCCGCCTTCAGTAACTCAGTCGTCCGACCAGCGCCGGCGGGGTCCTAAGTATTCCTGGTCCTCTGGGAAGTCGGCGCGTGCGTGGTCTTCCGACTCGTCGAACTCGTCCAGTTTCCGGAGTAGCGATTGCAGACGCAGTTCTGCGGCGGAATCCCGGTCGGCCTGACCGGACATTGTCTTGGCCACGGCTGCGGCACCTTCGTGGTCGCGCTTCGTCCTGATCGGCCGCGCGGGATCCTTCGCTCTGGTTCGGCCTCGCTTCGTCATGGTTACCCCTCCAAATCTGTTAAAGCGTGACTGGTGGCTAGTGCTGAAGAAGTGTCGACTAACGGCGGCTTCATAGGGCGTGACAAGTAATGAGTGACGACTGACGAGTGACGAGTGACGAGTGACGAGTGACGAGTGACGAGTCATGAAGTTAAAGCCCATCACCTGTCACCCGTCACGTTAAATGGTGTCTGACTCTATTGATGTTGATGGCTGGCGTCACTTCCAGGACCAGAAATCGTTGCGCTCCTCCATGTAAAACCGCGCGAGCACCATGCGATGCACTTCAGAAGCACCGTCCACGAGCCGCGCCTGCCGCGCGTAACGGTAGATCCATTCGAGTATCGTGTCCTTCGAGTAGCCGCGCGCGCCGTTCAACTGGATCGCCGTGTCCACGGCCTTGTGCAGCACATCGGCCACCGCGATCTTCGCCATCGATATTTCCTTGCGAGCGAACTCGCCTCTGTCGAGCTTCGCCGCCGCGCGCATGACCAGCAGCCGCCCGATCTCGATCTGCATCGCCGCATCGCCGAGGAGCCATTGCACGCTCTCGCGCTCGGCGAGCTTGCTGCCCAGGGCATCACGCTGCGAAACGTATTCCCCGGCAATGTCCATTGAACGCCGGGCGAGGCCCAGCCAGCGCATGCAATGGGTGAGCCGTGCGGTGCCCAGCCTGATCTGCGTGACCTTCAGCCCGTCGCCGACGTTCATCAGCCGGTTCTCGTCTGGAATCTCCAGGCCGTCGAACTCCATCTCGCAATGCCCGCCGTGCTCCTCCGGCCCCATGACAGGTATGCGCCGCACAATGCGCCAGCCCGGCTGGTCGCGGTCAAACAGAAAAGCGGTGAGCCCCTTGCGCTTGTCGCTGGAAGTCTTTGCGATCAGGATGAAATGCTGCGCGAAGCCCGCACCGGTGATGAACCACTTGCGGCCGCGGACGATCCATTGGTCGCCCCTCTTCTCCGCGGTCGTGAGCATCATGCCCGGATCGGACCCCGCGCCGGGCGCGGGCTCGGTCATCACGATCGAGGAGCGTACCTTACCGTCCACGATGGGCTGCAACCAGCGTGCTTTCTGCTCCTCAGTCCCGATCTTGTTCAGCGCGATCATGTTGCCGTCGTCGGGTGCAGCGCAGTTGAAAGTGGCGGGCCCGAATATCGAGTAGTTCATCTCCTCGTAGCATGCCGCCATACCCACGACCGGCAGTCCCTGGCCCCCACGCTCTTTCGGCATCTGCGGCGTCCACAAGCCTGCCGCTTTCGCCTCGGCGCGCAGTTTCTCCAGCACGTCGAGGCGGATGTTCTCGTGGTCATCGTACGCGCCCGCGTCCTGCTCGAGCGGAATCAGGTGCTCGGCGACGAAACTGCGATAGCGCTTGCGGTAGTCCTCGATAGGCGGGGGCAGCGTAAAGTCCATGAGCAGTCTCAGAAGCAAATTGGAAGCGTCGATGGGGAATTAAACGCCGACGGGAACGGGGAAGAAATGCGGCTCTGCACTTTGTCGTGACACATGTCTTGACGTGACCGGCGGCCCTAACTATCGTGATTCGTGAATTGTCGTTTGTTTCTCTCCGCGTCTCCGCGGTTCATTTATTGCTGTTGTCTTGTTTGGCGGTTCTGTATTGTTTTCGATCTGCGTTTATCTGCGTTTATCCGCGGCTAAATGATTCTTGGGCTGGTCTTCGTCGGCGGTTGCGTTTCCGCCTTCATCAGCTCCCGCACGCGCTCGCGCAGCACGAACTTCTGGATCTTGCCCGTCGCGTTCTTCGGCAGCTCGCTGAACACGATCCGCTTCGGCGCCTTAAAGTGCGCCATGCGCTCGCGCGCGTGGGCGACCAAATCGGCTTCGCTCGCGGCGGCACCGGTCTTGAGCGTGACGAATGCGACCGGCACCTCGCCCCATTTGGGATCGGGCCCGGCAACCACCGCGGCTTCCATCACCGCTGGATGGGAGCACAAGACGCGCTCGATATCGATCGAGGCGACGTTCTCGCCGCCCGACACGATGATGTCCTTGGACCGGTCCTTGATCTCGACGTAGCCGTAGGAATGCATCACGCCGAGATCTCCGGTCCTGAACCAGCCGTCCGGCACGGCCTTGCGGGTGGCGATCTCGTCCAGGTAATAGCCGAGCATCACGTTGTTTCCGCGCAGCGCAATTTCCCCTAATGTCGCCCCGTCGGCGGGCACGTCGTTGCCATGCGCATCGACGACGCGCACTTCGCTCGAAACCACGTTTCCCACGCCCTGGCGCGCCTTGAGCCTCGCCTGTTCCTCCATCCCAAGCCGGCTCCATTCACCGCGCCATTCGCAGATCACCGCCGGCCCGAAGGTCTCGGTAAGCCCGTAGAGCTGGGTTACGTCCATGCCCAGTTCAGCCATGCGCTGCAAGATTGCCGGCGTCGGCGGCGCGCCGCCCGTGCCGACGCGCACCGGTCGGGGCAGCCGCGCCACGCCCGTATGCCACGCGAGCATGACGAGTATCGTGGGCGCGCCATTGAAATGAGTGACACCGGAATCGCGCAAGTGGCCCCACACCAGCCCCGGATCGAACCTGCGCAGGCAAAGGTGCGCCGCACCCGCGGCGGTGACGGCCCACGGAAAGCACCAGCCGTTGCAGTGGAACATCGGCAGCGTCCACAGGAACGTGCTGTCGCAGTCGAGTTGCGTCTCCATCGCCATCGCGAGCGCCTGCAGGTAGGCTCCCCGATGGTGATACATGACTCCCTTGGGCGTGCCCGTGGTGCCGCTGGTGTAATTGATCGAGAGCAATCCGCGCTCGTCGGCGACCGGCCGGCGCCATGGAGCAGCGCTGTCGAGCAGCCGCTCGTACTGGTCATCGGGCCGCCCGCCCCGTACCAGCCGCAATTCGCCGCCCGCCTGCGCGGCGATATCCTGGGCAGCCGCTTCGAACTCGTAGTCGTAGATCAGCACCTGCGCGCCGCTGTGCGCGACGATCGTTGCGAGCTCGGCGGCCGTGAGCCGCGGATTGAGCGCCACCAGCACGGCGCCGGCAAACGGCACGCCGTAATGGGACTCGAGCAGCACGCGGGTGTTGGGCGCGAGCACCGCGACCCGCCCGCCTTCGGCAACACCCATATTGCGCAGCGCGCCGGAGAGCCGCAGGCAGCGGTCGAGAAACTCGCCATAGCTGCAGCGGTAGGCGTCGTCGATAACCGCAGTGCGATCCGCGTAGATCCGGCCCGACCGCAAAAGGAAAGACGTCGGGGTGAGCGGCTCGAAGGAGGCGGTCACGCTCACTTGCAATGCCCTCACAAAACCGGATGGAGACGCAGATAAACGCAGATTGACACCGAATGTCCTTTGTAGGCGATGTTTCCTGGACGTTGATCGTATCTGTGTTTATCTGCGTCTGTCGGCGGTTGCTTCTGGCTATTTACCAGCCGGATCGACCAGCGCTTTGGGGTTGGATACGGCGAGCTTTTCCTCCGTCGTGCGGCGCAGGTGTTCGAGCATCGCGGCACGCTCCTCCCCGTCAAACCGACCGGCGCGTATCTCGTTTGCCAAGCGCCGATTATAGCCCTCCACTGCCGCGCGGAGCGCGTCGCCGTCCGGTACGGCGGCATTTCCGGACAGCAGCCCGGCGAAACGCCGGTATTCGCCGCGCAGGGGCGCGTCACCCGCCGCGATCTCGCGTTGCGCGATCGCGATGGCGTTGGCGATCATCAATGCGGTATACCGCAGCGCCTCCGGGACGGCAGGCAGCACTTCGGCGACAAAGGCATAGCGCGCGATTTCGAGCAGGTCGCGCGCATCGGGCCGGTCGTTCATGGCGCCCCCGTGAGGTTGAGTATCTCGAGCTCGGTCTGGCCGACGATATGGCCGGTCAGGGCCAGCTCGAGCGACCGCTCGGTCCCCGACAGGTGGCGCTCGAGCTGTTGCAGCGCGATTATCGCCCAGCGCAGGTGCGCCATGACCTGCCAGTAGATGAGGTCACCAGGCGCTACCTGTCGGCCCGACACCCACTCGTATTCCGCTATGAAATCCTCGAGGCCGGCGATCCCGCCAACCGCGAGATCCGGACGCGCGAAACGCCAGCACCGGGCGCAAAGCCAGCCGATGTCCTCGAGCGGGTTGCCGAACGCGGGAAATTCCCAGTCGAGGACGCCCACGAGATGCCCGTCGTGGACCAGGTAGTTGCCGGTGCGATAGTCGCGATGGATGAACGTCGTGTCCTCGTGTTGCGGGGCGTTGATCTCGCACCAGCGCAGGCCCCATTCGAGGGCCGGATAGGGATGGGACAGCGTGTCGAGGTAGCTGCGATAGTGAGCAATGCAATCGCGGGCGAGCATGGTTGGCAGGAATCCAAGCCCGGCGTGCGCCGGCGTAATCCGGTGCAGACGAGCGAGATTCGCGGCAAGCTCGCGCGCGAGACTTCCACCGTCCGGCACCAGCTTCGAATCGCGCGTGACCTTGTGGCCCGCGGCGACGCCGGGCAGCCGCTGCATGATGAAGAACAGCCGGCCCGTGACGGCCAGGTCATTGCACAGAAACAGCGGTTCGGGGGCGAGCACCTTCGCGGCGTGTGCGATCTTCAGGACGGCGAATTCCTGCGCGCGCGTCAGGCTCTCGCGCACCGTTGCCTTGGCATCCGTGCGCAACACCCAGCGCCGGAGTTCGCCGTCCAGCTTGACGTCGAGCGCCCAGTTTTCCTGCACGGCGCCACCGCTCATCCGCTCGAGGGAGATGATCACGGCGCCGTGCCCGCCGGCGGCGCGCGCGACGAATTCCGCTAGGCGCTGTCGCGTGGATGTATCGCTGAAGGTCAAGTCAGGTTCCGTGGTTCAGTTAATCGAGCCCGGCCCCTTTTACGGCATCGGCTCCAACCCATTTTGCGTAATGGCGTCGGCTGCTGCCGGCGACGCGAGGAATCCGATAAGCGCGCGAGCCGCATCCGAATCCCTGGCACCTGCGGCAACGCCGGCCGAGAACACACTGACTCTTTGAACCTCAGCCGGTAGCGGTCCTAGATACGCTATCCCGGGCACGGGAAGTAGCTCGCTGATCTGTTGGAAGCCGAGCTCTGCCTCTCCACGCGCAACCACGGCGCCAATTCGTTCACCCTCGATTCGCCGGCTCTTACTTGCCATGTGGTCGGCTATTCCGAGGCGCTGAAACAGCTCGGTGGTAATATAGCGGCCGCTTACGCTGGCAGAGTACGCGACTGATTTCGCTTCCAGAAGCGTGCGTTTCAGCGCGTCGACCGAACTGATGTCCAGCTTGGGTGCTCCTGCCCGTACGGCCATACCGATGGCCGAGCGCGCGAGGGGAGTACGGCTTTCGGCCGAGATCTTGCCGTCCTTGATCAATTCGACAAGGGCGGCATCCGCAACGATGACAACGTCTACGGGTTCACCGCGTTGAAGTCGAGTCGGAATGTAGTCTGGCCCTGTCCCCATGGACGTTGCGGCCGTGACGATTTTTCTCTTCGTGGCGATTTCGAGTTGGGGGATGAGTGCAAGATAGGGTGCAGTAAAGGCGCCTGAGGTCATGACGATGATGTCACGTGTCGTGGTATTCATGGTGGTCTCAAACTCTTCAGTTGTCGCTTGGATAAATCGAGCCTGGCCCCTTTCATCCCTTTGAGTCGTCGACCTTTGGCACGACCAGGTGTAGAAGCTTCAAAGTCGAGTCGCCCGCGTGACGGATGCTGGCGGTCTCCGTTGGGCCGAGGTACACGCCGGCGCCTTGGCTGACTTCGACATCGTCGTCGCCGAGCCTGATCACGCCATCGCCCTCCATCAGGTAAAGGAGTTGGTGTGTATCTTGCAGAGATTCCGTAGCAAAATGCTCGCCATCGCTTAGCCAACGCAGCATGCCGAGCACGTTCTTCGCCCCGCAGAGCGCCGGGTTGACGATCTCCGCGACTTCACCCTGGCCGCCGTTCAGTTTCTTCCGGGAGATTCCGTTGGTATCGATATGGGTCGTAGACATGTCAGCTTGCTCCTGTTTGCCAGTGGCCCTCGGCTTCGTCTCGTAGCCGAACGCAGGTCGTCATCAGCTCTGGACCCAGACGTTGCCGTCCACACGTTCCCACAGCAGGTCGTCCTTGGTACCGTCGAGGATCGTGGTCTCGAAGCGATTCGGTGCCTGGAACTCGAAATAGAACAGGCGCTCCTTCGCGCGGAGCCGGTGTTTCTCCTCGGCCGGTATGAACACCAGATCGCCGGGATTGAGGTCCCTCACGCCTTCCTCCGTCTCCACGGTTGCGGTGCCGTCGAAGATGAAATAGAAATGCTCGCAATTCTTGTGGAAGTGATAGGGGGAGGCTGCGCCTTCGGCGTAATACATGATTCCGGCGAGCATCGCGTCGGTGGCGCTTAACTCCTTGCTGGCGAAGAACACGCGTTCCCGGCCGGGAACCACCGAGAGCAGCTTCGGCAAGTCATCCTGATGGAAGATGTACGCCATTGCGATTTCCTTTCTTTCAGCTCTTCAGGAGGGGTTGGACCACGCCACGTGCCGGCTCTTTCACGCCTTGTCTCCCGGAGAGGCATAGTGTCCGGCGTTAGATCGTCACTTTCAACAAAAACACTGCATCAGCCCCTGTCGCGCGACAACCACCGGTCTGGGGGACTAATCCGTCACTGCAAAAACCCCTTTACCACGCCCCACGCGGCGCCGAGAGCGAGCATGCAGAATACGAGCGTGGACACGGCGAACGGGGGCCCGCGCTTGCTGGCCTCTTGCTGATACGCCGCGGCATACCAGACGCACTCGAACGCCGGGTCGCCCGTCGTCGCGGGCGCGTTGATCTTGTATTTGGCACGGGCCTTGCCTACATTCCACGCGAGGCTGAACAACAGCACCAGCACACCCAGCGTAATCAACGCCGGCCAGCGGAAATCATGCATGAGTCACCTCTCTTTGGTAAATGCAAGACCTGCATTACTTTACTCTGTGGAAATAAGGTCAGACTCGATTTTCTCGCGCGTTTTTTTGTCAACTAGGTTCTGCTAATGACCTTCGAGTGCCAGGAAACGCCGTAGTTCGCGCACATCGTCGAGCTCCTCCACGGCGTTCACCCGCCGGATGACGCCCTCTGTCCGCTCGGCACCAAGCACCGGCTCCATCAGGAGCCGCGCCTTTGCGTTCACGCCCTCCGTATCCATCGGATTTTCCTTCGTGCCCGGAGCGTGGCGCGTAAAGTGGCTGACGGTGCGGCCATCCCGGAGCGTCACCTCCACCTGGCCGCTTCGCGGCGCGGCGGGATCCATGAGCTTTGGATCGGCGATGAGCTGCACGCGCTCCTTTGCGGCGCGCACTGTCGGGTCCGCCATCTGCTCATAGGAATGGCTGTCCTCAAACGAGACGGTGCCTTTCACCAATGCTAACGCGATGAGGTGCTGGCAGTTGATATCCGGCATGGCGCGGTTATTGACGACGCGCGCGCCGTCCTCCGGAAGTCTCACGACGATGCGCTCCACGTTGTTCACGTTGAGCCCATGCTCGCGATGGAGCCTGAGGAATGCGTCCAGCGGGGCCTGGACCGGATAGCCGATTGAGAAGGGCTTGATGGCGGTTTCGGTGACGAAATAGCGGCTTCCCAGCGCCGCTACCATTGCCTCCGGTTTCGGTTCGGTGGACAGGGCCTGGAGCACGTTGTGCTCGCCATCGAACACGTCCCAGACGCCGCTAAAGCCCATCTGGGCCATGATGGCCGCGGTCACGCCATTGCGCGCGCCCATGCCGGAGAAGTCGAAGGCTTTTTCGACGTGCTCGGCATCGCGGACCCAGCTCCACAGGCCCGATACCTGTTGGGCGGCGTACGAAAGCGCGTGGCGCATCCCCTTTTCGTCCAGCCGGGCCAGGGAGGCCGCGGCCCCCACGCTGCCGAGCGTGGAGCCGGTGCCCTCGGCGCTGCGGTGAGTTCGGCGCACGTGATCCGCTCCGAGCGCCAGGAGAAATCGACAGCAGAGATCGTAGCCGAGCGCGACCGCGTTCAGCAGCTCCGTTCCCGATCTGCCCTCGCGCTCGGCCATCGCGAGGGCCGCGGGCACGACGACGCAGCCGGGATGGGCTTTTGTCGCCGGATGGAAGTCATCGGTCTCGTCAGCGTGGCCGAACATGGCGTTCACCAGAGCGGCGTTGACGGCCGAGGTCCTGATGTCGGTGGTGAGGACGGTCGCTTCCTCGACCCCGCCCTGCGCCCGCGCGTAGCGGATCGCCATTTCCCCCGGTTTGAGATGGGCTCCCGAGACCATCGCGGCGAGCGTGTCCAGGATGCGATGCCTGGCATCCTGCGCCACGTGCGGCGCGAGACTCCGCTCCCGGGCCTCGACCATATAGCGTGCCAACCGCCCGGTAATATCAGCCGTAGACATTTAGACCTTCCTTCAAGTGAGTAAATGACCTCATTGATGTTAATGGGACTCGGAATCTGACGAAGTAGGGAATAGCCATCTCACCTGTCGCCTAAGGTGAATGGGTCGTCAAAATTAGCGATGCCGGCGCTATCAGACAAAAGCCTGACTCCTTACCGTCCAAATAATGATAAATCGAGACTGGCCCCTTGAACTGCTTAGGGGATAGCCCCCCGAAAATTCGAGCCTGGCCCCTTTAACTGCGCCCTTCCATATTGCGGTCTTTTCAGTCGCTCAACGCGTTGCGGAAATGCGACGCTATGATTGATAGGTCCGTTATGGATACGATTTCTTGCGATTTCTTGATTTTCCTCAACGTCACGGCCCGCCGTTGGCCGCAAACTATTTTTACTCAAGAAGCTTTAGAGACTTTTGGAAAGGGGTCATATTATGGACTTTTTGGCTTTGGCATGGATAGTGGCAATCGTAGTCCTGGTACTGTGCACGGTCGGTTGCGGGTACTGGCTGATCGAGCCGGTCGTGAGAAAGCGGCTGTTGAGGTGCCCCGAAACGGGATGCGTGGCTTTCGTCGAGGCGGGGCGTGTTTTTCGCGGTGACGGCACGACGCCCGAGCTCACGGTTCGCTCGTGCGAGTTGTGGCCCGACAGCAAAGATTGTGCTCGCGGATGTCTCGCGCGCTACGATGAGGCGACGCCGGGTTACCGCATCAAGCTCGAGGCGTTGAGGCCTTTCGAACAGTAAAGCGCGGGATCAACGATCAAAGGGGCCAGGCTCGAATTCTTGATAATTCGAGCCTGGCCCCATTTGTTAACATCATCCATCACCCATCACCCATCACCCATCACCCATCACCCATCACGGATCGTAAGGCCCTTCCGCCTTCTGCCTTCAGTTCCCCCCAGCGACGGCATCTATTTCTTGAAGCCAGTAGCCTTGATCAGTGGCATGAGCTGCTCACGCTCCTGATCGACGAAGCGCTGCGCTTTCTCCGCGCTGGAGTCCAGTACCGGTTCGAACCCCGACCGGATTAGCTTCTGCTGGAAAGACTCGTCGGCAAGTGCCTTGCGCGTGACTTGCGAAACGCGATCCACGATGGGCTTAGGCGTGCCCGCCGGCGCAAACAATCCGCTGAACAACTGGGCAATCATGTTCGGCAGGATTTCGATCGTGGCCGGGATCTCGGGCGCGGCCTTGAGGCGCGCCGGCGCATTCACCGACAGGATCCGAATTTTCCCGGCCTTATACAGGCCGAGCAGCCGCCCGGTCACGTTCGGCGTCATCATCGGTATGTAGCCGCTCACGAGGTCGGCCACTGCCAGACCGGTTCCCCGGTACGGGACGTGCACGATCTGGAGTCCGCCCGCGCGCTGCTTGAACATCTCGCCGGCGAGATGGGTCAAGGTTCCCGCCCCCGCGGACCCGTATGACAGCTTGCCGGGATTCGCCTTGGCGTAGGCGATGAGCTGCTTCAGGTCCCGCACGGGCAGCGACGGGTGGACCATGATCGAAGTCGCCGAGATGGCGAGTATGTCGATCGTGACGAAGTCCTTGACCGGGTCGTACGGCGGGCTCCTCATCACCGCCGGATTGATGATCTGTGTGCTGCTGTTGCCGACCAGAAGCGTATAGCCGTCGGGCCGGGCACGCGCGACTTCCCCCGCGCCGATGACGCCACCCGCGCCGCCCCGGTTATCAACGACGATCGTGCCGAGCAAGGGCCCGACCTGCTGCGCCCAGAGGCGGGCGATCGTGTCCACCACGCCGCCGGGCGGGAACGGAACGACCACCCTGATCGGTCTCGAGGGATATTGCGACTGCGCGTATGCGCCGAACGGCGCCAGCGCGGACGCCGCAACCCAGGCCAATGTGAAGGCCAGCAATGTGTGTCGGTTCATAGTCTTTCTCTCCTCTTAGGTGCTGTTGATCGATGGCACGGTTGGAGAACTGACGTAGGATTATACAAAGACCGTTCGATGGCGTCTGTTCCTAGTTATGGAAAGGCGTGAATGGTGAATAGCGAGTGGTGAAGGGACTAAAACCGAACCGTCGGTCACCCATCACGAGTGTTGAGGCGCATCACCCATCACCCAGCACCCAGCACCCAAGACGGGGGTTATGGCCTTCCGCCTTCCGCCTTCCGCCTTCCGCCTTTAGTTTGGTGGGGTCTGTCCCCATTTAGTGCGATTTACCCATCTCGTGATACAAGGGGCCATGGGGTGCAAGCGATTTCTGTTGCAGGTTTTGGTAATTGCGCTCGGGATGCTGGCGGCGGGCGGCGCGCGCGCTGCGGGCGGCGTTGACCTGACGCGGCAGTTTTTGGATGCCTATGGTAGCGACTGCGCCTTCGGCGCGGCGCACGTGGAAGTGCTGCGCAGGCACAAGGTGCTGCTCGTGCCCGGCTACTTCGGCAACCTCTTTCCGACCTATTTCGCCGACCAGCTGCGCTGGCTCGCCTCGATTGGGGTCGAGCGAGAGAAAGTCGCGGTCAGATCCCGGCGGAGCGTCGCGATTAACGCCCCGATCGTCGCCGCGGCGATCCGGGAGTCGGCGAGGCCCGTGATTCTCATCACGCACAGCAAGGGCTCGGTCGATGCGCTCGAGGCGCTGCGCGCTGAGTCGTCGCTGCGCACAAAAGTGAAGGGCTGGGTGTCGCTGCAGGGCGTATTCTTCGGCTCGCCGGTGGCCAACAAGCTGCTCGACGGCTCGCTGCTCGATCCAATGGTCTCGACCGTGATCCTCGGGTTTTTCGGCGGCACGAAGGAATCGGCGCAGAGCCTGACCACGGGCGCTTCGCTCGCCTATTACCGCGATCACGCAACCGCGATCGGCCGGCTCGTGCGCGAGGTGCCGGCGATCGCCTTCGCGAGCGCGCTCGACGACACGCCCGGCGCGCACACGCAGACGCTGCTCGAGATTCCGCGCGAGCTGATGTTGCGCGAGGGCATCCGCAGCGACGGCCTGGTGCCGATCGATGCCGCGGTGCTGCCGGGCATGGACTTCGTCAAGGTCTCGGGGGTCGATCACATTGCGCCGGTGATGCCGGCGCTGCATCGCTTCGACCGCGTGCGCATGACCAAGGCGCTGCTGCTGCTCGCGCTGCGGGCGCCGTTGCGCGGCCTGCCACGGGACGCGGGCTGCCGGGCGAAACCGGCGTCAGGCCACATTTTCCCATCGGAGCCCCGGAGTCGGGCCGGCTGAGGCGTAACTACATAAATGAACTACTAAATTTGAATTTTTCGGCGATGCATCGCCAGTTTTTGGCGTGCCATATGGCATCTACCTAAAGAACTGAGTGCCCCACAGGGCGCTCAACCGGACGCGCCGCAGCAGCGCACCGTTTAGCCCTGCGTTGAGGTTGTAGAAAAGCTTGAATGTTCCTTAGGGTCGAAACCGGACGGAGGATCCAAGATGCCGCAAAAAAAGGTAGATTCCTTCTACCGGGGATAGGAGAGATTGATCATTCCCGGAGGCGAGCAGCGATTATAGAATTTCAAGATTGCGTCGATGCGTTCAGGGGAAATTGATGAGGCGCTGTCTATTCACACATCAGTGGACAATTAATGTTACGTCTGTTCTTGCCTACAGAAAGTGTAATCGGTGCGGAACGATGCAGCGCGGTATTTACGATGCTCTATACCAAGACATTGCTTGGGAGACAATGCGAGAGCGTGCCTACATCAAATCGGAGCAAATCGGGATTGCCCGCAAGCCCTCTTCTCGGCTCGACCAATTGGCCCATTCATTAGGACTGCGTCGAACCAGGACGAGCGATGGGAGAAATCAAGAAAACGCTCCGCGTTGACCTGAAGTATGCTGGCGTAAATTTTACTGCGAACTACACACCCCGCTTCGGCGGGGTTTTTGTTTGGCGGTGCTGGTTGCTCGAATAACCGCGATGGGTCGATTTCGCATTTCAACTGAATGCTTCGAAGGCGGCACGTTTGAGGTCGCAATTTGCGATCTCAAACGTGCAACTTTCCGATTCACGATTCACGATTTACGGAAGTTCCAGTCCGTTCACCGTTCACCGTTCCGTGAGCATCGGCGCTACTCCGGCCCCACAAAGCCGATGTATGCCCCGCAGGCTTCGCCGGGAGGCACCAGCATTGCCTGCTCGCCGGTGTTCCGCACACCGCGCGCCAGCGGTGGCATGCCGTGCTCCTGCATCCAACGCGCGGCCGCGCCCATGCTCTTGGTGCGGTACAACACCTGGAACGGACCCGGACCGCGGCGCTCCAGCGCCTCGGCACCGGGCCCCGGCGCATAGGGCTGGGCAATGCCGAGACCCGTTGGGCCCAACTGGAACACCACCATGTCCGACATGATCACCATGCCCCGTTGCATTGGCGGCTGGGGCACGCCCAGCACCTTCGCGTATAGCGCCGCGGCGGCCTCGGCCTCCGGCGTGACGACGTAGGCGCGCTCGATGGTGAACACAGCATTGGGATGCTTGCCGGCGTCCGGCACCTGCTTGCGGCGCTCCTCGATCGGCGTCAGGTGCTCGATGAAAAAGATCGGCAGCGGGTTCTTGGGCCCGAGCACGGCAGCTTTCCAACGCAACTCCTGCCCGGCCGGAGTACGCCGGCCGCGGTCCATCGCGTCGCTCACGTCCACGCCGCGGCTGCGCATGGCGGCGACTTCCGCCGTCAAGTCGTCGCTTTGCAGAATGAGGTAGCGAAGTCCGCCGCCCGCCTCGATGAACTGCGCGAGGCCCGCGTGCGAATTCCCGGGCGCTCCGGCGCTCGCCTGGTGCTCCGCCATATCGCGAATCGCCAGCAACTCGATGTAGTCGTCCTGGTTGAACGCGATGGCATTATGGGTGCCCTTGCCGGTGTGCACGCCACCCGCATGAACGTTGAAGCCCATCTTGCTGAACTTCTCCATGCCCTGCTGCAGGTCGGGCACGCAAATCATCACGTGGTCGATACGAGTAAACATGTCCGGCTCCGAATAACGAGCGGTGACTGTAAATGGGGTGGGTGTGCCTGTAAATGGGGGCAGTGTAACTTTTTTTTTCCTTGGCAGCGCGGCGGCCACAAAATGGCCACGCTGACCCCATGGCCGCCGCGAGGTGTGAAAACATGCACAGATTCCTGCTATTCGTCATGCTGACGGGATTGGCGACGTTGTCCTGGTCGCAGCAAACGGGGCGCGCGGTCCTTCCCGATGATTCGAAAGGCCGATGCCGATACGGAGCTGAGCACATGATCGCGTCCGCCGAACAATCTCTAGCCGAGCCGCGTAGCCGCCCGGAGCGAATCGAAAAGCGCCGACGTTTGGTCGCGGATTGGAAAACGCGCCTGAAGAACGGGGAAGATCCTTGTCTCATCTACTCAGACATACAAAAGGCTGCAACAACATTTTAATCAATGCACGCCCGGCAAAGCGTTCAGGCCGCCGGTTACGCTCGCCCAAGCCGCGTTACCGGGCGGCTGCTTAACGCAGCGTTGGCATCACGTGAGGAAGTTTCTATGAGAAAGGCCGCGGCGATATGGCTGACGTTGGTTATCAGCGCTTGGGTGCATGCTGAACCGATGGTGGTAACCATCCCGGGAGACGGCTGGCATCTATTCATTGATGTGCCGCCTATCCTGAACCTCGATGGCAAGTCGAGGGACGGACGGTTCCGCTTCATCGCGAGCGAGACGGTTACGGGCATCACCCTCAGTGTCCACACGGAAAACTCGGGCGCGGAAAGTGACGAGCGGTGTCGGGATGCGCATTGGTCCAAGACCGCTCGGAATCCCATCATCGATCAGACAACAGTGCGGATGTACTCCTCAGATGTGTTCAGTGCTGTCACGTATAACATCGAAGGTGAATATCGCGGCCAGCACGCTAAAGCATCGAACGGCCATTTTTACTTCACAAAAATGGATAAATGCGTCGACGTACACGTCTCGAAGTACCCTTATGTTGACGGGGACGAGAAAATAATTAAACGAATCGGGGACACGATAAGAGCGCTCGATGGGCTCCAGTAGCGACAAAGGCTGACAACCCGCCGCCCGAAGATACCCTACACTGGACCGAAGCAGATTTCGACGATATCTCGTGGCACGACAACGTCGTGCACGCGTTGCGGATCGTTGAGGAAGAATACGGAGCAGGTCGGCTCGTCCCGAACATCGACTACCTACTCGAGTGGGTCCGGGACGGGTCTGTCGGCACCTCATTCAGGATCGCACCGGCGACGCTGGCGTCCCGGGACGTCACGGCCCCTAGCGTCCGGTTTTCGCCACCCGTGAATCAGGACTGGTGATGGGCGCCCCGAAGGCAGAAATCAGGAGGCTGAAGACTTTGAACCCCGTCACCTGTAACTTGTGACTGGCGTTCAGAGAGGTGCGGTGCGTTTCGCCTCCGATTCACGGCTCTGTGATCGGCATTAATCCGCGTGAATTGACGGCCAATATTCGGTTTTGATTTTCGTTGTATCTGTGTTTATCTGTGGCTAATGCTTTTCAATCAACGATCTTGTTGATCGGCAGCTCGATAATCCCCCGCGCCCCCACCTCGTAGAGCCGCGGAATCAGCTCCCGCACCAATTTCTCTTCCACCACCGTGCTGAGATCCACCCACTCGGGGTCGGCGAGCGTGGAGACCGTGGGCGTCGCCAGCGCCGGCAGTAATTTCAGCACCGTGTCGACGTTCTTCCGCTGCACGTTCATCGAGAGCAGCACGCGCGTCGCGGCGGCGATGGCCCCTTTGAGCATCATCAGCACCCGGTCCATCTTGCCGCGCTTCCAGCCGTCCTTGCAGGCCGCGTGGTTGGCGATGAAGCGCGGCGTGCTCTGGAGCACCACATCCATGATCTTGAGATCGTTGGCGCGCAGCGACGAGCCGGTCTCCGACACGTCCACGATGGCGTCGGCCAGAATCGGGGGCTTCACCTCGGTCGCGCCCCAGGAGAACTCGACGCTCGCCTTCACGCCGTGCTTCGCCAGGAAGCGCTTGGTCATGCCCACCGCCTCGGTGGCGATGCGCCGGCCCTCGAGATCCTTCACCGTGTGAAACGAAGAGTTCTCCTTGGAAGCGAGCACCCAGCGCACGACGCCGTAGTTCGGCCACGGTGCCTTCAAGTCGGCGAGCTCTGCCACGTGCTCGTCGTTCTCCAGAATCCAGTCGAGCCCTGTGATCGCGCAGTCGAGGATCCCCTGCCCCACGTAGCGTGCCATCTCCTGCGGGCGGATCAGGATGCACTGCATCTCCGGGTCGTCGATGTCCGGGTAGTAGGACCGGCCGGAGATGCGCAAGTCGTAGCCGGCGCGGATGAAAAGCTTCTGGGTGGTGTCCTGCAGGCTGCCTTTCGGGATGCCCAGACGCAGCAGGTTCGCTTCTTCGGTCATGAGACGAATCTTTCTTGGTAACGGATCACATGATACATCGTGACCAGTGGCTTGTGACTCGAGCTTAAGAAGTGACGGCTGCCGGCGGTTGGAGAAGCGTGACGACTGACGACTGACGGGGTTGAGAGGCGTGACGAGTGATGAGTAAGTGCTCCCAATTCTCGCTTCTCTTGGCGTCTTGGCAGTTCAATGTTGGAGCTTATCGGCGTATATCGGCGGCTGATAAAGCATTTGGTTGTTGTTCTATCTCTGTGTATCTGCGTTTATCTGCGGTTAAATTCGTTCTTGGTTTGTTCTGGTCACCAGTCACTAGTCACGGTTTTTTTCGGGCGTCGAGATACCAGTCATAAATCTGCTCCCCGGTCCAGAAGAGGACACCCTCGTAGCCCTTCATGTACTCAAGCAGCCGCTCGAAATAGTTAATACGGAAGGGCTGGCCCGTGATGTACGGATGCATTGCGATCGCCATGACGCGCACGATGTCGGCGCCCTCCTGGTAGAGCCGGTCGAAGCTCTCCATCGAGCGCTTCATGAAATGATCAGACTCGTGGTGCTGCACGATCATCATGGGGATGTCGTTCAACTCGACGGTGTAGGGGATCGCGATCAGGGACCCGTGCGCGGTCGTGAGCTCGCACGGCTGGTCGTCGAGCACCCAGTCCGCGACGTACTTGACGCCCGCTTCCGCAAGATAGTCGACCGTCTCGTAGGTTTGAGTGAGCCCCGGGCCCATCCAGCCGAGCGGGCGCTTGCCCGTGAACTTTTCGATCGTGTCGAGCGACTTGTGAATCACTGCGCGCTGGTCCTCGAGCTGGTGGATCGGCATCTGCACGAAGCTGTGGCCGAGGAACTCCCAGCCGGCGTCGACCGCGGCCTGCGCCACGCGCGGGTAAACGTTGCACACGTTGGCGTTGATCGAGAGCGTGGGCGTGATGCCGTATTTCGCCAGCGCATCGAAAATCCGCCAGATGCCGACGCGCATCCCGTACTCGTGCCAGCTCCAGTTCGGAAAATCCGGCACGACCGACACCCCGCTTGGCGCGGGAATGACCTGGCGCGCCATCGGCCGCACGATTTCCCACTGCTCGATGTTGACGACCGGCCACACCACCAGCCGCGCGTTGCCCGGCAGCCGCAGCCGCGGCCGATCGACGATAGCGGAAAAGGGGATGAGATCGTGCGGGTTGCGCATGGGTAGCCTCCTGCGTTCGGCAAGAACGGCGTGATGGGTGACGACTAACTGCTCTTAACTGTTGCTTCTCTCGGCGTCTCGGCGGTTCATTAACTTCCGTGAATGGTGAGTGGACCGAACCGTCACGCGTCACCCGTCACTCATCACTTCTTGAGCACGGGTCGCTGGTCACGATCTTCGCCCAGGGCGCCAATGCGCGGCTCGACGCGCGACTGGACATGACCGGCGCGCGCCGGCGGCACGTCCCAAACGCCCGCCAGGAGATGCAGCAGCCCGTCGCCGTCGATCAGGCGAAGGGGCTTGCCCCCCCCAAATTGCCACGCCTCGTGGGTATAGTGCCCACTCGAAAGGAAGATCGCCTCGTCCGCTCGCTCGGCTCTCATCGCGTCATAGAGCTCGCGGATCAGGGGGGCGCCAACCTGGCGCGCCTGCCAGTGCCGGCACCGCACGATACTCTTCCTACCGTCCTGCCACAATTCCAGGTCGACCGCGCCGTCCGGCGCGCGGCTGCCGCGCGGTTCGACCACGTAGCCTTGCCGCCCGAAGGCCTCGGCCACCAAGAGCTCAAACCGATGCCGCGGCAATACGCGGAGCGCAACAAGGCTCCCGCGCTGGTCGCGCGACCGCCCGCGAAACACCCGCCGCAGCAGCGACACGACCGCGGCGAGCAGGAACGGCAGCGTAAAGACCCAGGCCATCTGCGCCATGCCATCCGCCACGGTCTGCGCCGTCCTGTCCGGCGGCATCAGCGCCGCAAACCCGAAGCGCATGAACAGGTAGGCGATGACCGCAAGGACCAAGGCGATCCACCACGGCGTGTCGGCGAGGGTGGCGAGAAAGCTCGTTTTTCTTCGTTCTAACATTGCTTCTGTTCTAACATTGCCAAGGGTAGGTGGGAGACACCCAATTTTAGTGTACATACCAACGAAGTGACGACTGACGGCGGCTGAAGCGGTGACGGCTGACGACACCTGAAGAGGTGACGACAGACGGGATGGAAAGCAGTGACAAAAAGGGGCGGTCTATTTACCTTGGTTTTTACGGGACTTGCGCAGGGACCTCACCAACTTGCCGACACGGGCGGTTTGGGTGACGGACGCGGCGTCCGCCTTTAGAAAGCCCGATCGAATGGCCACCAACAGCTGTGTCTCGTCTTCCGCCAGCGATCCGCAGGCGATCCCGAGGAACTAAACCAACTCCCCCGACGTATTCCTTGCCGCGCCTTCTGCAACATTCGAAGGAATGGAGACCGCGGCTCGCCGGAGCTGCGCCGTCAGGCCGAAGGTTTCCTCCTTCGGGAAACACGCGGTGTCCCGGTATACGGCCTCTACCAGGGCAATGGCCTCGCGCCATGCCAGCAAAATTTGATGGGCGGATGGACGGTCCATTAAGCACCAACAACGCATATCATTGACGGCGGTTTACAGCCCATCAGTCGTCACTTATTCTTTTCTTGCAGTCATCAAGTGCTACCCTTCGTGAGAGGGCCTGCAAGGGCGAGTGTCAATAACAAGGAGGAGCTCATGGCAAAGTTTTCCAAGGGGTTATGTTGCGCCGCGGTCGCGGCGCTGTTCGTCATCCCGGGGTTGGGGCTGGCGCAATCGTATCCGACGAAGCCGGTGCGGCTGTTCACCGGCTCAGGGCCGGGCGGCGGGGCGGATCAGACTTCGCGCGTGCTCGCCAAGCATCTGAGCCGCGTGTTCAATCAGCAGGTGGTGGTCGAGAACCGGCCCGGCGCGACCGGCATGATCGCGAACCGCCTGGCTTCCGGGGCGGCACCCGACGGCTACACGCTGCTGCTCGAGCCGTCATCGTTCGTCGCCATCAGCCCGCATCTCAACGCGAAGGATGGCTGGGATCCCAGGAAACGGCTCGCGCCGATCATCCAGGTGAGCGACTACGGGCTGGTGCTGGTGGTGCATCCGTCGGTGCCGGCGAAGACGACGAAGCAGCTGATCGCGCTCGCGCGCAAGCAGCCCGGGGTGCTGAACTTTGCCACGTCCGGCGTCGGCAGCAATTTCCACCTGTCGGCGGAGCTCTTCAAGATCGGCGCGAAGATCGACATCGTGCACATCCCGTACCGTGGCAGCGCGAATGCCCTCATTGATCTGCTCGCCGGGCGTGCCGACCTGATGTTCGGCCTGATCCCCATCTCGTATCCGTACATCAAACAAGGCAAGCTGCGCGCGCTGGGGATGACGGCCAAGAAGCGCAACCCGCTGATGCCCAATGTGCCAACCATCGATGAGTCCGGGCTGCCCGGCTACGAAGTGCTGAGCTGGGAAGGCGTTTTCGCGCCCGTCGGTACATCGCCTGCGATCATCAAACGGCTCAACTCGGAGATCAAGAAGATCGTCGACTCGGCCGAAGCCAGGAAGATCTGGAGGAACAAGGGCGTCGAGACCGTGACGGGCACGCCGGCGGACCTCGGGAAGAGGCTGAACGCGGACTACACGAGACTGGGTGCTTTGCTCAAGAAGCTCAATATCACCAAGTGATACAGCGGAGGGTGTTTGCGGCGCCAGCCTAGGCGACAAGCCGGGCGAGTGCCGCGACCACTGCGGGATCGAGCGCGCCCTTCTCGGTTTCGTTGTGAATCTCCCTCAGTGCCGCGGCGCTCTCCCATGATTCACGGTGCGGCCGCCACGACGTGAGCGCATCGTAGGCGTCAGCCACCGCGATGATGCGCGCACCTAGCGGAATAGCCTCCCCGCGCAGGCCGTCGGGGTAGCCGGCGCCGCCGTAGCGTTCGTGGCTGTGCCGCACCAGTGCCAGCATGGCCGGCGACTCGTAGCCCATGTTGCGCATGAGGCGGCACGCTTCGTCCGGGTGCTGCTTGACGACGTCGAACTCGCTCGCCGTCAACGCGCCACGGCGGTTGAGAATGTGCAGCGGGATCACTTCCTTTCCGATATCGGCGAGGAAACCCGCCTGGAGGATCTCGCGCTTGTCGCGCTCCGACAGCTGCATGACGTCGGCAATCGCGTATGACAGCGCCGCCACCACGCGCGAGTGCCCGATGCTCCCGTCGAGCACTTCCGAGGGCAGCGTCACGTCATTCGGGATCTTGGCCTCGTCCACTGCGCGCAGGTGCTGGTCGGGCAGAGCGCGCGGGAGCTTGGCACGGTCGCGCAACGGGTCCTTCAGGCCACTCACCTCGTAGGCCTCGACGCGCTGGCGCTTGCCCTTCACGCTGATCTTCTCGTATTCCTTCAGCTTCAAACCCGCTTCGGCGTAGGCGAGCTTGTAGGCCGGGTTGCCGGGATGGAGCTGCAGCGCGCGCTCGAAATTGTTGAGCGCCTCCAGGGGCTCCTCGAGCGCCAGGTGGATGCTGCCCACCTGGAAACTGAGCTCCGGGTCATCCGGCTGCGCCAGGAGCCTCTCGTAGAGCCGCTCGAGCTGCTGCTCCTTCTGCATGTCCACTTTCGGCCGGGTCGGCAGCGCGCGCAGCTTGCGTGCATCGAAGAAATGGCGGACGTCCTCGTAGGTGTAGCGGTCGATCAGGACGCCTCCGGGCGTGCAGAAGTGCTCGAGTCGGGCGGCGAGGTTGACGATATCGCCGATGGCAGTGTAGGTCTGGCGCCGGGAGCCGACCAATCCCGCGATCGCGGCGCCTGACGCGATTCCTATGCGCATGCGCCACGGATGGCTGTTCTGCTCCAGGACCTCCTGCATTTTGGTTGCTGCCACCACCGCCATCAGCCGGTGCATGGGGTAGTCGAGCGGCGCGCCGAATTCGCACATGATGCCGTCGCCCATGTACTTGTCGATGTGCCCGCGATAGGCGAACAGCACGGGCTCCATGTCCTGCAGGTATCGGTTGAGGTCCGCGACGACCGTTTCGGGCGCCGTGCGCTCGGAGTAGTCCGTGAAGCTGACCAGGTCGGTAAACATGATGCTCATGCTGCGCTTCTCGCTGCGCAGCCGGCCCTCGATCATCAGGTTCACCACGGAGGGGTCCATCGTGCTGTAGAGGGCCGTCTCGACCTTCTTCTTCAGGCCCTCGATCGCGAGCTTCGACTCTTCCAGCTCGAACGTGCGCTCGCGCACGCGCTCCTCGAGGTTCAGCGTGTACTCACGCAGCCTTTGGTTGGCGTCGTTCAGGGCCAGCTCGCTCGCCTTGAGCGACTGGTTCAGCGCCCGCGTGGTCTCCACCTCCCCGGCGAGCTTGTCGTGCTGCCTGCCCACCACGACCGCCGCAATCACCAGGAATCCCGCCCACACGACGACATGCATGTAGGTGTTCAGCTCGTCGTTGTGAACGACGAATGCCCCCCGGTCCAGGACCACGTAAACCAGTATCACCAGCACGCACAACGCGGCACCCAGCACGGCGCGGCGCTGGCCCAGGTAGTACGCGCCGAGAATGACAGGCAGGAAATAGAAATTCAAGAAGGCAAGCTTCTCGGGAATGAAATAGTTGATGACGAACGTCGACACCAGCACGAGCAGCACGAACGCCTGCTCGAAATGGGTGGCCAAGTAATGCCTCAGTCTTTCCATACGCGCCGGAAATCGTATCAGCGAGTCGGGGTCGAAGGCGAGGGGGGGTTAGTGCTCAAACCGAGCCGGGCAGCTGGGACAGCGTGACTCAAGGACTGTGCATCGCGAATGATGAATGGACCGCGCTAAGGGGTCAGACCCCTCGGCAGCTCTTCCATCACCCGTCGCTCGTCACTCGTCACCGTAAATCAGATGCCGAGATAGCTCGCCTTCACTTCCTCATTCGCCCAGAGCTCCTGCGGGCTCGCGGAGTAGACGACGCGGCCTTTGCTCATGACGTGCACGTGGTCGACGAGCTTCAGCGCGAGCGCCGTATTCTGCTCGACGAGCAGGATGGAAAGCCCCTGCTCCTTCAGCTTGCTGACTGCCTCCCACACGCCCTGGATGATGATGGGCGCGAGGCCTTCGGAGGGCTCGTCCATGATGAGGCAGTCGGGATTGGTCATGAGCGCGCGGCCGATGGCGAGCATCTGCTGCTCGCCGCCCGAGAGCGTCTTCGCGCGCTGGGTGCGCCGCTCCTTCAGCCGCGGAAACAGCGCGTAAACACGCTCCGCATTCCAGCCGTGGCGCTCGATGCCACGCTCTGCGACCCGCAGGTTCTCCTCCACGCTCAGCGTCGGGAACACGCGCCGGCCCTGCGGCACGAGGCCCAACCCGCCCCTCACCGTTTCGAACGACGAGACGTGCGTGATATCCACGCCCTTGAAGAGAATGCGGCCGCGGCGCGGCGGATTGAAGCCGACGATGGACTTGACGAGCGTCGTCTTGCCGACGCCGTTGCGTCCGAGCAGCCCGAGTATCTGTCCCTGCTCGAGCTTCAACGACAGCCCCTGCAGGACGTAGGCGTCGCCGTAGTAGGTGTGAATGTCCTCGACGTCGAGCATCGCCATGAGAGCCCCTACAGCGTGAGTTTCATTACGTTAGGTGCTCTCAATTAGCCCGTCCCGAGGTAGATTTCCTGCACCTTGGCGCTGCGGCGGACCGCGTCGGTCGGGCCCTCCTCCACCACCTCGCCGAAGTGCAGCACCGAGATGTGATCGACCACGTCGAAGACGACGTCCATGTCGTGCTCGATGAGCAGGATGGCGAGCGTCGGGTCGAGGCGCTTCAGGAAGGTCGCCATCTCGCGCGACTCGCCCGAGGCTAGCCCCGCTGCGGGCTCGTCGAGGAGCAGGATCTTCGGGTCGCTCGCGAGCCCCAGCACGATCTCGATCTGGCGCTGCTCGCCGTGAGAAAGGTTGCGCACCTCCACGTCGCGGCGGTCCCAGTAGCCGGCGCCTTCCAGCAGGCCGCGCGCCTTCTCGTGCACGTCCCGGTAGGAGGAGAGCGGGCGCCACAGCACGAACTTCATGGCGCGCACGCCCTGGATCGCGAGCAGGATATTGTCGAGCACCGTGAGCTTCGGAAACAGATTCGTGACCTGGAACGTCCGCGCCATGCCCATGGCAGTGCGCCGGTGGCTCGGCCAGTTGGTCACGTCCGCTCCGAAGAGCACGGCCTGCCCCGACGTTGCCGGCAGGGTGCCCGTGATGACGTTGAACAGCGTCGTCTTCCCCGCGCCGTTCGGCCCGATGATGGCCTTGCGGTCGCCCGGAAAGACTTTGAGGCTCACATTCTGCACTGCATGAAGGCCGCCGAAGCTCTTCGACAGGCTCCGCAGCTCCAGCACCGGCTGTGCGTCAGGTTGCGGCTTGGTCACGCTTGAGTTCAATGTACCACCCCAAAAATCCAGGACCAGAATTAGCCGCCGATGGACGCCGATATACGCCGATAAGCTCCAACATTGAACCGCCAAGACGCCAAGAACAGCAAGAATCAAGAGCAGTTACGCATCACCCATCACCCATCACCCATCACCCATCACCAGGGTTAGGCCCCGTCACGCATCACCCGTCACCCGTCACTTCTTCAGCACTAGTCACCAGTCACTAGCCACGCTCTTTAACAATCAAGCGGGCGGACGCCGCGCATCAAGAATGGCGGCGTCGCCCGGCAGCCGAGAACGCGTTACTCGCAGTACTTACACGGCGGGAACGTGCGGCTATAGACCGGCTGCTTGAGGAAGTCGGCCTTCTTGTACGTCCAGAACTGGCTCACGTTGGGGTAGGTCTTGATGACCGTGTTCCAGAGCTCGTCCTCGCCGTAGCCGTGCATCTTCTTCTTCTCGACCTTGCGGATGTAGATGTTGTGCACCGGGTTGCGCATCTCGTCCAGGCGCACCGGGCCGCGCACGCTGTCGAGCTGGACGCTCGCGAGCAGCTCGACGAACTTCTCCGCGCCCGGCCACTTGCCGCCCGTCTTCTTCATGACCTCGTGGATCATCTGCGCAGTGGTGTAGTTGCTCTCCGAGTAGTACGACGGCACCTTGCCGTATTTCTCGCGGTACTTCTTCACGAACGCCGCGTTCCTCGGAGTGTCGAGCGCCGCGCTGTACTGCAGCGCCGAGACGTGGCCTATCACTTCGTCCCCCATCGACGGCAGCACGAACTCGTCGTAGCTCGTTCCCCCGCCCAGCACCGGCTTCTTAATCCCTGCGGCGGCGAGCTGCTTCGGGAACTGCAGCGACATCGGCCCAACCATGAGCGTGAAGATTGCGTCAGCGTCATCCTTGATGGTTGGGATGAACGGTCCGAAGTCCTTCGTTCCCAGCGGCGGCCAGATCTTCTGGATGACCTTGCCCCCGCAGTCCTCGAAGGTCTTCTGGAATCCGCCGATGACCTCGTAGCCGAAAGCGTAGTCGGCGCCAACCGTCACGACCTTCTTGTAGCCCTGCTCGCAGGCCCACGCACCGAACGGGTGATTGGGCTGGGAACTGGTCCAGCCGGTGCGCACCACGTACGGATACTTGGACGCCTCGCGCTGCGTGAGATCGTCCGCCGCCGCGATGGAAGGAATGTAGACCGTCTTCAGCCGCGTGCTCACGGGCGCCAACGCGTAGCCGGTCGAGGCGAGCAGCCCGCCGATGAACATCTGCACGTTGTCCTGGCGGACGAGCTTTTCAGCCTTGCGGACGTTGATCGGCGGCTTGCCCTGGCCGTCTTCAAGAATGAACTTCACCTTGGCGCCGGCGAAATTACCGCCGACCTCGTCCACGTACATCTGGAATCCGTTGCTCATGTCCTTGCCGATCTGGGCGAAGATCCCCGTCATCGGCGCGACGAACCCGATGCGAAGTTCCTCCGCGGCGCCGGCCGGCCCAGAGGCCAAGCCGATGCCGAGCGCGGCGACGCCCAGCGGGATCCACCAAGTAAGCCCCGTTTTGAGTTTGCGTAACATAACAGCCCCTCCTTTCGTTACTATTGAGACGCGGAAACTACTTTTGCTCCCTCAGCGGCCGCCGACGGCGCGCGGCGCTGGCGAATTCGCTCCGGAATGCCCATCAGGCCGCCCGGGAGATACAGGATCGTCAGCACGTAAACGCCGCCCAGCGCGTACTGCCACCACGACACCAGCGTGCTGAGATACTCGCGCAGAAAGACCACCACGCCCGCGCCGATCGCCGCGCCGACGAGCGTGCCCGGCCCGCCGAGAACCACCATGAGCAGCGCGTCGACCGAGGTGGTCAGGATGACGTCCTCGGGACTCACCAGCCCGTTCAGGAACGCCCACAGCACGCCCGCGAGCCCGCCGAAGCCGCCGGCGATGATGAACGCGATGTACTTGTGCAGCCACGTGTTGTAGCCAAGGATGCGCATGCGCAGCTCGCTCTCGCGGATTCCGACCAGGCTGCGCCCGAAGGGAGATTTTACCAACAGGTAGAGGATCGCCAGCGACGCCACGAAAAAACCGAACACCAAATAGAAAAAGGTCAAGTCGTCCGCGAGATCGATTCCGAATTCGGGACGGCCGGGCATGTTGATCCCGTTGTCGCCGCCCGTGAGCAAGTTCCAGCGATACGCGAGCCCCCACACGCACTGGCCGAGCGCGAGCGTGATCATGAGAAAATAGACTCCCGTCGCGCGGATTGCGAACAGCCCGAAGAAAGCCGCGGTGACGGCGCCGATCACGAAGCCGAGCACGATGACGACCCAGAAGCTCGAGCCCAGCCCGAACTCGTACTGGCTCGCGAGGATCGCCGTGAGGTACGCACCCACGCCCAGGTAGGCGGCCTGACCCAGCGACGGCAGTCCCGTAAAGCCGAGCAGGATATCCAGGCTCATCGCAAGAATGGCGAACACCAGCGCCTGCGTGACCAGGAGGACCACGAACGAGTTTGCGAACGGCGTCGCGACCAGCAGAGCGGCCAACACCGCGATGACGATGACGATCTTGCCTCTCTCGCTCATGGCAGCCGCCTCACTCGCGCCCAAACAGGCCCGTCGGTTTCAGCGCCAGGATCAGCACCATCGGGGCGTACAGAGTGAAGTAGGAGATCTCCGGAAAGAGCGCTTTGCCAAAGTTGTCGGCCAGCCCGACGATGAGGCTGCCCACAGCGGCGCCGCCGAGACTGCCCATGCCGCCGATGATCACCACGGCAAACGCGATCGGCAGGATCTCGAAATCCAGCCCCGGGTAGACGCCCAGAAACGCGCCTCCGATCACGCCTCCCAGCGCGGCGAGGAATGCGCCCAAGGCGAAGATGAACATCGACACGCGCGAGGTGTCGACGCCGACGCCGCGCGCCATCTCGGAATCATCCACCGCGGCGCGCACCATCGCGCCCATGCGCGTCTTTTCCATGGTGAGCCAGATCGTTACACCGATCGCCACGGCCACGCCGATCATGAACACGCGGTACAGCGGGAAGTAGATCCCTGCCAACACCACGCTCACCTTCAATATGTCGGGCGGCGAGATGTCGAGGTTGTCTCCGCCCCAGATGTCGAGCGCACCCTGCTGGAACAGGAACGCGAAGCCGACCGTCAGCAGCACCTGCCGCAGAGGATCGAATCCCAGCGGCCGCAGGAACACCCGCTCCATGATCAGGCCCACCACGGCGATCGTCAGTGCAGCCACGGGAATGGCGAGCACCCACGAATCCGTCGTCCAGATCACCGTCAGCGCGACATAGCCGCCCAGCATGAAGTACGAGCCATGCGAAAGATTGACGATGCGCATGACGCCGAAGATGAGCGAGAGCCCGCCCGCCAGCAGGAACAGCAGCGCGCCGTACGAAATCCCGTTGAAGACCTGTATGACCCAGAATTCCGTATCCATAACCGCGAGGATCAATTAGCCGCAGCCAAACGCCCAACTTCTTGTGATTCGTGACCGGTGAACGGTGAACGGTGAACGGCTCAAGTTGATTCTACCCTAGCCTAACGCGTCACCCGTCACTCATCACCCATCACCCATCACGCCTTGGGAATAACGGGCAGCAGCACATGCGGCGCCTTGTCGCCCCCGCCGAAATGCAGCGTGTTCTTGCCCCCGAAAATCGCCGGCGGACGATCCTCGGGATGCTGGTGCGTGAAGGGGCCAACGCCGCGCATCGGATACGGCGCGTGCGGAATCTCCATGGGCGGGCCGTCGAATTCGTAGTCCTTGCCGCGCACGGAGAGGCCGATGCGGTAGCCCGGGGGCACCACGATGCAGGTCGGCCAGATCTCGACGTCGAGCTCCACCGCTACGCCGGGTGTGAGCGGCTGCTCTTCGTCGTGCGTGTGATAGGGCCGGTAGGGCAGCGTCTTTTCCGGATCGAGCTTGCGGTGCGAGGCGCGAAGCCAGCCCAGGCCGATCGGCGTGCGCGGGTCGTTGGAGCCGAGAAAGACGAGCTCCTTGCCGGCCGGGTCGAACACGCGCAGCACGAGAAAGAGGTCGGCATCGGTCGTGTCCGAGGACACCCGAAGCTTCGCGGCCACCGGGCCGGTAATCTCGATCTCCTCCTTCAAGGGCGCGGTGAGGAACGTCACGCCGTCACCGCTCGTCTCGTAGACGATCGTCGTCTCGCCCTCGGGCTTCCTGGTCGAGAGGCCATGGCCATCCGCGTGGAGGTAGTACTTCGTCCACTGCGTGCGCGCAAGCGGCCACTCGTTCTCGCCGCGCGGCGCGAATTTCTCACCGGGATGGCGGATGTTGAGCGAGACGCGCGGCTGCTTGTCCCAGCCGTTCTTTTCGCCTTTGAGAAAATAGTCGAAGAACTTTTTTTGCAGCCCCTGCCCGTAGTGGGTGTAGAAGTGCGAGAAGTGGGTGTCGCCGTGCACTTCCAGCCATTTCTGCTTGCTGCCGGCGCGCAGCCAGCCTTCGTAGTTGCCGCGCGGATGCAGCCCCTGCCCGCCCCAGTTCGCCGCGGAGAGCAGTGGCGCGGTCATCTTCTCCAGCGCCGGCAGGCGCGGGCGATAGTAGTCGTCGATCAGCGGGTGGCGGAGCAAATCGCCGGCGTGATCGACCCGGTTCTTGCGAAGCTCTTCTTCCGGCAGCGTTTCGGGTCCCGCCACCGGCTCGCCGGTGACGCGGCTGCGCGGGCCGCGCTCGCCGACGCCGTGCTGCACGCTCACCACCTGGCGCCGGTACCAGCTCTCGGCGAAGCCGCACAGGATGCCCCCGTGACGCGACCACTCGCGGTAGTAATCGCACTCCCCCTCCCACGCGCACAATGCCGCAAGGTGGGGCGGACGCAGCGGGCCCACGAGCCAGCCCGTCTGCGCGTAATAGGAGATGCCACTGATCCCGACCTTGCCGTTGCTCCACGGCTGCGTGCCGGCCCATTCGACGCAGTGGTAGAAGTCCTGCGCCTCACGCGGCGAGAGCGGATCAAGAAAGCCGGGCGAGCGGCCGACGCCGCGCGAATCGACGCGCACGCAGGCGTAGCCCCAGGGCACCCATTTCTCCGGATCGACGAGCTCCCAGTTCTGATATTTATTGGAGGAGCCTTCTGCCGTCTCGGGATAACTCGTCGTCATGCGCACCCAGGCGCTTTTGAAGCCCTCCTGGAACGCCAGTCCCTTCGCGTACGGCCCGTAACTGATGATCACCGGTACCTTGCCCTCACCCAGCGGGCGGAAGACGTCGGCGCGCAGCACGACGCCGTCATCCATCGGGATCGGCGCATCCCAGTCGATGCGCATGCCATCGCGCGTTTCGCTTTTCATCAAATCCATTGGTGAGACAGACCGCTTGGGTATGGTTGTGTTAGGGCTTCGTACAGCGTGACGTGTGACTAGAATTTAAGAGGTGATGAGTGACGGGTGACGGGTGATCAATAACCGGTCTTGATCCTTGCTTCTCTTCGCGTCTTGGCGGTTCATCAATTTCCGTGACTGGTGAATGGTGAGTGGACTGAACCGTCCGTCGTCACCCGTCACCCGTCACGCCTTTGGAACAACTAGGGGCCGGAAGCCGGCGCGCGAGCGCCCCTTCTGAAAAACACACTCAGCTTGATATGCCAGAGGATGCCAAGCACCATCAGAATGGCGCCGGCAGCGTTGAGCCAGATCGAGTGCACGTAGAGCAGCCCGCCCGCGATGATGAAGCTGATGCGTTCGAGCCACGTCAAGTTCTGCTTGAGGAAACCCTCGAACCCGGCGGAGATCGCATAGAGCCCCATGAAGCCCGTCGTCCACACCAGCCCGATGCTGCCCCAGGACGCTCCCGCGTCCATGAGGATGGGCGAGTACGCCATCAGGAAGGGAATGACGTAGAGCGGATACGCCATTCGAAGGCAGCTGAATCCGGTTCGCATGGGGTCCGACTGCGCGATACCGGCCGCGACAAACGCCCCCAGCGCGAACGGGGGCGTGAGCGACGCGTACTGGGTCTGCCAGAGCACGATCAAGTGCGCGTTCAACTCGGGCACGCCGAGGGACATGAGGGCAGGAACCGCGAGAAGCGAAAGCAAGACGTAGGCGGCGGTGATCGTCATGCCCATGCCAAGGATGTAGCTCGCCGCGCCCGACATGATGATGACCATGGGCAGCTCGGTGCCGTACCAGCCAAAGGCGTCCACGAAGATCTTCGAGTAACCCACGACCACCGAGGAGAACTTCATCCCGATGCCCGGCAGGGACACGCCCGAGAGCACGATTCCCATCACGCCGGCCGTGACGCCGATGACCAGCGAATTGATCGCCGCGCGCTCGAGGCCCTCCATCATCTTGGGCGAAGAGAAGATGAACAGGGCAGCCAGCGACCAGAAGAGCGCCGGCCCCGCGCCCATGCCGGCCACGTTCAACACGGCGAACAGCACGCCCGCCAGCCACAGCATCCAGTTCTCGCGCAGGACGCTCTGGCGCGGTCCCTCCTCGGCAGCCAGAACCGCCTGGCCTGCCGCCTCGGCCTCTTCGTTGTTGCCGCCGGCGCGGATCTTGGCGGCCATGGCTTCGTCGGCACGCACGGCGACCCAGTCGCGGCCCGTTCCCCAGTGGGGCAGCTTGAGCCAGCGCGCGATCAGGGGCGGCAGCGCCACGAGGCGCGTGTCCGCCCGGAAGAAGCTCAGGAAGATCGAAAGGCAGATGGCCCAAAGCGCGGCGTCAAACGGCGAGCGGCCGATGACGAGGCGTGTGATCAGGACCGCCACCGGAATGAGCAAGTAGCCGTCCTTCTTCATCAGCTGCCAGAAATCGGGGATGTCTTTCTTCGCCATGCCCACGATGCCGAGCTTGCCCGACTGGTTGTGCACCGAGGTGTAGACCGCGTAGTAGTACATCAGCGCCGGCACGATCGAGACCAAGGCAATGTAGTTGT
>JAOTTL010000258.1:0-4279 GCA_029864385.1 Betaproteobacteria bacterium | reverse complement strand
GCGAAGCTCGTGGTCCTGCGAGGGGGCGGACACTCGATCTCCCGGACGCGGCCCGATGAATTCAACCGACTCGTGCTCGAATTCCTGGTGGACGTGACGAAGTGACTAAGTGACTAAGTAACTAAGTCGCTATGTCAGTCACCTAGTCACGTTTCCTTGTCGGGCCGCTTCGTTCCGATCGCGGTGATTGCGCGCCATGGCTGCGCGCCGTGCGTGGTATAAGGGACGGATGCGGACCTGCTCCCTGACCGTTGCGATGAGCCTCCTGCGGGGCATCTGCTGTCTCAGCGTAGCGGCAGTGTGCATTCCGGCCGCGGCACAGGAACCCGAGATTTTCTCTCGGACGCATTCGCTCTTCGAGCAGATCCGGGGCAGCGTTGCGCAGATCCGCGTCCTGCTCGGCAGCAGCGATTCGCATGCTGCAACCGGGAGCGGGTTCGTCGTCGGCGACGACGGGCTGATCATCACCAACTATCACGTGATCGCGGACAATGCGCTCGAGCCCGACGTGTACCGCCTTGAGTTCGTTCTCCCTGGTGGCCGCCGCGGTCCCCTTCAGATCGTGGCTATCGATGTCCTGAACGACCTGGCCGTCGTGAAGGGCGACACGGGGCAGGTAAAGGCGCTCGGCTTTCGCGCCCGGCCGCTCGCTAAGGGCGACGGCGGTTTCTCGCTCGGGTATCCGTTGCGCCAGGGCCTCACCGTTGTCGAGGGCATCTACAACGGCCGGTCGGAAGAGCTCTATTACGAGCGCATTCACTTTACCGGCGCGATCAATTCAGGCATGAGCGGTGGCCCAGCGGTGGACTCGGCAGGGCGCGTGTTTGGCGTGAACGTCGCGACGCACCGCGGCGGGCAGCTCGTGAGCTTTCTCGTCCCTGCGGGGTTCGCGACAAAACTTCTGGCGCGCGCCCGCGCGCTGTCGGCTCCGCCCCCCGCCAACTTCCGCGGCGACGTGGGTGCTCAGCTCAAGGCGCACGATCGCGCCTTGCAGAAGGCGCTGGAAGCGCCGCTGCCGACCCAGCAGCTCGGGCCCTTGATTGTGCCCGCACGCATGGGCACGTTCATGCAGTGCGCCGCGGGCACCGAGCGCGAACGGGACAAAGCCTACGACGTGAATAGCTATTACTGCTACACGCTCTCCTGGCTCTACGTGGATCCGAAGCTGCAGACCGGGACGGTCATGTTTCGTCACCGCGTCCTGCGCAGTCTGGAACTTGACCCGCTGCGCTTCGCCCACGTACAGGAGATGCAGTTCCGCGCGGCCGTGTCCAGCGACTACACAAGCCGCAAGCACCACACGGCCTACGCGTGCCAGGACAGGATCGTCGCGTTGCAGGGGGTACGCGCGAAGGTGGCGCAGTGCCTGCGCCGCTACAAGCTGTTCGACGGGCTCTATGACATGGTGCTGAAAGTGGCGACGCTTGGCGACTCGTCGCTGGCGCTGCATTCGGAGCTCCAAATGGACGGCGTCTCCTACGAACACGCGATGGAGCTGTCGCATCGCTTTCTGGAGACCATCCGTTGGAACCGCTAGCGTTCGTCGAGGTGATGGGGCGGCATGGTGAGGTGACGGCGCGCCACCCCATATGGCGCTGGCCGAGCCGCGTCGGGCGCAGCTACGAGATGGACGTCTTATTGGACGACCCGTTCGTAGCGGCAGGCCATCTCGAGATCCGCGAAGGGCCGAACGGCGGATTCCAGGTCGAGGATCTGCAGTCAGTCAATGGCATGGTCGTCCTGCCTTCTCCCGAAAAGAGGACCTGCGTCGAGGTCAAGCCGGAAGACGTGGTCCGCATCGGTCACACGCAACTCAGAATTCGTCCCCGGTCGTACGCGGTCGCGGCCGAGCGCCCGATCCTGCAGACCACCGCCTACCGGCAATCGGTCCTGTTCTTGATCGTTGCCGCGGTGGTGTTAGCGACGTTCGTATGGGATGCCTACCTCACGACGAGCCATCGCGATGAAAAGGCGATCATGGTTATCTTGGTGGCGTTGGCGGTGGCCGCCGGTGCCGTGTGGATCGCGGTATGGTCGCTGGTGGGCCGGACGGTAGGGGGTCGCGTCAATTTCGCCGCACATGGATTCGTGGCGTGCGCCGGCGTGCTCGCGCTGGAGCTATGGACGATGGCCGTGGGCTACCTCGCATTCGGCTTCGACGCGGGCTGGCTGGAAACCCTGGGCCTCGCGGGCGCTGCGGCGCTGTTTGCCTACATTGTTTATCACCACTTACGCCTGGCCTCCCGGTCGGGCCGGCGCATGTGCGCAGCCGTGGCAGCTGTGGTGTCTCTCGTCGCCTTTGGCGGTGCGGCCGTGCTGACGAATCTTACGGCCGCGATGGACCCCGCCGTACAGTCTCACAGCCAGAGCCTCAAGGCGCCGTTGTTCCTTATGGTTTCGGGAATTACCCCGGCAGCTTTTCTCGAGGGCGCAGACCGCCTCAAGCAGGAAGTCGACGCCATGGCGTCCGACTAAAACTGGCCCGCAAAGGCGAACGACGGATGATGAATGTTAAAATGTGGCGCATTGAACGGCCCGGTTTATTCGTCGTCACCCATCACCCATCACCCATCACCCATCACGCATCATCTAACTTCAGGCCATAGCCCGCAGCCCGTCCACGTAGACGTAACCGCGGCGATCGTGGTCGAAGATGTAGCTCAGAAGCTGGCGGCGGTTCTCTTTGGGGCCTGGGGGTCGCAGTGACACATGGACCCAGCCGGAGCTGGGTCCCTTGGCCGGGTCGTAGCACTCGCAGATCAACTGGTCGAACTCGAGGTTTCTTGCCACCCACCGCGCGAGTTCCAGCGTCGCGACGCCCGGAATGGTCACATCGCATGCTTCCCCGGCGGTGTGCTGGCTGCTGCTGGACCAGCTGGGCGGCTTTTTCTTGAGCGCGCGCTCGAGCACCTGACACCGGTACACGCTGTTGGGCGAGAACACCCCGAATTCATCGCGCATCGGCTGTAGCACGCTGCGGCACAGGTAAACGGCCGCGCGCACATGCTTCACACTTGTGAACGAATTGCGTATGCCGAGCCGGTCGGCGAGGTCGGAGCGCATAAGCTCGCCAAACCAGAAATTCTTCGACACGCGGTCGTGGTGCTTCGGCCGGGCGGGAAACCGGTCCCAGCGTATCCTTCTCAAATCCGCCATCGCATAGTCCCTATCGCATCCTGGAGGCGGCCCGCGCCGCGACCGCAAGATGCATTTGTTCCTCGACCAGGATTGCCGGGCCGGGGAATGATGCGACGGTAGTGTACACTTAGCCCAGATAGCCGGGACTCGGCCGGCGCAGCGGGGTGTTACCAGCAGCGAAGAGGCTCGGCACGAGTCAGCAGTCACGAGTCATGCCCTACGACAATCGAGAGGTTTGAATGAAACCACCGGTCGAGATCAGGGACCGTTCCGATTACCAGCGTCGAATGAACGAGCTGCTCAGGATCGACCTGCGCCGGACCGTCGTTCTGACCGTGGACATGCAAAACGAGTACCTCGACATGAAAGTCGCCACCTCTCCGGTCGCGCCCGACGAGTCGAAACGGGTCATCGGTCACGCGACGAAGCTGCTCGCGTTCGCCCGGGCGGAAGGCCTGCCGGTGATCCACGCCTACGTCAAACGGCGCCCGGCGGAAGTCGAGCGCGGCTTTTTCGTCACCGGCGTGATGACTGAAGCGAGCCGGCAGGCGCGGCTCTCCCAGAACGCGCAGGCTGAGGCGCGCAAAGGCCCGGACCGGATTGACGGCACCGCGGCCGCCGAGATCCCCGCGGAACTGGTCGAGCCGGGGGACATTCACGTGACCACCAAGCGCTCGATGGACGCGTTTCTTGGAACCGATCTCGATACGCTCGTCGGCCGGACCTTCAAGGCCGAGACGGTCGTCATCACGGGCATCAATACGGACACCTGCGTCTACTCGACGGCTTTCTCGGCGCAGAACCGGGGCTACCGGCCCGTGGTAATCTCCGACTGCGTCGCCAGCATGCGCGGGCTCGATCACCATTGGATGGCGCTAGAGCTCATGTCGCGCTCAATCTCCTGGGTGATGACGGTGGACGAGTTCAAGGCGAAGGTGCGGGCGGCAATGCTGCTGCAGCCTGCCGCCGCCTACTAGCGGGGGACGACCGCTGCGTGGGCAACTTTCAGTTCATCTGGCAGTACGTGGGCTCTTGCCTGGGCGACCAGTTGCCGTCGGGCGAGTGCGCGCCGTTGTGGCAGTTCGGGATCATCATTCTGCTGCTCGTGTTTGCCGTTGCCGTCCTCATCTTCATCCGGGTG
>JAOTTL010000257.1:0-4329 GCA_029864385.1 Betaproteobacteria bacterium | reverse complement strand
CGCACGCACGGTTTTCCATGGCACGGCGGCTCGCGGCCTGTCCGTGGCGAATTGCTATATTGGCGAGAAATCAGCAACTTCGCAATCTTGCCCCGGTGGAATCGGCGACCTAATCTCGGGCCAAAAAAAATCTCGTGATACTCCTCATCCACCTTTTGACTGCCGTCGCCCGGCTCCTCAGTCCTGGTGGTGCCAAGGCCCTCGTTGCCGAGAATCTGCTCATCAAGCAGCAGCTCCTCATTCTCAACCGCTCCCGACAGCGCGCTCCGAATCTCGCGCCGCGCGATCGCATTCTGCTCGGCTTCTGCTCGCTATTCCTTCGTCCTGCCAGATTCCACAAAGTCGCGGTGGCCCTTCGTGCGACAACCCTGCTCGCGTTTCACCAGTGCCTGGTGCGTAGCAAGTACCGTGCGCTGTTCTCCTCCTCGGGACACCGAAAGCCGGGACCCAAGGGCCCCTCAGACGAGATCGTCCGCGTGATCGTGGAGCTCAAGCGACGCAATCTACGCTTTGGTTGCCCGCGGATCGCGCTGATCATCGCCAGGACCTTCGGCGTCGAGATGGACAAGGACGTCGTTCGCCGTGTGCTGGCCAAACACTATCGACCGGAGCCTGGACCCGGAGGCCCTTCTTGGCTGACGTTCATCGGCCACATGAAGGATAGTCTTTGGAGCGTTGACCTCTTTCGCTGTGAATCGATCATACTGAGGACGCACTGGGTCCTCGTTGTGATGGATCAGTTCACTCGACGTATCATCGGCTTCGGCGTTCAGGCCGGGGTGGTCGATGGCGTAGCGCTGTGCCGAATGTTTAATCACGCCATCGCCACGCACGGCGCCCCTTCCCACCTCAGCTCCGATCACGACCCGCTGTTCGAGTGCCATCGCTGGAAAGCGAATCTTCGGGTTCTAGAAGTCGACGAACTGAAAACGGTTCCGTATACCCCGACATCCCATCCCTTTGTGGAACGGTTCATCGGGACAACCCGGAGAAAGTTTCTAGGCCACGTACTGTTCTGCAACTCGGTCGATCTCGAGAACAAGCTATCCGCGTTTCGGAACGACTACAACCACGAACGTGTTCACAGCGGAATCGACGGTGCTACGACATTCGAAATCGATGGGGGATCGCGCGTGCAACCAGCAGACCTGAACCGCTTTCGGTGGCAGACGGCGTGTCTTGGTCTCTATGCGCTGCCAGCGGCAGCGTGAGTATCAATTCGCCGTGCACACGGGCAAGCTCGAGGAAGTCAGCTATCCCGGGCCGATGGGATCGATCTAGCTGAGCAGCCTTGCCGTCGCGGCGAACGGCGCGAGTGCGTCGGTCGGCGCGCGGAGGTTGGGCCCGCCGCCGTTGAGGCGGCGCGCCAACTTACTTCTGCAAGTTTCGCGGTCGCGATTGCCTGGCAAGGACCTCGCCGGTGCAATCCGCGGCCGCGCGCGGCAGATCGGCGTCACTGCCCGAGCGCGGTCAGCCGCTCGCTGATCTCCCAGAGCCGCTGCGCCGCGGCCCTGTCTTGCGCCGCCGGCGTGAGCGCGGTCTCTTTGCACTTGTCGAAGAACTTAGCGCTGACGTTGGCGACCTCGGGCGATGAGGCGAGATAGACTGATGTCGCGGCACCTGCGGTGGCTGACAACAGCAGCGGCCGCGCGAGCACGCTGAACGCGCGGCCGAAGAAGCCCATATTGTTGAAGATGTTCGTCGCGACGCCGCCGGGGTGCAGGCAGTTAGCGGTCACGCCGCGGCCTTCGAGGCGGCGCGCCAGCTCGATCGTGAACAGGATGTTTGCGAGCTTCGATGCGCCATAAGCCTGCAGGCCGTTGTACTTGCGCCGCTCCCAGTTCGGGTCGTCGAGATCGAGCACCGCGCGCCGGTAGGCCATCGATGACACCGTGACGACGCGCGCCGGCGCGCTCGCTGCAAGCTGCTCGAGCAGCAGATTCGTGAGCAGAAATGGCGCGAGATGGTTGACCGCGAACACCCACTCATAGCCGTCCGCGGTCGTGTTGCGCCGTATTGCCCCGAGACCCGCGTTGTTGACGAGCACGTCGAGCCGCTCGTGCCGCGCGGCGATCTCCCGCGCGAGCCGGCGCACGTCGGCCAGCGAGCTCAGGTCCGCAACGACGCCGGTGACTCTCGAGTTGCCGGAGGACCGGGTGAGCTCGCGGCAGACTGCGCCGACGGCCGCGGAATCGCGCCCATGGACCACGACCGTGGCGCCCATTCTGGCGAGCGCTTCGGCCGTGGGGCGGCCGATGCCGCGCGTCGCGCCGGTAACAACGCAGGTACGTCCAGTCATATCGGTCATGACGAGCATTCTAGATCCACTACGCCAGAGCCGCAGCGTTAGGGTATGCTGGGTTGCAGGGGGTCGGCCCATGAATAACGGATAGCAAAATTCATCCGGCCCATTTCGCGCACTCAATCGGGGTAGGGGCTTAGCCGCCGATCCTGGGGTGTCGATGCACTGTGCATGCAGGCATTTTGCAGGCGAGATTGCCCATGCCTGCAACGGCGGCTGCGTCCCAGCTATGGCGTGGCAGGAGAAGCGCGCTAGAGCAAGAAAACGCCGCCCGCGGGCGGCGTTTTAGACTCGATTGACACGGCATTCTCCGCGCCGTTACCGGTCACCAATCAACGATCAGGCGGCACGCATTCCTCACTGCAGCGGCGAGAACGCCGAGGGCATCACGATCTTGTTTTCCTGGAAGTGCAGGTGATAGCCGCGGCCGCCGCTCTTCTCGGCGAGCGCCGAGGGCGGCCAGTTGCCGCCCGCGCGCAGCTCGTTGCGGATGCGCACGCGGTCATCGAGCGTGGCGTACGGCCAGATGTGGATGAACTTAGAAATCGCGCCGATATCGGTATAGCCGCAGGTGACGATCGGGCTCACCTTCAGTCTCCCCGGCAGGGCCGCTTCCCAGGTCTTCTGGATGACCGGGAGTTCTCCACCCATGTAGGTATAGGTGCGGATCTCGAAGTAGGGACCCACCTTGCCGGGCTTGATTTCAGGCGCGAAAGCGAAGGGGATCAGGATGTCCGATTGCTGGGTCTGGATGAATTCGCCGATTTTCGGGGGCCAGACGCCGTCCTTTACCGCGGCGGCACGGACCTTGTCGCGCTCGGCGACGTCCTTGTAGCCCCAGACGTGGATGATCTGGTTAAGCGGCCCGATCTCGGTGTGCCAGAAAGCGGCCAGTTCCGAATACTTCTTGCGCTTCTCATAAGCCTCGCCGAAGCGCTTTTCGACCTCGGGTAACGAGTGCGGCTTGACGTGATAAGTCCTGATTTCGTAGATCATCGAATTTCCCCTCTCTGGAATGTTGCCGATGGAAGGCGCCGGGCGCGGCCCGGGTCACGCAATTTAACGCTACGGCGCTCGCACGGCCAGCGACCACACTGTGAGACGGGATTGAGAGATACGAGAGATGCACAGATAGGAGAATCGATTCGGCCCTTTGGTCCACAATAATTCGCGTAGCGCATTTTTCGGCTAGTTTTCGATCACCCGACTACGCACTTGTCGGTGCCGGGATCAGTGCGTACTCATGATGAAGCCCACCCAGCACCGATTTCGCAAGCACTAGCGCACTCGCCGCCAATCGATGTCGGGATTTGGACCTCGGGAATACCACCGGCTCTTGCGGAGGATCCGGTACGCCAAGACCCAGCGCGCTATGACAACGTCCTCTGTTGGTCACACGCTAGATCAGCCTTCGCGTGATTCCTCAAGAAGGTCGACCAATCCCAACCTCAGGACCTCTGAGACTATCCCGACGATTGCCCCCGCCAAGGCCAATATGCGCGCATCGCGCCAGATTCGGTACCCGCCGGCAGCCGAAAATCCGCGACGCGAATTATTGCGGGGCACAATATCTACTTATCACTGTAACTCATTGAAAATACTGGAGGCGGGGGTCGGAATCGAACCGGCGTACACGGCTTTGCAGGGCGAAAATGCCTTCAAGCAGAACAATGACTTACAGCGCGACTCCCGTTAAAACAGCGTCTTGTAATTTCTAGCAATATCTAACAATAACTCTGTGTGACAAATTTTCCCCGCCAACTGTCCCAAAAAGTCCCAAGCCGCATTGTCCCGTAGCTAGCCGAGCGGGCACCAACTGAGACGGCCGTTGCATGCATTGCGGTGAAGGTCCCACCGCCACGGCCTGTTCCAGTTGCCCTCTGCGGCACAGTCTTAGATTTCGCCTACTACAGGCGAAGGCTCCAGTTGATATGGCCAAAATCGGCCCCGTGACGATACGCTTTACCGCTGCGAAACGTCAGCGATTTGAACGTTTAGGAGTCTTCGAGAAGGACAGGCAGCTACTG
>JAOTTL010000256.1:0-4341 GCA_029864385.1 Betaproteobacteria bacterium | reverse complement strand
AAGGCGTTCTTCGCCAATAACCGCAACACCGCACTCTTGAATGTCCTTGTCGACGAGATTCATGCTATCGCCAAGCGGCAGCGCATCCAATTCGTCAGCTTCGCGCCGAGCACGGTCAAGCGCGCGGTGACCGGAAACGGCCGGGCGCGCAAGTGGGAGGTCGCCCGGGCCGTCGTCACGCGCTACCCGGAACTCACGGTGTACATCGGCCAGGACCGCAAGTGGAAAGCGCGCTATCACTCGAACATGTTTGATGCGGTGGCGGTAGGGCTCGCAGCGCTTGGCGCAATGAGAAGGAAGACGGCGCCAAGCACGCTGTGAACCGCTAGGAGCGGTCTCAAATCCATTCTAATGCACCGGGATACCGCGCCACGCGGCGTCCCGCGAGTCTTGAAACCGAATCTATTCAACGTCGGCAAGTAGTGGGTGCGAACTGCGCGTGCAACTCCAACCCTTACATCGCTGACCCATGCAGTCGCAGCGCATCGCTTCGGTCGAGTTGTACCGGCAGTAAAGTTCATGCGCCCGAAACTGCTGCGGGAGCGGTTTGCGAGCCGATGGTGCCGCGCAACTGTCCGCCGGTTTCCATGCGATATTCGAGCTCAGTTGGCTTCCCCATGGTTCTCAGCTTCCGACGATCTGCTCAACACGATAGTCTTGCACTGAGACTGTGAAGATGTAGTCGCGCGTCTCCTCACCCGAGGTCACGGGCACCCTCACTACGAGCGACTTGCCGATCTGCTCGCGCCCGAATCGCTCCGCACGCTGTCGATCAGTTGTTGCTATGCCCGGCATCATCGGCACAATCCAATCAACTGGTAACGCCCTTCGGTCTACCGTATCGGGCAGCGCGTAGTCGCCTGGATAGAGAACCTCCCCAATCTTCTCTCCTGACCGGATCATCGTGGTGGATTGTCGACCCGCAACGCTGCGCTGCCTTGCATCGATTGTCCTCAGTCCCCCTCGTATCCAGTCAACGTGCAGAGTAAGTGGACTCCTGTTCGTAAGATCCACTACCATCGTTTCATGGTTGATTGACCAGCTCCATGCCAGCCAATCGTCCTCATAATCTAACCCTCGTGTCTCGCCGCCAACATACGAGGAGACATCCTCGCCTGCTCCTGTTTCGACCGCCACCTTCGTGATACCGAATTCGAATTCTGGACGAAACATGGTGCCGAACCAGCCGCAGGCAATTCCCAGTACGATGCATGTACCAAGAATGGTCTTGAGCAAGACTGCGAATCGGCCCGAGAAAGCGCGACCATTGTTCACTTCGAGAACTCCCCGCCGACGAGAAAACAAAGCGACTCCGGTCGCGAGATCCTCGTTCTGTTTCGTGCGAGCGTGCCGTAGTGGCCCGCTGTAAGCTGCCGGGACCAGTTTGGGCACTTCTCGCCATTCGAACAGCAGCCAGCGCATAAGAGATTCAAAGGGTCAATCGAACGATCGTCAATATACAGCGTCAAGGCCGGGCACGAGTCGGGGGTTGGTGAGGATCCGCGCCTGAGGGTTTGAGCAGGCGGAACCGGGCATTGGCAGCTCTGGCACTGGGCATTGGCAGCTCTGGCCGTCTGCTGGGACACACCTTTCGCGTGTCGGCCGTGATGGCTGACTCGTGGGTGCCGACTAGCTAGACAGCCAGTCCGGAAATCCGGGGTGAGTCGTCGATTCGCGCGGGGGCGACGGGGGGCGCCCGGGTGGGCAGGCCGAGGCACTCGAGGATGGCCCGGGTGGCCGTAGGGGGATGGATCTGGGCGATGATGCGCATGCGCGCCTGGCAGCGAAGGGCTTAGAGCACGTCGATCTCGAACACGCGGCGCATCAGCTCGGCCCAGGAGTAGCGGGGCGAACGCGCGTCGGGATGCGGGGGGCCGAGCGGGGCGTTCGGCTGCGGCTGCGGCTCGACAGGATCCGTGGCGGCCTGGACGGCCGTGATCCGCTCGGGGCTGCGAGTAGATGGTCTCGAGTCGCGCGGTCCGCGGCACGGTGCGGACAGACAAGTGCCGGGACTCCCGCGCAGCGGGCGCGGGGACGACCTGGCTTCGCCAGCCGGCCGCGGGTGCGAGCACGCCGTGGTAACGCAGGCGATGGAAGCGTGGCGGGGGGACGAGTGGGGCGAGCCTCGCGATCAGCTCGAGCGGCTCGAAGAGCATGTGGGTCGTGCCGTCACGCCAGCGGCGCTTGAGCTGATAGGAGAGACGTCCATCGGGAAGCAGAGAAAGGCGCTCGGTCGCCAGCGGTGGGCGCGCGGTGTAGCGGCACAGGCGCTCGAGGCGTGCACGGTCGCGCGCGGGCACGCAGACCGCCGCGTGAACGTTGACGCCGGCGACCTGCGCGCACAGCGGGTCGGTCGCGGGCGGTAAGTCGTCGGCATCGACCCGGTCGCCCAGACGCTGAACCGGCTGGCCCGCGCGGTCGCCTGTGGCAACGCGTCCCTGCACAGAAGCGGCGCAGAGCGAGGCGAGAAGCGGCTGGTCTGCGAGCAGCGGGTCAGCGGTCGATGGATCGGCATCGTGACCGAGCCCGCGGCGCTTTAGCACGCGAGCGAGTCGTCGCGCGATGCGCTGAGCGACGTGTTGTACATCTTGCTCCTCGAGCGGAGCCAGATCGGTTCTGCAGATCAAACCGCTCTTGTCCGCGCGCTCGTAGACGGCCTCGAGGGTGAGCGTGTGGAAGTGCACGTTGAGGTTGAGGGCGTCGCCGAAGCGCTGAACGAATGTGACGGCGCCGCATCGCGGGTAGCGCAAGCGCGCGCCGCGCCGCGCGCGCCGGCGCAGCGAGCCGAACACCGCGCGGACCAGCTCGCGCGCCACCTCGGCGGTCAGCGAGGTATCGAAGGCCATCCGGTAGCGCAACGGGAACGGGAGCGTCAGCACCCATTGGCGCACCGGGACCTCGGGGAGCACGTTGTCGACCAGGTGCGCGGGGGCAAAGCGAGGATTGCCCAGGTGCTGTGTCGAGCGGGTCTTCATCTCGGTACCACTACGATCGCCAGGATGTTGCGGAATGACTCGCTCCCTCCGCTGCCTGCCGTCGCGTTGTCCTCCCGCCGGTTCCGCGCCAGGCATCCGAACCACGTCTGGCACGTCGACCTGACCACCGTGCCGACCGGGGCCGGGTTGTGGACTTCGTGGCTGCCCTGGGCCATGCCGCAACGCTGGCCGTTCTGCTGGTGGGTGGCTGTCGCCGTCGATCACTACTCGCGGCGGGTCATGGGCCTGGCTGCCTACGACAAGCAGCCGTCGTCCGCACAGATTCGGTCGTTCCTCGACGGCGCGAGTCGCGGCGCGAGAACGTGCCCCCGACATCTGATCACCGATTGCGGTGTGCAGTTCACGGCGAGAGCGTTTCGCCGGTGGTGCCGCCGGCGCGGCATCCACCAGCGATTCGGAGCCGTCGGAAAGTACGGCAGCATCGCGGTCGAGGGGACAGGTACCGCTTCCCGTGCCCTATTTCGTCATCACGTAGTAGACGTTGATGAAGTCGTGATCGAGCTTGTGCTTGCTCAAGCCGGTGAAGCCGGCGTCCTTCAGCATCTGCTCGGCCAGCTCCTCGCCCCACATTGTTCCCAGGCCCGCGCCGCCTTGCGCCAGGGAAACGGTCATGCAGTGCATGGTGGAGACGGTGTAGCCGAAGGTGCCGATCGGATGGTCGAGGTTCTTCTCGAGGTAGCTCGACCCCGCGATGTCCTGCATCAGGAAGGTCCCGCCCGACTTGAGTACCGAGTGGATGTTGGCCAGCACCGAAACGGGGTCTTTCTGATCGTGCACGATGTCGAAGGCCGTCACCACGTCGTAGCTCTCGGGCTCGTCGAGATGCGTGATGTCACGAGTGACGAAGTTGACGTTGGTGAGCTCGAGTTCATTCGCCATGGCGTTGGCGGAAACGATGGCTTCCTCGCACAGGTCGTAGCCGGTGAATGAGCTCTTGGGGAACGCCTTGGCCAGCGCACAAGCGGCGCGGCCGGATCCGCACCCGACGTCCAGCACCTTGGTCCCCTGCTCGAGCCGCTCGGACAGCCCCTGGGACAGGGGGAGGATGTGCTCGTGCAGCGCGGCGACGACCGTCTGGGCGCTCTCTTCCGCCATCGTCTCGTGGAAGCGGTGGTAGCAGTCGTAGGACACGCCGCCCCCGTTCTTGAATTTGTCGACGATCTGCGATTCGACGCAGCCCAGCACGCTGATCCATTGCGACGTTACCGCCAGGTTCTCGGGCGTCGCCTTCCGCGTGAGCCACTGCCCGTGCTCGGGGGGAAGCTTGTAGGTTTGATCCGACGGCCGGTAGTCGACGACCTTGCCGGTGACCATCGCTCCCAACCACTCCCGCACGTAACGCTCG
>JAOTTL010000255.1:0-4343 GCA_029864385.1 Betaproteobacteria bacterium | reverse complement strand
AGAAGGACGCGGAGAAAACGTTCGGCACGGGCGACGTGCGCGGCGTGATCGCTTCCGAGAGCGCCAACAACGCGAAGGAAGGCGGTGCGCTGGTGCCAACGATCGCCTTCGGGGTTCCCGGCAGCGCGTCGATGGCCTTGATCCTGGGGGCCTTCCTGATCCACGGCCTCGTTCCCGGGCCGGACATGCTGACCACGCACCTCGATATCACTTACACGATGGTATGGAGCGTCGCGCTCGCGAATATCTTCGGGGCAGGTATCTGCTTCGCGTTCGCGAAGCAGCTGGCGAAGGTCGCGCTGCTGCGCATCAGCATTCTCGCGCCGGTCGTGATCGTCGTCGTCTTCGTCGGCGCCTACCAAGGCTCGCAGCAGTGGGGCGACCTCTATTTCCTGCTGATTTTCGGTATGCTCGGCTTCATCATGAAGCGGCTGCGCTGGCCGCGTCCGCCGCTCATTCTCGGGTTCGTGCTGGGCGCCCTGGTCGAGCGCTACATGTTCATCTCGGTCGAACGCTACGGCACGGCCTGGCTGTGGGAGCGGCCGGTCGTGGTCGTCATGATCGCGATCACGGTCTTCGGCATTCTCGGCCCGCTCGTGCGCAAGCTCCGCGCGCACTACAAGTCGGGCGCCGCAAGCGAGAAGGGGGCTATCGGCTTCCAGCCACAGAACCTGAATGCGGATCTCCTGTTCACGCTAGCCCTTCTCGGGGTATTCATCGCCGCGCTGGTGATCTCTTCTGGCTGGGCGTTCGGCGCCAAGCTGGTGCCGCAGGTCGTCGGCTGGACAGCGGTTGCCCTGCTCACCCTCTACGTCGTGCTCACGCTGTTTTACCGCGCCGGTGCGCGCCGGGCAGCCATGCGTGACGGATCGGGGCAGACGGCGGAGCAGCGGGCGGGCCAATCGGACGTGCATTTCGACATCGTAGTGGACTTCGGCGATCTATCCCCGCAGGTGATCCTGTGGCGGGCGGTGACCTACTTTGCCTGGCTGCTGCTCGCGTTCGGTCTCGCGGCCGTGATCGGCCTGCTGCCAGCGATGTTTTTCGTCCTGGTCGGCTTCATGTGGTTCCTGGGCGAGCGGAGTTGGGCGCGGACCTTCGCCGTGGCGATTGCGGTGTGGGTGTTTTGCTATGTGTTGTTCCACCAGGTACTCTTCGTGCCGTGGCCGCAGTCGCTGATCGGGGATTGGTTTCCGGTGCTGCGGACGAATATCCCCACCAACCTGTTCTGAGCCGTCGATTGATTTGAAGTTTTGATATTTTCTTTCTCTGTGCTCTCTGTGCTCTCTGTGGCTACAAGCCTTTAAGATGTTCGCGGATCACGCGCTCGATCGCCGACAGCTCCGCATCCACGGTGAGCGGTTTCGCACTCTGCGCGATCGCCGTGTCGGGGTCCTTTAGGCCATGGCCGGTGAGCGTGCAGACGATGGTGCTCCCGTCTCCGATGCGCCCGAGTTCGAGATCCTTCAGCACACCAGCAACACCAGTGGCTGCCGCCGGCTCGCAAAAAATTCCCTCCGCCTGTGCCAGGAGCTTCTGCACGTGCAGGATCTCCTCATCCGAGCACTCGTTGAACCAGCCGCCGGACTCGTGGCTTGCCGTGACAGCCTGCTGCCATGACACCGGGTTGCCGATGCGAATCGCGGTCGCGATGGTCTCCGGGTTCTCCACCGGCCGCCCGCGCACGATCGGCGCGGCGCCGGAGGCCTGGTAGCCCAGCATGATGGGTCGGCGCTTCGCCATTTTTTGTTTCTGATAATTGCATTTTCCGTTGCAAAAGGCACACGCTTGGGTGTTCTCACAAGCCGCCTCCGAATAGCCGATCCAGTGCGCCGTGATATTTCCGGCATTGCCGACCGGGAGCGCGTGGTAGTCCGGCGCGTCGCCCAGCGCCTCGATCACCTCGAACGCGATCGTCTTCTGCCCCTGCAGCCGGTAGGGATTGATCGAGTTCACGACGTTGAGCGGGAGCGTCTTCGACACCTCCTGCACCAGCCGCATGCCGTCATCGAAGTTGCCGCGAATCTGGATCACGACGGAACCATGCATCATGGCCTGCGAGAGCTTCCCGAGCGCAATCTTGCCTTCCGGGATGAGCACAAAACATGTGATTTCTGCGCGTGCGGCGTAGGCCGCTGCGGAGGCTGATGTATTGCCCGTCGAAGCGCAAATTATCGCTCGGGCCCCACCCTCAACCGCTTTGGTCACCGCCATCGTCATGCCGCGGTCCTTGAACGAGCCGGTGGGGTTCAACCCTTCAAATTTGGCGTAAAGCCGGACATTTCTGCGCAGGAAGCGCGGCAGGTTCTTGAGCTCGATGAGCGGCGTCGCCCCCTCGCACAGCGACACCGGCGCGGTGCCATTAGTGACCGGCAGGCGCTCGCGGTACTTGTCTATAAGACCCGTGTAGTGAGACATCAATATTCAGCCACAGAGAACACAGAGATCACAGAGGAAAACCAAAAACAGATAATGAATCAAATACCACATGGCACGGGTTGCAGTGGAGCGGCCACAACCCCCTAGTTATCTTCAAAAAAACCATCGTCGAATGTTGCGACGGTCTCGCCGATCTCGGTGTTCTCTGTGCTCTCTGTGGCTAATTAAGTTGTTCAAGCCGGATGCGGATCACGGCGCCCATTACGACCGGCAACCCCTCGATCTTCTTGAGCGCCGCGTCGACGTTCTTCTCGACCGTCAGGTGCGTAAGCATGATGATGTCCACCTGTTCCTCGCCCTCGTGCGGCTCCTTCTGCACCATCGCCTCGATCGAGATATGCAGGTCAGCCAGGATCCGCGTGATATCGGCCAGCACTCCCGGGCGATCGAGCACGCGCAAGCGCAGATAATAGGCCGTCTCTACTTCGCCCATGGGCAACACCGGGATCTTTGAAAGCTGGTCCGGCTGGAACGCGAGATGCGGCACGCGGTGCTCCGGGTCGGCCCTCAGCATCCGCGCCACGTCGACGAGGTCGGCGACCACGGCCGACGCGGTTGGCTCCGCGCCCGCCCCCGCCCCGTAATACATCGTCTGCCCGACGGCGTCGCCCTTCACCAGGATCGCATTCATGACCCCCTCGACGTTTGCGATCAGCCGCCGCGTCGGGATCAGGGTCGGATGTACCCGCAGCTCGATGCCCTTGCTCCTGCGCTTGGCAATGCCAAGTAGCTTGATACGGTAGCCGAGCTCGTCTGCGTAGCGAATGTCCTCCCGGGTCAGCTTCGATATGCCTTCGGTATAGGCCGCCGTGAACTGCATCGGAATGCCGAACCCGATCGCGGACATGATCGTCAGTTTGTGCGCCGCATCGAAACCTTCAACGTCGAAGGTGGGGTCGGCCTCGGCGTATCCCAGCCGCTGCGCCGCGCCGAGCGCGTCCGCGAAACTCGCGCCCTTCTCGCGCATTTCGGACAGGATAAAGTTGCTGGTGCCATTGATGATGCCCACAATCCACTCGATGCGATTCGCGGTCAGTCCCTCGCGCAGCGACTTGATGATCGGAATGCCGCCACCGACGGCCGCCTCGAACGCCACCATCAGGTCTTCCTTCTGCGCGGCGGCGAATATTTCGTTGCCGTGCTGGGCCAACAGCGCCTTGTTTGCCGTCACAACGTGCTTGCCGTTGGCGATGGCCTTCAGAATGAGATCCTTCGCCACCTTGGTGCCTCCGATCAGCTCGACCACGATGTCGATCTCCGGATGATTGACGACCTCGTAGGCGTCGGCCGTGACGATGGCGCGCTCTCCAACCAGCTGCCGCGCCTTGTCGACTTCCTTGTCCGCAACCATCTTCATCGTGATCGCGCAGCCGACGCGCCGCGCGATTTCCTCCTGGTTGCGCGCGAGCACGACGAAAGTGCCGCCGCCCACCGTTCCAATACCGAGCAGCCCCACGTTGACGGGCTTGAGCGCGGGGAGCTTCATTCGATCAGCCCATCCTTTCTGAACATTTCCTTGATGCCTCTGAGCGCCTGGCGCGTTCGGGCCTCGTTCTCGATCAAGGCGAAGCGCACATGATCGTCGCCGTACTGCCCGAAACCCACGCCCGGTGCTACTGCGATCTTGGCATCCGCGAGCAGCTTCTTCGAGAGCTCTAGCGAACGCATGCCACCATATCCCGCCGGAATGGGCGCCCAGACATACATCGTCGCCTTGGGAATCTCGACGTCCCAGCCGACCGACTTGAGCCCGCTGCACAGCACATCGCGCCTGCCCAGGTAAACCCGGCGCACGGCCTCCACGCAGTCCTGCGGTCCTTCGAGCGCGATGATGGAGGCCACCTGGATCGGCGTGAACATGCCGTAGTCGTGATAGCTCTTCATCCGCGCCAGGGCCGTCACGA
>JAOTTL010000084.1:0-17592 GCA_029864385.1 Betaproteobacteria bacterium | reverse complement strand
TCCTGATCCAGCAGTCGAACTGCTTTGTGGTGGTCGAGCGCGGCCGGGCGATGCAGAACATGATGCAGGAGCGAGCGCTCGAGCAGTCCGGGGAAATGCGGCAAGGCAGCAACTTCGGCAAGGGGCAGCTTGTGGCGGCAGACTACACGATGAATCCGATGATCACTTTCAGCAGCCGTGACTCGGGCGGCATGGGCGGCGCATTGGGTGGTATCGCACACGGCCTGTTCGGCTCGGCGGGCGCCGTGTTCGGCGCGGTTGCGGGCAGCCTGAAGTTCAAGGAAGCATCAACCACCTTGACCCTCGTTGACAACCGTTCGGGAGTCCAGCTCGCAGCAGCCGAGGGCGCCGCGTCCAAGACGGACTTCGGCGCCTGGGGCGGAGTATTCGGCGGCAGTGGTGGTGGCGGCCTTGGCGGCTACACCAACACTCCTGAAGGCAAAGTGATCGCCGGCGCGTTCGCCGATGCGTACAACCAGATGGTGAAAGCGGTCAAGAACTACCGGGCGCAGTCAGTCGAGGGCGGGCTCGGCACCGGCGGCACGCTGGGGGTTCAAGGAGGGCAAACGCCGGCGTCGCGTGGGATGCAGTAACCTGGGCGACGACTGACGGCCCTGACCCTTGGGGCGCGGAAGATTCAAAGGCCTGCAGCGATGCGGGCTTTTTTGTTCGCCACCGTCTTGCCGCTTCCGCTGGGCGGACGGGAGCAGAGTAGTTAAGGACCGACCACTAAGGCTCGCCAAGGAGCAGAAGGGTCTGTCACCATTTATCATGTGGGGCGCCACCCCGGATCCAGTTGGAGAGAGCTGCTATGAACAAGGTTTTCGCATCGCCGGCGCAAGCCATCGCGGACATTGGTGACGGAGCAACGATCTCGATCGCCGGTTTCAGCGTGGGACACCGTTTCGCAACAAGCCTGATACTCGCCTTGCGCGACAAGGGCACGAAAAATCTCTGCCTCGTATGCAACTCCCTGGGCGACCCAGGAGCGCTGCGCGGCCAGATCCTCGCCGAGAACAAGCAGGTGAAGAAGCTGATCGCAGCCTTTTCCGTGCGGCCGGGCACACCCACCGCAAGCGAGGACCAGATCGCCGCCGGGGAGCTGCAAGTGGAGCTGGTGCCCCAGGGCATCCTCGTCGAGCGGTGTCGCGCGGGCGGTGCGGGGATACCGGCGTTCTATTCGCCGACCAGCGTTGGCACCGCCCTTGCCGAGGGCAGGGAAATCCGCGAATTCGATGGCAAGCCACACGTTCTCGAGCAGGCCATACGCGTGGACTACGCATTTCTAAGGGGGTCTCGCGCCGATCGCCTGGGCAACGTCCAGTTCCGTGGCGGCAGCCTGAACTTCAACCCCAGCTTCGCCAAGGCGGCTCGCGTCGCGATCGTGGAGGTGGACGAGATCGTGGAGCCCGGCGCGATCCCGCCGGAGCTCATCAATCTTCCGGGAATATTCGTGTCGCGCGTCGTGAAAACCACGCAGACCGACGACGGCAAGGCCTGGCGCCGGCCCGAGCGGCGCCCGTCGGACAAGCCGCGCCTCTACAACGGCAAGCCGGGGCTGACGCGGGCCGGCATTGCGGAGCGCGCTGCCGCGCTTGTCAAGGACGGCACATACGTGAACCTCGGCGTGGGCATTCCGACCATGGTTTCGAACTATCTGCAGAAGCGCGACGTGATTTTGCACGCCGAGAACGGCGTCCTCGGCTACGGCGAGATGGTGACCGGCGACAAAGACATCGATCCGGACATCTACAACGCCGCCGGCCAGTTTGTGTCGCTCAAGCCCGGCGCTTCGTTCTTCGACAGCGTCACCTCGTTCGAGATGGCGCGCGGCGGCCGGATCGACACCGTGATCCTCGGCGCCTACGAGGTCGATCAGTCCGGCAGCCTCGCCAACTGGAGCACGGCCGACGCGAAGCGGGGCGGCATCGGCGGCGCGATGGACCTGCTCTCGGGGCAGGGCGAGTTAGTCATCGTCATGGAGCACTGCGACAGCAAGGGCCGCCCGAAACTGCGGCGAAAATGCACCTACCCCCTGACGGGGAAGGGCTGTGTCAATTACATCGTGACCGATCTCGCGCTGCTGCGCTGGCACGACGGCCAGTTCGTCCTCGACGAGGTGGCGCCGGGGTTCACACCGCGCGAGGTGGTGGAGCTCACCGAGATGGAGGTCGTCGTCGGGCCGGATGTTCGGACGATGGAGTGAGAAAAGCCTTACCGCCAAGACACCAAGGACACGAGGGAGAACAAGAGCTGAACCGCCAAGACGCCAAGGAAGAGAATGGTGATGAAAGATGGTGATGAAAAGTGGTGACGTAAGAGGGTGATGTACAACCCGCTTCTTATCACCCCTATCCATCACCAGTACACATCACCATTTCCCATCACGACGACTCATCACCGGTTTCCGTCCCCTCGGGCGGGCTTGCTCCCGACTCCCCCGCGCGCTATCGTGGCCCGGTCGGGGGGAGGATGGCTGCAATCCATTTTCTGCGGTTGATGGTGAACGGTGCGCTGCGGGCCGCGATGTGCGCGGCTGTGTTCCTGGGCGCGGTCCCGTGCATCGCCGACCCGTCGTCTGCGTTCGTCGACTTCCCTGTCAGGCCCATCCGCATCGTCGTCGCATCCTCTCCGGGCACAGCGGACGACTTCTTCGCTCGCTCGCTGGGCGACGAGCTGGAAGCCTTCTATCGGCAGAGAGTCGTCATCGAGAACCGTTCGGGCGCGGGTGGGCTGATCGGCAACACCCTGGTGTCGCGAGCGAATGCCGACGGGTACACGTTGGGCATGGTCGGTGTTACGCGCATCATCACCGAGCTCCTGCGGGACGAGGCGCCGTACGAGGCTCTGGCCGACATCGTCGGCGTTGCGCACGTCGCATCCATCACCAACGTGCTGGTGGTGACGCCAGCGATCCCGGTGCGCACGGCATCCCAGTTCGTCTCATACGCGCGCGTGCGCGTCGGCGAGCTCAACTACGCTTCCCTCGGCATCGGGTCGGCGTCACATCTTGCCGGCGAAGTATTCACGCGCGCGCCCGGTATCGATGCGGTGCACGTGCCGTTCAGGAGGCTGACGGACACTTTTGTCGAGATGGCGCTCGGGGGGGTGCACTACGCCGTTCTCACGCTGCCGGCGGTGCTGGCGCCGGTGCGCGAGGGGCGGTTGCGCGCGCTCGCCGTAATGACGCGGCAGCGCAGCCCCGCGCTTCCGGCCGTGCCGGCGATCGCTGAAGCCGGGCTGCCCGAGGCGCAGATCGACCGCTGGTCGGGCATCGTCGCGCCCAGGGGCACGCCGCGGCGCATCGTGGAGCAGCTGCATGGCGACATCGTGCGCGGGCTGCGCAAGGCGGCGCTGCGCAAGCGGTTCGTGAGCCAGGGGGCGGAGTCGACGCCGGAGAGCACGCCGGACGGCTTTATGCGGCTGATGCAGGAAGAGTATCTGCGCTACGAGGCGATTATTCGCGAAGGTGGGATCGGGCCCGAGTGAGGCCCGGCCCCGCACGGTGCGCGGCCTCGCCTCGGGGTGATGAGTGACGGGTGATGGGTGATGAGTCTCCCGCTGTGCGGGCTCGGCGGAAAAGCTTCACCGCCAAGACGCCGCGGCCGCCGAGGAAGAAAATGGTGATGTACAAACCGCTGCTCATCACCAGTACCCATCACCAGTTCCGATCACCGCGGTGGCCACCGGCCACTGCTAGAGTGGGCCGCTTTTGCCGGCGAAGAATGGACTCTAAGCCTCAGACGGGCGCTTCAGCAATTTGATTGTCGTCTGACGTCAAAAGGTCGCGGAGGTCCGACCGGGGCTGGTACTTCAGGACCCCGCCACCTTGCCATCCACCACGCGCAGCGACGGGCGGCTGGCCGGCGGGCGCAGTTGTGCATCCACAAACTGCAGGCATTGCGGCCCAAAGTCGGCAATGGTCTTGCAGCCCAGCAGCGCCATGTTGCGGTGGATTTCGTCGCGGTAGATTTCGAGTGCGCGCGCGGCACCGACCTCGCCGCCCGCCGCGACGCCATAGAGCGTCGAGCGGCCCACCATCACGGCGTTGGCACCGAGCGCGAGTGCTTTGACGACGTCGCTGCCGCGGCGGATGCCGCTGTCCATGAAGATGGTGGCGCGCTTGCCCACCGCATCCACGATTTCCGGCAACGCTTCGATCGGCGAGACGATGCCGTCGAGGTTGCGCCCGCCGTGGTTGGAGACGTCGATGCCGTCTGCGCCATGGTCGACGGCGGTGGCGGCGTCCTGCGGGTCGAGGATGCCTTTGACGATCAGTTTGTGCGGCCAGATCTTGCGCAGCGCATCGAGGTCGTCCCAGCTCATCGAGTCGGTGCGCAGGCTCGAGCGGCCCATCGGCCCGCGGGTCATCTTGGCCTTGGCCGCGGCCGGGTAGTTGGCATACATCGGCATGCCGGTGGTGACCAGGTAGCGCAGCATCGTGCCGAAGAGCCAGCGCGGGTGCGTGACCATGTCGTAGACGTTGCGCGTGGAGAACGTGAACGGGATGGTGAAGCCGTTGCGGATGTTGTATTCGCGGTTGCCGGACGATGCGCCGTCCACGGTGACCACCAACGCTTTGTAGCCGGCCGCCTTGGCGCGCTCGACCAGTTCGTGCGACAGCGAGCGGTCCGGCCACATGTAGAGCTGGAACCACAGCTCGCCGCCGGCTTCGTCGGCCACCCGCTCCATCGCGGTCATCGAGCCGGTGGCGAGCGTGAACGGGATTCCCGCCGCGCGCGCCGCGCGCGCCAGCGCGAGTTCGCCCTCAAACCACATCAGGCCCGCGGTGCCGGTGGGGGCAATCACGAGCGGCATCTTGTGCCTGACGCCGAACAGCGTGGTCTCCTGCGTGCGCTTGGAGACATCGACCAGCGTGCGCGTCTTGAAGCGCAGGCGGTCGAACACGGCGCGGTTGTTCTTCAGCGAGATTTCGTCTTCGGTGCCGCGGTCCATGAATTCGAACAGCCCCTTGGGCACACGTTTGAGCGCGATGTCGCGCAGGTCGAAGATGTTGTAGGCCTTCAGGTCGTTGCGCATGCGATGGGTTCCTTGCGGGTCAGCTGCGTTTGAATTCGTGGATGGACTTTGCCAGTGTGCCGTCGGCGCGTTTGAGCGCGCGGGTGGCGGCGCGCGTGTTGCCGAAAGTCGGCACGTACTGCGAGTGCTTGCCCGCGCCGCCGGTGACGATGACGATCAGATCTTCGGGTTTGCTGACCATGCGCACCGGGGCGTCCAGCGGTGCGTTGGCGTATTGCTCGGCGAGCTTCCTGCGGAAGCGCCGCTCGATGGTTTCTTTGGAAAACCTGGCCAGTGGCAGCGTGGCGTGCTCAAACAGCCATTGCTTGACGTCGGCCTTGCGCATGCCGCCGCCGGCCACCGTGGCGGCGTGCTCGGGCCCGAAGGCGAGCACCGGTTGGCCCGCGTAGTAGGCGTTGTTCGAGCCGGTGATCGCCATGGTGCCCGCCACCATGGTGAGGATGCCCTCGGCGGTCAGGCTTTCGTGGTCGTTGATGTTGTGCGGGCCTTCCGCGCAGACCACCGTGACGGTGCTCGCCTCGCGCGAAAAGCCAAGCTCCACGTGCAGCGGGTCCCACGGGCTGCGCGCTTCGTTTTCGGCCACGCAGAAGGTGAATTTCGCCGGCGTGCCGGCAGTGGCCATGTCGCCGGTGCCGGGGATCGCCGCGCCGATGTTGACCAGCGCGAGCCGCACCGCGCGCCCGATGGCAGCATTGGCGCGGAAGTAATTGCCCATCACGTTCTGGCCCGAATGCAGGCCCACTTCTTTGGCGACCGGGCCGTTGAAAATCAGCAGCGGCGTGCATGGGTGCGTGGTCGCCTGCGTGCCATAGAGGTTGTACTGCTCTTCGGCCAACGCTTCGAGTGCCAGCAGCACCAGCGGGAAAACCTCCGGCTTGCAGCCGGCCATCACGGCATTGGCCGCCACGCGGATCGGCGTTGCAGCGCCAAAACGCGGCGGGATGCGCATTACCGCCTTGTCCAAGTCGCGGTCGCACCAGGCGAGCATGCGTTCGACCCGCTCGGGTGTCGGCGGGATCACCGGCAGGCCGTCGCTCCAGCCTTTGGCGCACAGCAATTCAAATACCGCTTCGGGGTCGTCATCGCACTCGATCAACGCGCCGGGCGCTTTGAGCAGCGGGGTGAGGGCGCTCATGCCTGTTTCTCCTTGACGGCCTTGATCGCCTGGATGAGTTGCGGGAGCGCCACCTCAGCGCGTTCGCGCACTTTGTCCATCTTGAGGCCGCCCAGCGGATGCTGGATTTTCAGCAGCGGCAGGTCAGCTACGCCAAACACCTTGGCCTGCGCGCTGCCGAGTTTCATGAAGGTATCGGAACACACCACGGCGGCGATCACGCCTCGTTTCGTTAACTGCGCCATGTCGTGGACACTCCACGACGTGCACGAGCCTCAATCGGCCATGGCGCTAACCACGAGGTCAGCCTCCCGTGCCAGCTGGTCGAGGACGGTGTCGGTGGCCGGGCGGCTCGATGTGGGCTTGCGAGTCATGACTACCGAATCGACCTTGAATTCTTTTTTGACACCCTCGATGATGAAGTTCAGCAAATGGTCGGCGTTGCCTTTGCTGTTGTCGAGCACGCCCAGCCGAATGCCGGCACTGCTCAGGGTGCGGTTGGCTTTCAGCTGCGCGACGTCCTCCACCGGCGCGTCGGGTACCACCAGAAATATCTTGCCCATGTCGATTTCCCTGTAAGAAATGCCTCGCAAGCGGTGCCTGTCCAGCGCATGCGATGCGGCTAAATCGCGGCTAAATCGGGGACAGACCACGTTTTCGCAGTATCGCCCCAAACCCCGGCCGATGCCACCTGCGGTGGGGGTGATGGGTGATAGGTGATGGGTGATGGGGCCTAGAGGAGGGACGGAATCCCCTAAGGCGGAAGGCTATAACCTCAATGACCCGTGACCCGTGACCCGTGACCCGTCACGACCCCAGTGATGGAAACTGGTGATGGGTACTGGTGATGTGAAATGGTGATGAGTACTGGTGACGACAAGGCCGTTGTACATCACCATTTTGTTCCTCGGCGGCCTTGGCGTCTTGGCGGTTCAAATTCGATTCTGCTCCTCTCGGCGTCTCGGCGGTTCAATTGTTGCCCTTGCTTCTCTTGGTGTCCTCGGCGGTAAGGCTTCTGTCTTCCTTTGCGTCCTTCGCAGTGAAGCTTTTTCCTCCTCACCCATCCGTCGCTGCGGGGCGACCTGGCCCTTTTCGCGGGTCTTGAGCGGGACGGCTGGCGGTTCATGCCTCCTCAAGCCGGCCGCTCTCGATCGCCAACACACCGCAACAAAGTAAAATCCGTCGGATGTCCCGTCGCACGAAATTGTGGCGATATCTGAGCCTCGCCTTCCTCGCGGTTGCCCTGCTCGCAGCCGGCTTCGCGCTGTATCTCGACTTTCGCGTGCGCAGCGAGTTCGAGGGCCGGCGCTACGCGCTGCCGGCGCGCATCTACGCCCGCCCCCTGGAGCTGCACGCCGGGTTGCGCGTTTCGCAGGCGGACATCGTGGACGAGCTGCGGCAGGCCGGCTATCGCGAGGGGCCACGCGAGGGCGAATCGGGCTGGTTCGTCCGGAACGGCGACGGACTCGAGATCGCGGTGCGGCCGTTCGTGTTCTGGGACGGGCCGCAGCCCGCGAAGCGCATCCGCGCGGCGTTCGCGGGCGACGCGGTGGTGGCGGTGCGCGACGCGGAAGGCAGGGACGTCCCGCTCGTGCGCCTGGAGCCTTTAGCGATCGGCGGCATCTATCCCGCCAACAACGAGGACCGGGTGCTCGTGCGGCTCGTCGAAGTGCCGAAGCACCTGGTGCAGGCGCTCATCGCGACGGAGGACCGCCACTTCTACTCTCACCTCGGCTTTGACCTGCGCGGCATCGCGCGGGCGGTCGTGAGCCTCGTACGGGGAAACAGGCTCCAGGGCGGCAGCACCCTGACGCAGCAGCTGGTGAAGAATTTCTTCCTGACGCCCGAGCGGACCCTGCGGCGCAAGATCACCGAGCTCTTCATGGCAGTGCTGCTCGAGGTGCACTACGACAAGAACGAGATCCTCGAGACCTACCTGAACGAGATCTACCTCGGCCAGGACCGCGACCGCGCTATCCACGGCGTCGGCCTCGCGTCGCTGCATTACTTCGACAAGCCGGTCGAGCACCTCACGCTCGCAGATAGCGCGCTGCTGGTCGGCATGATGAAGGGCCCGGGGATCTACGACCCGTACCGCCACCCGCAGCGCGCGCTCGCGCGGCGCAACCTGGTCCTGCGGGGGACGAAGGACCAGGGCTACGCCACGATGGAGCAGTACGCGGCCGCGCGGGCTGCGGGCCTTGGGCTGAACCCAAAGGCGCCGAAGGGCACCTCGCCGCATCCGGCCTTTCTCGAGCTCGTGCACCGGCAGCTGCGGCGGGACTACGAGGAAGCCGACCTGCGCTCGGAGGGCTTGAGGGTGTTCACCACGCTCGACCCGGGCGTGCAGCGCGCCGCAGAGCGCGTGCTCGAGCGCAAGCTCGCGCGGTTCGACCGGGAGAAACACTTCGGAAAGCCCGGGCTCGAGGGCGCGATCGTGGTCACCGCCGGCCAGACGGGCGAAGTGCAGGCGCTGGTCGGCGGACGCGACGTGCGCTACCGCGGCTTCAACCGCGCGCTCGACGCCGCGCGGCCCGTGGGCTCGCTCCTGAAGCCCGCGATCTACCTCACGGCGCTCGCCGAGCCTTCGCGCTACACCCTCGTCACGCCGATCGACGACGGGCCTTTCGTCTGGAAGAGCCGCGGCGCTCCGGACTGGAAGCCGGCGAATTACGACGGGAAGTTCCACGGTGCGGTGCAGCTGCGCACGGCGTTCGCGCAGTCCTACAACGCCGCCTCGGCGCGGCTGGGCACCCGGATCGGCATCGAGCGCGTGCTCGGCACCGTGAAGCGGCTCGGCATCGAACGCGAGCTGAAGCCGTACGCCGCCACGCTGCTCGGCGCGGTGGAGTTGAGCCCGTTCGAGGTGGCGCAGATGTACCAGACGATGGCGAGCGGGGGATTCCGCGCGCCGCTGCGCGCGATCCGCGAAGTGACGACGCAGGCCGGCCAGCCGCTCAGGCGCTATCCCCTTGTGGTGGAGCAGGCGTTCCCGGCTGAGCCGATGTACCTCCTCACCGCTGCCATGCAGGGCGTCGTGCGCGAAGGCACGGCCCAAGGCCTGAAGAACTGGCTGCCGCCGGAGAGCGCTGTCGCCGGCAAGACCGGCACGACGGACGAGCAGCGCGACGCCTGGTTCGCGGGATTCACAGGCGACAGGCTCGCGATCGTGTGGATCGGCTACGACGACAACCGCGCGGCGCATCTCTCGGGCGCCGCCGCCGCGCTGCCGGTCTGGGGCGAGCTGATGGCTTCGCTCAAACCGGAGCCGCTGGCGCTGCCCAAGCCGGAAGGCATCGAGATCGTGCTGATCGATGCGCAGAGCGGGTTGCGCGCGGATTGGGCCTGCCCCTACGCGCTGGAGCTGCCGTTCGCCCAGGGCTCGGCGCCGGTGGAGCGCGCGCCGTGCGCATCGGCGCTGGGCATCGCCGTCGAAGAGGTGAAGCAGGACGCGAAGAGCTGGCTCGAGCGGCTGTTCGGAAGATAATGGCCTGATGAGATACGTTCTTGCCCTGGTGGCGATCCTCGGCGGCTGCGCGATCGTGCAGCAACCGGCGCCTGTATCGGCACCCGTTCCTGTGCCCTCCATCGGGAGCGCGGCCGTCGCCAGCCTGCTGGACCGCGCGCGCGCCGATGTCGTGGCCGGCCGGCTCGCGAACGCCGCGGCATCGCTCGAGCGGGCGCTTCGCATCGAGCCGCGCAATCCGCGGCTGTGGCAAGAGCTGGCGCGTGTGCGCCTGAAACAGGGCGAGTACGCGCAGGCGGAGAGCGTCGCCGCGCGCTCCAACTCCTGGGCCGGCGGCGACAACCGGCTGCGCGCGGAGAACTGGCGCCTCATCGCACAGGCGCGCGAAGCGCGCGGCGACGCCGCGGGCGCCCGCGCGGCGCTCGAAACCGCCGAACGGCAGAGGTGAGAGCACAACCGCGGAAATGGGGTCGGAGTAAGGTTTTCCTCTCTCGCGTTAAGGGCACGTAATGTCACGTTCGCCTGCTGCCAGAGCCGGTTCCCGAAGGGCGCGTGCGCGTCCTGTCCGGATCGCGTTTGTCCGGCTGCTCTCCAGTTTGGGCCGACGGGCGCTCCGGGAATTATGGGCCGCGCGGCTGCCGGTCCGGGTCGTCGCGGGGACGGCCGTCATCCTGGCGCTCATATTTGCGCTGAACGGGTTGTACCAAGTGATCCGCAAACCCGCCGAGATGTTTTTCCCGTTGAGCGGCGCGCTCCACAAGACGCCGTCCGAGACCTGGCGGCAGTACGGGCCGCTCTTCCGCGAGCATTCCACGGCCGTCATGACGCCCGAGCTGCTGGCTGCGCTGGCCCAGGTCGAAGGCTCAGGCAATCCGGTGGCCCGGACGTACTGGCGGTGGCGACTGACCTGGAATCCCTTCGAGATGTACCAGCCTGCGTCGAGCGCGGTCGGCATGTACCAGATCACGAACGCGGCGTTCCAGGACGCGAGGCGCTACTGCATCCATAACCACGCGGTAGTCGAGGACGGCCCCTGGAACGACTGGGGATCGTGCTGGTTCAACAGCCTCTACACTCGCGTCATCCCGAGCCACGCCGTCGAGCTGACCGCCGCGTTCCTGGATCGTAGCGTCGCGAGAACGCTGGCGCGCCAGCGGCTTACCGCCGCCGCGCTCCAGCAGAAACAGGACCTGGCTGCGGTCGTTCACCTGTGCGGGGCCGGAACGGGCGACGCCTACGCGCGGCGAAGCCTTCAGCTGACCGCCGCCGCGCGCTGCGGAGACCATGACGTCAGGACCTACCTCGCAAGAGTCAACGCGATGAAGCGGTACTTCGCGTGGCAGGCGGCTGCCGGAAACAGTGACCGGTGACCCGTGACCGGTGAGCGGGAAGGCGAAAGGCGAAAGGCGAAAGGCGAAAGGAACAGCATCTAATGTTTTTTCTTCCTTCCGCCTTTCGCCTTTAGGATGCCGGACGGCATCCACCCAACGTGCTGCTAGAATCTCACCACCCCAACCTATGTCCGGAGGATAGGGTTTGGTTGTTTGATTAATTTTCCTTGGCGTCCTCTGTGGCCTTGGCGTTAAGGCTTTTGTTTTCCTGCGTCCTTAGCGTTCTCCGCGGTGAGGCTTTTCTCTTCCTTGGCGCTCTCCGCGTTCTCAGCGATCTTCTTCTCTAGAACATGGATCGAGGGTCAGGTCTTTTCCGTATAGTTATTCCGTCCCGCCGGAGCTATAGAGTAGAGGCGTGCCCCCCGGACCTGACCTCCCTTTACCTCAACGCATTTTGAGCGACAGTTCGGGCAACCATGTCACGATTTCCGGGAATACCGAAATCAGCGCAACCACCAGCAGGCCACGACAAAAAACGGCAGGATGCCGCGGAAAATTTCCATCAAGGGGACTTCTGGCGCAACTTTGGCCATTACGTAAACGTTGACCCCGATGGGCGGCGTTATCGCCGCGAGTTCGCTCATTATGATGACGTATATCCCGAACCAAACCGGATCCAGCCCCTGCTGCACGATGATGAGGAGAAATGTGAAAAACACCGGCAGCATCTTCGAGAGCGAGCGGAAGCGTTCTCTCGCCAAGGGTGGCATGCAGGGGACGCGATCGGGAACGCTAGATCGTGACCACTAATCCTTAGAAGGCCGCTTTTGCCGTCGAAAAAGGGCTTCCAAGCGACAAACAGGCGCTTCAGTAGTTTGATTGTCGTCCCATCTCAACGGGTTGCGGAGATCCGACCCGGACTCAAGTCAACGATGTTTCCTGCCGCGTCAGCGGCGGGAAACATCAAAGACCGCCTGGGCGAACTCTCGCGGGGCTTCCTGCGGCAGGTTGTGGCCAACGAAAGGAATCACGCGGCGCTCGTAGGCGGCTTTGAAGTGCCTTGCGTGATTCCGCGCGCCGCCCGCGCGCACGACGCCGTCACCGTCGCCATCGAGCGCAATGGCCGGCACGGTGATCGGAGGCAGCCCGGTCAGGCGGCGCTCGGTGTCCTCGAACGCGGGATCCCCCTGCGCGAGGCCGAAGCGGTGCCGGTAGGAGTGAATCACCACCGAAACGAAATCCGGGTTGTCGAAGGAGGCGGCAGTCTGCTCGTACGTCGCGTCGTCAAAGCCCCAGTTGGGTGACCAGAGCCGCCACAGCAGCTTGCACAGCTCGCGGCGGTTCTGCTCGAGCCCCGCGCGTCCCCGTTCGCCGTGGAAATAGTATTGGTACCACATGCGGTGCTCGTCTTCCGGCGCCTGCGGGCGGGCCGAGCCGGGAATGTCGTGAACGTTGTAGCCGTTGACCGTCACCAGCGCGCGGGCGCGCGCGGGCCAGAGCGCGGCGGCGACACAGGCGGCGCGGCCGCCCCAGTCGTAGCCGCCGAGGACCGCAGCGCGGATTGCGAGCGCGTCCATGAGGGCGAGAAGATCGTGGGCAAGCACGGCTTGCTGGCCGGAGCGCGGCGTATCCGCGGAGAGGAAGCGCGTCGGGCCGTAGCCTCGCAGGTACGGCGTGATCACGCGGAAGCCTTGCCCGACCAGCAGCGGCGTCACCTCGTCGTAGGCGCGCACGTCGTAGGGAAAACCGTGCAGCAGCACGACCGGGGTGCCGGCGGGGGAGCCGCGCTCTTCGTAGGCGACGCGGAGCGCGCCGGCTTCGATCTGCTTCAGCATGGCGTTAGCTTACAGCAGCGCAGGGTCTGCTAACGCTTTTCCGCCGAGACGCCGAGGGCGCCGAGGAAGAAAATGGTGATGAGTGAGGGTGATGAAAAATAGTGATGAAAAATGGTGATGTACAAACCGCGGCTCATCACCAGTACCCATCACCAGTAAACGTCACCAGTTCCCATCACTGGGATCGTGACCGGTCACGATCACCGGTATACGCAACCCGGACGCAGCCGGTTCGACACGGCCACAACGACGGATGGCTAGATGTATGATTCACCATCCTGAGATGGACGTCGCGCGTCGAAATCGACCTTGGCAAATGGCCGAATCTGAAGGCCTATGTCGACCGCGTCGCAGCGCGTCCCAAGGTGCAGAAGGCGATGAAGGCGGAAGGACTGATTCAATAAACTCGGACGAAGGGTGGGTGAGGGAAAATCTTCACCGCCAAGAGCGCGGAGGACGCGAAAAAAGGATAAAAGCCGCATCGCCAAGCACGCCAAGGAAAAGAAAAGTTTTACCGTGGAGGGTGCAAAGGCCACGAAGGAAATTGAAACGGGCACCACTGACCGTGGGAAGCGCGCCGCTCGATTTCGCGAGCTGGCCCCCGTACGCTGGTCTTCCGCTGACCTATTACCCCGTTCCCGACATCGCCTGACCCGCCGTACGGAAAAGACCCTCTCGAAACAGCCGGGGTGCGGGAAAGCGCTTGCCGCGCTCTCGCGGGGCATAAGGGAGACGACGCCTGCTCGGCGTCCGCCGTCCCGTCCCAATCTTTTCCGATGACACTCATAGGAAGAAGATATTTTTTCCGCGTATCACACTTTGCTATCTTGGCTTCCTGAACCGGATAACGCGGAGGCGATCATGACTGACAAATACGGCAAGTCGTATCCGTTCCAGCCCATGGACTGGATCGAGGGCGTCAACATGGACAAGCTGCGCACCGGTCGCCTGAATCGGGCCAAGGAGGCGCTCTTCAAGAAACGCAACTTCGGCGGATTGCTGTCGCTCAACGAGTGGAATACGCGCTACATCACCAGCACCTACACGCCCCCATGGACGACGCCGAGTTCGGGCCTGCGCTACTCGTTGCTGGTGAAGGGCGACGAGCACCCCATCATTTACGAGCAGGGCGACATCGGCTATCACACGCAGCGCAACTCTCCCTGGCTTCCGCCGGGGAATGTCCGCTACGCGATCACCGGCATGGGCTGGATCGCGCGCTGCATGGGCGATTCCGCACACAAGGCTGCAGTCGCGCGCTTCATCGACCAGACCTACCCCGAACTCAAGCGGGCCGGTGTGCACAAGGAAGTACTGGCGATGGACTTTGCCGATCCCTACATCACCGCCGCCTTCGAGGCCAAGGGCGTCAAGACCAGCGGCGACGGCTTTACGGCCATGCTGGAGGCACGCAAGAACAAGCTGCAGGAGGAAGTGGAATGCCTGCGCAACACGTGCACCATCGGCGACGCCATGTTCGACGCCCTAGTTCGTACGGTGCGCCCGGGCGTGAGCGAGCACGAGATTCTCGGCGAAGCTTTCAAAGCCTGCTACGTCAACGGTGGCGAGGTCCATTCCGGAGTGTTCTGCACCTCCGGGCCCTATTCCTGGCCGAACCTGCGCCATTCCACCGGCCGCCGGCTCGCGCATGGCGACATCATCTACATGGATGTCTACAACACGTCGTGGAACGGCTACAAGACCTGCTATTACCGCTCCTTCAGCGTCGGCGAGCCCTCAAAGGCCACGAAAGCTGCTTACAAGCGGGCCTATGACTGGCTCTACGATGCCATAGGGGTGATCCGACCGGGGGTCACGAGCAAGGAAATCGCCGAACGATGGCCGGCCGGGCCGGACGTGTGGGGCGACATCGGTGTCGTCCACGAGGACCAGACCGCCGGCAACAACTGGGCGCACGGCATCGGCCTGACCCTCTACGAGCCGCCGTTGGTCTGGCGCGGCTGCTCGATCGATCACCCCATGGTGATCGAAGAGGACATGTGCTTCGCCATCGAGACGCAGGAAGGCGACGGCGAGGGCCAGGGCGTTCGGATCGAGGAGGTCATCCGCGTGACCAAGACGGGCGTGGAAATCCTGTCGAAGTGGCCGGTCAAGGAACTGACGGTGATCGAGTGCTGAGGGCGACGGCAAAGAGGAAAGCGGCATCCCGCATCCCTTTTCGTCGGCGGTTGTGAGTACCTAAAGCAGCAAGGAGTCCCTCATGCGCATATTCGACTTCGACTGCGCCGCGTGCGGCGCGACCTTCGAGGCGCTGGTCGGCTACGAAGCCCAGACCCCGCCCTGCCCGACATGCGGTTCCAGCGCGGTCGCGCGGTGCCCGGTCGTGCGTGTCGCGGTGCACGCCCGCAAGGGCCCACGCGGGCGAGTGATCGACCTCAGCTCGCACGCTTGCCCCTGCGGCGACCGGCCGAAACGCGCGTAGCGCCGCTGCCGGTCCTTCAGTTCGTGACCGACGAGCCGAGCGCGGCGGCCCGCTGACGCAGCGCCTCAGCGAAGAGCCGCGCGGTCGCGGTCAGCGGCTGTTGCGTGAGCCGGATAAGGTGGAGATCGGCCTCCAGGCGTGGCTCGCCGATAGGGTTGATGCAGAACCGATCGCTGCCAAGGTCGCAGGCGACCGCGACAATCGGCAGAATCGTCGCCCACTTCGATCCGGCCACGAAGTCGATCATGCCGTGCACCGTGTCCATTTCTAGAAGTCTCGCAACCCGGATCTCCTTGGTCCAAATGTGACGCTCGATATTGCGGCGCAGAGTGTGATTGGGCGAAGGGACGACGAGGTTGAGCGGCGCCAAATTCGATAGTCGCAACGCCTCGCCGCGCGGCAGTCCGAGCGCTGGGTTGCTGATCAGCACCATGCTTTCCGCGGCGAAATGCTCGATCTCGATTCCTTCGTGCCGCGGCGGTTCGAGCACTACGGCGAACTCGACCGTCTGTGCGAGGACCGCGTCCGAGAGCGCATCACTGAAGCCCTGGATGACACGGAGGTCGATCATCGGATAGGTGTCGACAAACTCCGGCAGAAACGACGGCAGCAGTCCCCGTACGATCGAGGGAATGAGGCCGACGCGTACCTGTCCTTCCACCAGTCCGCTCACCTCCGCCATATCGATCTGCGCCTGGTTGACCGAGCTCAGGATCGAGACCGCGTGGCGGTAGAAGCGCTGCCCGGCGGCCGTCGGGCGAACGCCGTTCACCGAGCGCTCGAAAAGTTCGCGTTCGAGGATCTTCTCGAGGTTGGCGATCTGCGCGCTGAGCGCCGGCTGCGAGCAGTGTTCCCGCTCGGCCGCCCGGGTGAAGCTCGCCTCCTCGTAGGTGGCGACGAAATAGCGCAACTGCCGGATGGTGATCTGAATCACTGCTGTGGACTTCGGCGCGCTCTGCGAGTCACCATGGCGTGGCGTACAAGGCGTTGTCAACAGAACGACGCGGCAAAAGCGACTTTCGGCGCCTAGTAAATAAGGTCGGTTCGAATTCAAAAAAGTGGACCCGACCCCATTTACTGCTGATCTCGACATCGCGGGCGCGCTCCTCGGCCCAGCCGGCGATTGGCAGTATCGTGCGCAGGGCAGCGTTGTTCTCCATTGTCGACCCCGTCTCTTGCGGCACTCAATGCAGCTTCGGCTTTCTGAGGAAGTCGTTGCGGTCCGCCGACTTGACCGTGATGTGAACCACATCTCCGGCGCGGGAGAGAGTGAGAGGCACATCAACCCCCGCGGCGCCCAGCCCCCACACGGTCCGGAAGAACCCCGCAAGGCCGTGCACGCGTGACGCGCCAACGCCAAGCACCAGGTCGCCGACCTGAACGCCGGCACGGCTCGCCGGACCGCCCGCAGAAAGCCTGGCGACCACCAGCTCGCCTCCCGGGTCCTGCGTGGACATTCCCAACCACGGACGGGGTGGGTGCGGGCTGCGGCCGGTTTTCAGCATTGCATTGAAGATCGGGGTGAGCAGGTCGATCGGCACGAACATGTTAACGTGGAGTGGTTGGCCGTTTATCTCCTGCTGTACCAGCAGCGAGCCAATGCCGACCAGGTTGCCCTGCGCATCGAGCAGGCCCGCGCCACCCCACTGCGGATGCGCCGGCGCGGTGAAGAGCGCCTCATCGAGCACGTATTCCCAGTAGCCGGCAAACTCGTGCTTCGCGATCAGCATGGTCTTGAGCGAGTGGGCGCAGCCGCCGTGGCCAATCACGAATGCCGCATCGCCGACGTTGACATCGGCTGCGAGACCGCGCTGAAAGTAGGGGACAGCTAGCTTGCCCAGGGGCTGGATCAGGCCGAACCCGGTCGCCTGGTCGTAGGCCAGGGGGTAGCCCGGTACGAGGGCGCCGCGATTGGTGGTGAGCCAGATTTGCGATGCCTCGTTGATGAGGTAGCCGATGGTCAGCACGAGGCCGTCCTCACGGATGACCGCGCCATAACCGGCCCGCTCGGTACCGAGCGTGGCCGCGGAGTAGGCATCCTTCGGAACTTCGGCGCGAACCAGGACTACCGCATCGAACGCACGCTCGAGGTCGAACCGGGTCTCGCTGGACTTCGGCTGAATGGACTCGGGGAACGCCCAAGCCTGATCTTCGGACATGCCGCAATTTTGACACGAACGGCGGCATCAGTCTCTTGGCCAGGTCAGCCCGGTGCGGTTCGAGCAGATGGAGGGTGTATCCTGATCAAAACGAAAGGGGAGCCATGGCCAGACTAAAACGTATCACCGGCAAGAACGACGTGCCCACGGAGCATCACGCGATCGTGGACGCGATTATCGAGAGCCGCGGCGCGGTGCAGGGAT
>JAOTTL010000083.1:0-17598 GCA_029864385.1 Betaproteobacteria bacterium | reverse complement strand
TCTCGGAGCGCACCGCCTTCGCCACCGAGAAGGTGCGCTGGAACAGCTTGTTCAGAAGCAGCCCGAGCGTCCCCGCCGCTTGCGCCGTGCGCACCGCCTGCTTGAATTGGCCCAGGATCTGGGGCTCGCCGAGCACCATCGAGTCAAGGCCGCTCGCCACCCGGAAGGCATGCTTGACCGCGCGCTCCTGCGACAGGTGCAAGAGATAGGGCTCGATCTGATTGGGCTTGAGCCGGTGGTAGCCAGCCAACCAGTCGACGACTGACGGCGGCTCCTCAGTGTTGCAGTAGATCTCGGTGCGATTGCATGTGGAGATGATCGCCGCTTCCTTGACCGGCCGACGGTCCACGAGGTCGCGCAGCGCCTCGACCAGGGTTTCGGCGTGAAAGACCACCTGCTCGCGTACCGACAGCGGAGCAGTCTGGTGATTGATACCGAAAGCAAAGAGCTGCATGGCCGCGGCCGCGTTAAAAGGCCCTAAATATTAATACGCTACGGGCTCGCGCGCCATTGCGGTGCAGCGCCGGGCCGGGCGATGCTTAACCGGCGTGCTGGTTGCGCAACGGCTCGCCGTGCGCCCATCGCCCGAGATTGGCACAAATACCCGCCGCCGAGCGAGATATTGAGGGTGCGCGCGCCGTGCGGCATTTGCTCCAGCGTCTGCGCGCTCGCACGTCATCGGTCTCGCGAGTGTGGGAACCGGCGAGCGCCAGCCATTCGGCCCGCGGCCACAGCTCCGGCAAGACCGCCGGAGCGGGCACCTAGTCCTTTTTGCCCTTGCCGCGGGCAAACAACTCGTCGAGCTTCTGTTCGTAGGCGTGATAATCGAGGAAGTCGTAGAGCTCATCACGTGTCTGCATGAGCTCCACCACCCCCTTCTGCGTGCCTTCTTTGCGTAGCGCCTGGTAGACCCTGAGCGCCGCCGCGTTCATGGCACGGAAGGCGGACAGCGGATAAAGCGCCATGGCGACGTTGGCACCACGCAGTTCCTCCACTGTGTAGAGCGGCGTCTTCCCAAACTCGGTAATGTTCGCGAGTATCGGCACATTCACCGCGCCCGCAAACTGCTTGTACATCGGCAGCTCGGTGATCGCCTCCGGAAAGATCATGTCGGCGCCGGCCTCGACGCACGCGCAGGCGCGATCGATCGCCGCCTGCAGCCCCTCCACCGCGAGCGCGTCCGTGCGTGCCATCACGACGAACGTCGGGTCGGTCTTTGCGTCCACCGCGGACTTGATGCGGTCGACCATCTCCTGCTGTGATACCAGCTCCTTGCCCGGCCGGTGACCGCAGCGCTTGGCGCCCACCTGGTCCTCGATGTGCATGGCGGCGGCGCCGCACTTGATGAGCGACTTGACGGTGCGAGCGATATTGAACGCGCTCGAGCCGAAGCCCGTATCCACGTCCACGAGCAGCGGCACGGAGCACGCGTCGGTGATGCGGCGCACGTCGGTGAGCACGTCATCGAGACCGCTGATGCCGAGGTCCGGCACACCGAGCGATCCAGCCGCAACGCCGCCGCCCGACAGGTAGATCGCGCGATAGCCCACGCGATCGGCGAGCCGCGCGTGATACGCATTGATCGTGCCGATGACTTGTAGTGGGCGCTCCGCGGCGAGCGCGGCCCGGAAACGCGCGCCTGCCGAGGTGAGCGTGGCGGGGGCGGAGGAGGACAGGTCGGTCATATTGGCAGGTTCCCGCAGAGATCCGAAGCAAGCCTGACATCGGGCAGGAAGTCCATGATATGAAAGCTTCTCCCGCGTCGGCCGAAAGTGGCGTTTACGTTAGCATGGCGGGCCCCTTTTTGTCAGCCGCGCTTCGGTGCATAATCAGGTTTGCACCACCATCTGGACTTCCTAATGCCCCGCAGATCGAACGCCACGGCAGACACCCGCCTGACCGGCACCCAAAGCATCGAGCGGGCGCTGACGCTGCTGCGCGAGATCGCGGCGCACAACCGTAGCGGCTCACGGCTACTCGATCTCGCCACCCGCACCGGCCTCCAGCGCCCAACCGTCCACCGCATGCTGAAGTGCCTCGCTGCAGAAAGCATGGTGCAGCAGGACACCGACAGTCACCGCTATTTCCTGGGGCCGATGGTATTCGAGCTCGGGCTCACCGCCGCGCCCCGCTTTAACTTGCGCGAAATCTGCCACCCGTCACTCTCGCGCCTTGCCGAAGCAACGGGCGACACGGTCTTCCTCACCCAGCGCAGCGGGCTCGACTCCGTGTGCCTGGACCGCCGCGAGGGAACGTTCCCGATCAAGACCTTCACGCTCGAGATCGGCATGCGTCGTCCGCTCGGCGTCGGCACCGGCAGCCTCGCCATCCTTTCCGCGCTGCAGGATGACGAAATCCAGGCGATCATTGCCGCCAACACCGCCCGCTTGCCCGAGTACGGGCTCAACCCCGGCACGCTCCAGTCGCAGGTAAAGCGTTCACAGAAGCTCGGCTTCGCGATGCGTGACTTGCCCGGGCTATCCGGCGTGCGCTCGGTCGGGCAGGCCTTGCGTAACCAGAGCGGCGTCGCCTTTGCCGCGCTCTCCGTTTCCACGATCTCGAGCCGCATGAGCGATAAGCGCGCAATCGAGGTCGCTCAGCTGCTCAAGAACGAGTCGCGCCAGCTCGAACGCCAGCTCCTTACCGGCGCTGACGGCCGCTAGAGGAATTTGTCGTGCCTGTTCCGACACATTCCTAGAGCGCCGGGGATGAAGGCGTTTCAGGCTGCAGCGCGCTGTCCGCTCGATGGCGTGCGCGTACTGGACTTGTCGCGCGTGGTCGCGGGCAACATGGTCAGCCTGCTGCTCGCGGATTTCGGCGCGGAGGTCGTGAAGATCGAGCCGCCGGCGGGCGATCCGCTGCGCGATTGGCTGGTGGCCGGTGTCGCGACCAACTGGAAAGTCTACGCGCGCAACAAGAAAAGCGTGTGCCTCGATCTGCGCAAGGGCGAGGCGAGAGCGCTCCTGCTGAAGCTCGTCGACACCGCCCACGTGTTCATCGAGAACTTTCGCCCCGGCACGCTGGAGAAAATGGGCCTTGCCCCGGACGTGCTGCACGCGCGCAATCCGAAGCTCGTAATCGTGCGCGTCACGGGCTGGGGTCAGACCGGGCCGTACCGCCATAAACCCGGCTTCGGCACGCTCGCCGAAGGCGCGTCGGGTTTCGCGGCGCTCAACGGCTTCGCCGACCGCGAGCCGGTGCTGCCGCCCATACAGCTCGCCGACTGTACCTCAGGGGTCTACGGTGCCTTTGCCACGCTCGTGGCCGTGCGCGAGGTCGAGGTGGGTGGGGGCCGCGGACAGGTGATCGATCTTTCACTGCTGGAGCCGCTCTTCTCCTTCATGGGTCCACAGGCGGCCAGCTATCAGGCTAGCGGACGGCTGCGCCCGCGCACCGGCAGCCGCTCGACCACGGCAGCCCCGCGCAACGCATACCGCACCAGCGACGATCGTTGGGTCTGCCTCTCCGCCTCGACTCAGGCCATGACCGAGCGTTTGTTCCGCGTCATTGGTCGCGCCGATCTCATCGACAACCCGCGCTATCGCACGAACGCCGAGCGGGTGCAGCACGCCGCCGAGCTTGACGCCATCATCGGTGAGTTCATCGCGCGCATGACTCTCGCGGAGAATCTAGATTTCTTCGGCCGGGCTGAAGTGACGGTCGGGCCGATCTACGACATCGCGCAGATCATCGAGGATCCCCACGTCACGGCACGCGAGATGGTGGCCGCCTATCCGGACGAGGAGATGGGGACGGTCCCGATGCACTGCGTCGTCCCGCGCCTTTCGGGCACGCCTGGCGCAATCCGCCGCGCAGCCCCCGGGCTCGGCGAGCATAATGCTGAAATCCTCGGCGCGCTGGGCTTGGGCGCGGAGGAGCTCGCGCGGCTCGCCGCCGCAGGGGTAATTTACGCGGGCAAGCAGCGCACCAAGAAAAAGATCGCCGAGGCCTGACGACAGTGACTAGGTGACTAAGTGTTTGAGTAAAACCGTCGCAGAGGCAAGGTTAGAGGCTCTGCGTTCGGATCACCTAGTCGCTTAGTCACTCAATCACCCGCTGCCCCCCAATCGACGCTGCCAGTACCGCCGCGCCTGCGGGACCGTTATGGAAGGAAGGAATCAAATGACACGCGAACTGCCGGTATGGCGCTCCCTGCTCTACGTGCCCGTCAACGTGGAGAGATTCGTGGAGAAGGCGCACACGCGCGGCGCCGACGTGATCCAGCTCGACCTCGAGGACGCGGTTCCGCCGGCGGAAAAAGAGAAGGCTCGCACGCTCGTGGGGAAAAATGCGGCACGGGTGCGCCGCGGGGGCGCCGACGTCGTCGTGCGCATCAACCAGCCCTTGGCGCTCGCGGTGCGCGATCTCGAGCACTCAATCTGCCCCGATGTGGACGCGATTGCCGTCACCAAGGTGGATAGCGCCTCTCACGTGAGACTCCTGGGAGAGCTCGTGAGCGAGCTCGAGGACAAGCGCAGGATGAAGGTCGGGCACACCCGGTTCATCGCCATGATCGAAACCGCGGATGCCTTCTTTCGCATCCACGAAATCGTACGCGCGGATGCGCGTATCGTTGCCTGCAACATCGGCGGCGAGGATTTCGCGCTCGATTGCAACATGCAACCGACCGGCGAGACGCTGCTGTACCCGAAGCAGCACATGATCATCGCAGCCAACGCGGCCGGGATCATACCGCTCGGCTTTGCGGACACCGTGGCGGGCTTCGGCGATTGGGACAAGTTCCGCAAGATGGTGCGGCGCTCGCGCGATTTCGGCTTTATGGGCGCCGGTTGCATCCATCCCGGGCAGGTGACGATCGTCAACGAGGAATACAAACCAAGTGAGGACGAGGTCACGTATGCGCGGAAGGTGATCCAGCTCGACCAGGAGGCTGCAGCAGCGGGACGCGGCTCGTTCCAGATCGACGGCAAGATGATCGATATCCCCGTCGTCGTGCGCGCCCGGAAGCTGATAAAACGCCACGAAGCCATCAAGCGCCGCGAGGAAAAAACCCTCGCCGCGACGGATAAACGCTGATGACACAAGACCTCGAGGCGCTCAAGGAATGGATCGGCCAGCGGGAAGAGGCCGTGGACTATGTGACTGTGCCGCTTGTCCACCGCGTCGCTGCGACACTCGATCGTGACGACCCGTTTCCCAGGATCGGTGACCCCCTGCCGGTCGGCTGGCACGCCGTGTTGTTCCCGCGCGTCGTGCGTCATTCGGAGATTGGCGCGGACGGCCATCCCAAACGCGGTGACTTCCTGCCCCCGGTACCGCTGCCTCGCCGCATGTTTGGCGGCAAGCGCGTTACGTTCGTCTCGGACCTTCGCGTCGGCGATGAGGTCCGCCGCGAATCGGTGATAAGAGACGTCTTGCCCAAGCGGGGCCGTAGCGGGCAGATGGTGTTCGTGACGGTGAGGACCGATCTCGTGAGCCCGCGGGGGCTCGCGATCACCGAGGAGCAGGACATCATTTATCGTGGCAATCCCGATCCGAATATCCCGCCAGCGCCGGCGCAGCCAGTGCCCGGCAAGGCGATATGGAGCCGGTCCATCACTGCCGACCCCGTGCTTCTGTTTCGCTATTCGGCGCTGACCTTCAACGGGCACCGCATCCATTACGACTGGCGCTACGTCACCAAGGAAGAAGGCTACCCCGACCTCATCGTAAACGGCGGGCTGCAGACGCTGCTCGTGTGCGAGCTCGTCCGCACGCACGCCTCGAGCCCGATGCGCTTCATGTCCTCGCGCAACGTACGCCCGCTGTTCGTGAACCGGCCCTTCACGATGTGCGGAGAGCCCGCCACCGACAACAAGACGGTCAAGCTGTGGGTGGCCGATCAGGACGGCACGCCAACCCTGATCGCTGAAGCCGAGTTCGCCTAGGAGTTTGTCGGCGCCAAGTCCGACAAACTCCTAACGCAAAACCGATACTAGAAAATTTGCAAGAAACGATGACAGATATGCGAATTCACCCTCGCCTCCTTTCACCTTCCGCTGCTTCGGCTGGGTTTCCATTGAATTTCTCAGCCGGTTTTGCTTGTAGCAGCCTGTACGGACTGTTAAGTCCGACAGGGTGCTAGGAGGCGCCGATGGCTGGAGGTCCACTGGAGGGCGTGCGGGTGCTTGACCTTACGTCGGTGGTGGTGGGGCCGCTGGCGACGCAGATCATGGCCGACCACGGCGCCGAAGTCATCAAGATCGAGGCGCCCGCGGGCGACATCGTGCGCGCGCTTGCGGGACGCGGCGTCACCGCCAGCATGTCGGGAAAGTTCCTGCACTTGAACCGCAACAAGCGCAGCATCGCGCTCGACCTCAAGCAGGAGGCCGCCCGCGATGCGTTGATGAGGCTGATTGAACGCGCTGATGTCCTCATCTGGAACATGCGCCCACCCGCGATGGCGAGACTCGGGCTCGCCTACGAGGACGTGCGGCGGGTCAATCCCCGCATCATCTACTGCGGCATGTTCGGTTTCGGGCAGGATGGGCGTTACCGTGACAAGCCGGCGTACGATTCCATCATCCAGGGCTCAGCCGGCATCGCCGCACTGCATCACCGCGTGACAGGGGAGCCGCGCTACCTGCCGATGGTGATCGCCGACCGCACTGTCGGGCTCATCGCCGTGCAGATGATCCTGATGGCGCTCTACCACCGCACCCGCACCGGCGAGGGTCAGGCGATCGAGATCCCGATGTTCGAGAACATCGTCAAGTCCGTGCTCGAGGAGCACATGTACCTGAAGACGTTCGATCCGCCGCTTGGCCCGACCGGTGATCCGCGACTGCTCGACGCCGAAGCGCGGCCCCTCGCCACCCAGGACGGGTGGATCTGCATCTCCGGCAACACCGACGGGCAGGCATTCGCGATCTTTGATGCGATCGGGAAACCCGAGCTCAAGGCCGACTCACGCTTCAACAGCGTCGCGGCGCGCTTCAAGAATACGCCCGAATATTTCCGGATCCGCGCCGAGGGCCTCAGGCAGAAAACCACCGCCGAGTGGCTCGAGATCTTCGACGCGACCGACGTGCCCGCGATGCCGTTCCAGACGCTCGATGAACTGATGCAGGACCCGCACTTGAAGGACATCGGCTTTTTCAGCCTGATCGAGCACCCTACGGAGGGTCGCATCCGAAACATGAGACTGCCCAACAAGTTGAGCGGCGGCGTGCGCCGGGATTTCCGACCGGCCCCCAAGATCGGCGAGCACAGCATCGAGATTCTGAGCGAAGCCGGCTACGACGATGCGGCAATAGAGGCGATGGTGGCGAGCAGGGCCACTGTTGACGGCCGTCCTCAAAAACAATGAACGGCGATGCCCGGTCGCCAAACGCGGCACAAGAGGCTGGCTGCGCGGTCTTCCACGATCGCGGCCGGCAATCACCATTGAATAGCGGGACCTCGCGTGCTGTGAACTTATGCGCCGCTCAACCGTTGACCGCTCACCTGGATTCACTGACTGAAGAGAATGTCATGCGCTCCTTAACGCGGCAGACTGCCCGGATCCTGATATCCATCTTGCTCGCGGCATCGTCGTTCGCATCGGGCCCGCTGCTGGCCCAGAACGCGTCCAGCCCGGACTACGTCCCCCAGGTCGGCCAGCAAGGGAAGGACGTCATCTGGGTGCCCACTCCGCAGGCCCTGGTCGAGCACATGCTCGACATGGCCCGGGTCACCCCCAAGGATTATGTCGTCGATCTCGGCTCGGGCGATGGCCGCACGGTTATCGCCGCTGCGAAGCGCGGCGCGCGGGCGCTTGGCATCGAGTACGACCCCGGCCTGGTCGCACTGGCCAAGCGCAACGCGGAAAAAGCGGGCGTGTCCGGCAATGCCCATTTCATTCAGAGCGACCTTTTCAAGACCGATTTCAGCGACGCGGACGTGCTCACGCTCTACCTGCTGCCGAGTCTTAACCTGAAACTGCGGCCGACGATACTCAAGATGAGGCCTGGCACCCGCGTCGTGTCCCACGCGTTCACGATGTACGACTGGCGCCCCGATCAAACCCATACCGCGGGAGATCGCACCGCCTATATGTGGATCGTGCCGGCCCCGGTCGAGGGGACGTGGCAATTGAGCATCTCGACCGGGCGAACCGGCAATGACGAGCTGGTGCTGCGCCAGTGGTTTCAGTACGCCCAGGGCCTCGTGCGCATCAACGGCAAGACCAGCGAGTTGGGCAACGTCAGGATCCAGGGCACGCAGATCAGCTTCACGATTTTCGAGCCCGCCGGTGGGGATCCGCTGCGCCGCGATTTCACGGGCCGCGTATTCGGAAACACGATGGAGGGCGTCCTCAAGCTGCCCGAAGGCGAGCAGACATGGAGGACGACGCGGGTTCCGCCGCCCGCCAAGCGCTGAAAGCAAATTGAAACGGTGCGGCTGCCGGTCGCGCTTCCTTCGCGTATCGAGCAGGCGCGCTCCGATATAATCACACGTACTGCCAGGAACGCCTCGCTTATCTGCCTACGAGAATACGGAGTCCGAGACATGCCAGCACAGCAAAACCACGCGGCCATCATCGGTGGCGGCATCATGGGCGGTGACATCGCCATCATCTTCGCCGCCGGCGGCTGGAACGTGCACGTGATGAGTCCTTCGCAGAAAACGCGCGATGCGCTGCCAGCGCGGATCGCCGCGGGGCTGAAGAAGCTCGGAGCGCCAGAAGTGAACGCGACGCTGGTCAAGGCCTATGCGAAGCTCGAGGAGCTGCCGCTAAAGGAGGTCAGCCTCGTAGTCGAAGCGGCGATCGAGGACCTCGCGCTCAAGCACCAGATCTTCGCCGACCTCGAGCGGCTCGCCCGCCCCGACGCGATTCTCGTAAGCAACACCTCTACCTTCCCGATCGGCGAAATTGGCAAGCACCTCAAGACGCGCTCACGTGTGGCGGGCATGCATTACTTCATGCCAGCACACCTGGTGCCCCTCGTCGAGATCGTCAGCGCCGAGTTCACCGATCGCAAAGTGGCCGAGCGTCTGATCGATCTCATGCGCGAATTCGGTAAGGCGCCGATCGACGTGAGCAAAGACGTTCCCGGATTCGTTGGCAATCGCTTGCAACACGCCCTGATGCGCGAGGCGCTGTGGCTGGTGGCGAATGGCGTCACAACGCCGGAGGGTATCGACACTGCCGTCCGGTTCGGATTCGGCTTCCGCTACATTGCGTGCGGCCCAATGATGCAGAAGGAGCTCTCGGGCTGGGACACCAATTTACTCGGGGGCACCTCGATCTATCCCCACCTCTACAACGAGAAGGCGCCGCCCCCGATGATTCGTGACATGGTTGCAAAGGGCCATATCGGGATGAAAGCCAAGCACGGCTTTTGGCAATGGACCGACGAGACCATCGCCCGGGAAAAGGCGCGCATCGAGCGCTGCCTGCAGGCGGGAATGGAGATCCTCAAGTCCGGTTAAATCCGGACGCTTCGCGCCGGTTTGGCGCGCGCCGGAACGCGAAGTCCGGGTCGAGTGCGATAAGACCGCCCGGTACGGAAGGCACCGTCGGCCGCGAGCACATGCGCGTGCGGGTTGAAGGTCGCCAGATTTCCGAAGGTCTGCCATGGCCTTTCGCTCCTGCGGATCGGTTGCTAATATTTCCGTCGTGCACGCCTACTCTTATCCCCCTCTATGCTCGCACGGTTGCTGAAAAACCTTTTTTCAAGAACCAGGCCTGCGCCGCATGCCGCCATTGACGTTGCCGCATTACTGCGACAGGCCGATGCAGCCCTGCAGCAGGGTCGTTGGTCTGCAGCCCAACAACTTGCTCAGCAACTCATGGTCGAACCCGATCACGAAGCTGATGCCTGTCACGTCTTGGGAGTCGTAGCTTATCAGTGCTCCGATCCCGAGAAAGCCCTGGCGCTCGTGGAGTCGTCTATTGCTCTCAATCCCAAGGCCGCGCATTTTCATAATACGCTAGGAAAAATTCTCGTTTCCCTGGGTCGTTTCGCTGATGCGGCTGCGGCCTATGAAAGAGCGATCACTTTGGCACCGCAGGTTGGCGGCTATTTTATGAACTATGCCGCCGCAAGGAAATTTTCTGCCGCGGACATGCCCTTGATAGAGGCCATCGAAAAACAACTTCCAGCCATTGCCGAAGACAGTGACCACCGCATCAACTTCCAGTTTGCTCTTGGGAAAGCACTAGACGATTGCGCTCTATACGACCGCGCTTTCCCTTATTTCAAACAGGCTAACGATGCCAAGTTCGCGTCACAGCCGTTCGCGATGGAACCGTTGCTAGAATACGTAACAACGTTAAGAAGCGTTTTTGACGACACTTTTGTCGCGCGTCACCGGCCGCCTGTGCGTCGGGATGATATTCGACCGATCTTTATCGTCGGCATGCCCCGTTCCGGCTCAACACTGCTGGAATCGCTGCTTTGCCGGGACCCAGACATCATCGCCGGTGGCGAGCTACGTGCATTGGACATCGTGGTGAACGATGTCGCGCGCATTGTCTCCAACTCGTTGCCTTATCCGCAATGCTTGCGCGAAGTTGCGACAATCCCGCTACGTGAATTGGCGCGAATTTATCGCGATAACCTGACGCCAGCGATTTCCACGGCACGGCGATTTACCGACAAATATCTGTACAATTTTTTGAATGTCGGTCTGATTGCACTGCTCTTTCCCCAGGCCAGCATTATCCAGATAAGACGCCATCCCCTCGACGTGTGCCTTTCATGCTATTTGATGTCTTTCGCCGATGCACATGGGTTCACCTACGACATCGAGACGCTCTGCCGTTACTACGGACAGTATGAAGTGATCATGGCGCATTGGCACAAAGTGCTACCGGATTTGATAATTGATGTGGAATACCGGGATCTCGCGGAGGCTGCAGAAGAAACGATTGGCACAGTGCGTGAACGGCTCGAATTGTGTGCGCAAATAGAAAACGCGAGTGATACGCCCGCTCATGCGATTCAGACCGCAAGTGCGTGGCAAGCTCGACAGCCTATCTACAAGAGTTCACTGCATCGTTGGAGAAACTACCGAAACCACATTTCGCCGTTCGTCGAGGCGTTAAGAAACGCGGGCGTAAACATCGATCTTGAGCCAACGACGCTTACTGACTCTGCTTAGGGAATCTCAGTTTTTGTGCTTAAGCGTTTTTGGGAGGAAAAGGGGCCAGGCTCGATTCATCATGAGAAGCAAATGCCCGGATCGAGGTGATCCGCGATGAGCGACATCTTCATCAGCTACCGCCGCGAGGACGCGCGCGCGGACGCGGGGCGGCTGTGCGACCGGCTCGGCAAGCGCTTCGGCGAGCAGCACGTCTTCATGGATATCGACGACATCCAGCCCGGTGCAGACTTCACGCAGGTGCTGGACGACACGTTGGATCAATGCGACGTCATGCTCGTCATGATCGGCCGGCAATGGCTCGATGCCGACAACGCCGGCCGACTGCACGGGCTCGGGGATTTCGTGCGGCTGGAGATCGAAAAGGCGCTCAGCCGGCGCATCCTAATCATTCCCGTGCTCGTGGCCGGCGCGACGATGCCCTCGGCCGACGCGCTGCCGAGGGGGTTGCGCGGCCTCGCGCAGCGCCAGGCCTTCGAGATCCACGACAGCAGCTTTCACGAAGATGCGGATCGGCTGATCGGCGTCGTTGCCGCGGCGCTGAAGCGTCCGCCCCGCTGGCGCCGGCCCGCTCACCTCGCCTGGATCGCCGCCGTGCTGGTGTTGCTCGCCCTCGGCGTGATGTTGCAAGGGCAGATTGGTGACTGGCTGGCGCCGCCGCTGAGTTTGCGCAGCGAACCCGCAACCGTATCGCGGGACGCAGTGCGCCGCATGCTGGCGGACCATGGTCTGCACGACCGCGCGCGCAACCCGCAGGGTCGAGGGCTGGCCGCTCGTTACGAACGTCGAGTGATCAACGAGCAGCCCGTCATCGTCGATGCCGCAACGCGGCTGATGTGGCAAGGCGTCGGCAGCGAGCGAGCCTTTACGCGGGCGGTGGCCGACGACGCCATCGCCGCGCTGAACCGGCGCACCTTCGCGGGCTACGCCGATTGGCGGTTGCCGACGCTGGAGGAGGCGATGTCGCTGGTCCGGCCCGAGGCCCAGAATGGGCTGTACATGGACCCGCTGTTCGGGCCGCGCACGGCGCCGTTCCTATGGACGGCCGATCTCGAAACCGCGGGGCGGGGCTGGCTGGTCTATTTCTTCTACGGCAGCTGCGATACCGATTCGCTGGCCTTCAACGCCTACGTGCGGGCCGTCCGGGCGGACACAGGCCCATCCCGACCCTGAATCAATCGGGCCGGGCTCAATTTATGATAAGGACTGCGTCGAAGCAGGACGAGCGATAGGACAAGCTCAGGAAACGCTTCGCGCTGACCCGAAGTTAGCTGGCGTAAACATTACTGCGAACTGCCGTACCCCCACTCCTCCCCTAGTCCAAGGATCGCGTTTCTTTGCATCGTTGAACGAGCAATCTGCTCGGCCTCGCGCGAGCCACGTTTCATTGCGACCGTCTTGCCCCACAAGGATTTTCAGGACGTGCGGTGGAACCAGAGCAGAGACAGCAGCGCCGCCACCAGCGCGAACAGCGCCGCCATCGCGCCGAACAACGCGCTGAGCTCGGTTTCCCTGCGCTCCAGCGTGAGCTTGGCAGTCAGGTTCTTGTAGACCTTCTGCAGATCGGCCGCGCTGCCGGCATGGGAGTATTCACCCTCGGTGATGCCGGCGATCGCCTTCAGCGCCTCCTCGTCGAAGCGCATGTAGATCACCATGTCCTCGAACTCGACTGGCCCGCCGTCCTTGGTGCCGAAACCGACCGTATGAACGCGCACGCCGCGCTCGGCGGCCATCTTCGCTGCCATCAGCGGGTCCGGGCCGGTGGTGCGCCGGCCGTCGCTGAGCAGCACGATCGCGCCGGCGGTATAGGAACCCGGCGGCACCGGCTTGAAGTCCTTGCGCTCCGACCTGCGGGCGCCTTCGAGCGGCACCCCGCCCGAACGTCGGGAGAAATCGCTGTCGAAGACCTCCGCCTCGAGGTCAATGCCCGCGTCCGGGAGCAGCAACGACAAGGCCATCAGCAGTCCGCTCCCGGTCGCGGTGCGGCGCTGCAACTGGAAGCGATCGACCGCGGCGATCAAATCCTCGCGATTCTGCGTTGGCGTCTGCACGATTGCTGCCGTGGCCGCGAAAGTCACGATACCGACCCGGACGTTGGGCGGAAGATCCTTGATGAAGGTTTTCACCGCGTTCTGCGCCGCGCCTAGCCGGGTCGGCTCCACGTCGGTGGCGCGCATGCTGCGGGAGACGTCCATCGCGAGCACGATCGTCTGATGTTCGGAAGGCAGGGTGAAGACGGCAGTCGGCCGCGCGACTCCGAGTAGCGCGCAGACCAGCGCCAGCAGGAGCAACAACGCTGGTAGGTGGCGCCGCAGCCACTGCCCCGGTGCGATCGCGTCGCGCACGAGCATGAGACTCGCATAGCGCAGTGCCAATTTCTTGCGCCGCCCGAGCGCGTAGACATAGGCCGCGATCAACATCGGAACGATCAGCAGCAGCCAGAGCAGATCGGACCACAAGAACTTCATTGCGCTTCCTCGCACGCGCCGGCGCGTTCACCGGCTTCGTAGACACCGTATACGCGCGACAATATACACCCGTGCCGGGTGTGAATTGTTTCAACCAGCGTTATATTGGACCATACCCGGCGATCGGCAACCGTGCTAACTTGCGCATGCCGATGCGCACGGTCGGAAAGGACCCATCCATGAGGCGGCAGGTGCTCTACAGCGGTTCGAGACGCACGCCCGGTGCCGCGTCGAGCGCGCCCCGGCCCGCGACCGGCGCGCCCGCCCCGGAATCCGCTCGTGCGCCCCTTCCCGGTCGAAGCCCCCGCTTCGCGCGCGTTCGCACCCTCGGGACGCGACACGCCGGCCTCCTTCGCTTCCTCGGCGGCGCCGCCTGCGCTGCGCTCATCGGGGGAGCCTACCTCTGGTCGCAGCCGCGGCCGCGCGCCCTCGGCCAGGAAGACATCGATGCTGCGGTGCTGCACACACTGGAGAACAAGACGCTACCGTCGCGGCCCGCGAAGGCGGCGGACATCGTGCGCCCCTCCGTGGTGCGCGTGCGCGGTTTCGGCGAACCACCGCCGTCGAAAGGCAAGGCAAAGTCGAAGTCGAAGCGTCGGGACCGCAAGTCCGGTAAGGGCACGCCCGGCGACTCGCAGGCCAAGGGCAAGGACGACCCCAACGCCATGGAGGAGTTGTCGGTCGGATCGGGTGTCGTGATCGTGGACGACGGCGTGATCCTGACCAACCTGCACGTCGTCGCCGGCGCCAAGCGCGTGACCGTGACCTTCCACGACGGCTCCGAATCCGATGCCGACCTCGTCAGCGTCCATCCGGAAAACGACCTGGCGGTCATCAAGGCGCAGAAGATTCCGGACGATCTGCCGGCCGCGACGCTCGGGTCTGCTGGTCAGTTGAAGCCCGGCGACGAAGTGGTTGCGGTGGGCTTTCCGTTCGGCATGGGTCCGTCGGTGTCGTCCGGCGTGGTTTCCGGCCTGAACCGGGAATTCCGCTCGCCCGAGGGCGACCGCCTGCTCACTCAACTCATCCAATTCGATGCGGCAGCCAATCCAGGTAGTTCCGGCGGTCCGCTGGTGACGATGCAGGGCGACGTGGTCGGCATCGTCACCGCGATCCTGAATCCGACCGAAAGTCGCACCTTCATCGGCATCGGATTCGCGGTCACCATCGCCGCGGCGGGGCGCGCCGTCGGCATTCATCCCTTCTAAACTTCCGGAGTACCAGCGCAATGAGCGACGATTCAACCGGCAACGTCCGCGGCCTGATGGAGCGGATTCTCTACGAAATCAAACATGTGGTGGTCGGGCAGGACCATTTCCTCGAACGCGTTCTAGTCGCGATGCTGGCCCAGGGCCACCTGCTGGTCGAAGGCGTGCCGGGATTGGCCAAGACGCTCACGGTCAAGACGCTGGCGCGCACCATGCGCGGCTCGTTCAAACGCATCCAGTTCACGCCTGACCTGCTGCCCGCCGATCTGGTCGGAACCCGGATCTATAATCAGAAGACCGGCGACTTCAGCACGGCGCTCGGGCCGGTATTCACGAATCTGCTGCTCGCCGACGAGATCAACCGCGCGCCCGCGAAGGTCCAGAGCGCGCTGCTCGAGGTCATGCAGGAACGCCAGGTCACCATCGCCGGCGAAACCCACCGGGTTCCTTCCCCGTTCCTGGTCATGGCCACGCAGAATCCCATCGAGACCGAAGGGACGTATCCGCTGCCCGAGGCCCAGGTCGACCGCTTCATGATGAAGGTGTTGGTCGACTACCCGACCGAGGAGGAGGAGTTCGTCATCGTCGAGCGGGTGACCGGGGCCGCCGCCGAGGTCGGCTCGGTGGCCAGTACGGATCAGCTGGCGGCGCTGCAGAACGAGTGCCACAAGGTCTATGCTGATCCGGTGTTCCTCCAGTACGCGGTGAAGCTCGTATCGGCCACCCGGCGCTGCGAGCACTACGGCCTCGGCGAGCTGGCGCGCTACATCACCTTCGGCGCCAGTCCTCGCGCGACCATCTGCCTGATCGAAGGCGCGCGAGCGCTCGCCTTCCTGCGCGGGCGCGACTACGTGCTGCCGGAGGACGTGGCCGATCTCGTCCCGGACGTGCTGCGCCACCGGCTGGTCTTGTCCTATGAGGCACTGTCCGACGGCCAGACCGCGGACGCCTTGATCGCGCGGGTGATGCAGTCCGTGCCGCTGCCCGAGAAACCGCTCGAGACCCATGTCCGGATCGCGGCCGGAGGCTAAGAGCCCCTAACATAATGAAACACACGCTGCGCTGTCACGATTTTGGCTGGGAACACACGGCAATGACTGGAGCAGCCGGTTTCAGGGCAAGTCCATGAGTCCGCAAGAGGCCAAAATCGCGCCAGCCCTCAAGGGGTTGCGGCCAGAATCGCCGGCGCGCCGAAACGAGGAGCAGGGGCCCCGCTTGCGGGGATGCGACCGGGCAGGCGTGTGTGAGTCCCGCGTGTTATGGCGCGCCGATATCCCGCTCCGGGGTCGCATCCAAGCACACAACGCTTGGAACCTGCTCCGCCCTACGCGGGACGCTTTGTCCCTCGGCTTGCCAATACAGCAAGTATTAGCTGCACCTCGCTTCGCGCTATCGACGATTCTGGCCACAACGCACGCGCGTTTCATCATGCTAGGGGCTCTATGAAACTGGTCCGTTCGGCAGGAAAAGCGGCATCGACGGCGCCGGTCGCGCCGACGGCGGAAAGCGTGCTGCGCCGGATCGAATGGACTGTGCTGCGCAGGCTCGACGGATTGCTGCATGGGAATTACCGAACGTTGTTTCGAGGCTTCGGCATCGATCTTGCGGACCTGCGGGAGTATCAGGTCAATGACGACGCGCGGACCATCGACTGGAACGCAACGGCGCGCCTCCAGGTACCGCACGTGCGGCAGTTCAACGAGGATCGCGAGGTGACGGCCTGGTTCCTGGTCGACCTGAGCGGATCGGTGAATTTCGGCGCCGGCGCGACCACCAAACGCGCCATGGCGGTGGATTTCGTCGCGCTGGTCGCACGCCTGCTGACCCGCCACGGCAATCGGGTGGGCGCCGTGCTCTATACCGACCGGGTCGACCTGGTCCTGCCCGCGCGGGGCGGGCGTCAGCACGTCCTGCATCTACTCGATCGGATGCTGAAGACCGGGAACGCGCCGAGGCCGGGCAAGTGCACGCAACTCGGCGAACTGCTCGGACGCGCGCTGCAAGCGATCAAGCGCCGGTCGGTCGTTTTCGTCGTGTCGGATTTCATCAGCGATCCCGGCTGGGCGCGCGCCCTGTCGCTGCTCGGGCGGTGCCACGAGATTCTGGCCGTGCGGCTCTACGACGCGCTGGAGATGGAGCTGCCCGATCTTGGTCAGGTAATCGTGGAGGATGCCGAGACCGGCCAGCAGCTGTTCGTGGACACCCACGATGCTGCCTTTCGCGGGCGCTTCTCATTTCTCGCCGGCGAGCGTGAAACCACCCTGCGCGCTGCCTTAGCCGATGCCGGCGCCGACTGCATCGAGCTGTCAACCGAGGACGATCTGGTGGACACCTTGATGCGCTTCACCCGTCTGCGCAAGCGCAGGGCCCAACTCGCGAGCGGCGGCGTGCCGCCGGCATTGGTCCGATGAGTGTCCTGGAGCAACTGGGGCAGATTACGCTGCTGTGGCCGCGCATGCTCTGGCTGCTCGCACCGCTACCGCTCCTGATCGTGACTTATATCTGGCTGGGCGCGCGTCGCCGCCGGGCTCATGCGGGGCTGGCGGGCCTGTCAAACCTGTCCGCATCCGGGACCGCCAGCGCCTCGCTGTGTCGGCACGGCCCGCCGTTGTTGTTCCTGGTCGGCTTATGCGCACTGATCGGCGCAGTGTCGCGCCCGCAGGCAGTCCTGATGCTGCCCTCGATGCACAAGAACGTCATCCTTGCGATCGACACCTCGGGCAGCATGCGCGCCACCGACGTCAAGCCGAACCGGCTGAGCGCTGCGCAGAGCGCGGCCCGGACGTTCGTCGAGAACCAGCCGCATCACTCCAGGATCGGGATCGTTTCGATTG
>JAOTTL010000254.1:0-4361 GCA_029864385.1 Betaproteobacteria bacterium | reverse complement strand
GGGCGGCAAGACCGTCGGCGCAGGCGTGGTGGCGAAGGTTATCGAGTGAACGGTAAACGGTTAACGGGCTTGGGCTCACCGATCACTGTTCACTGTTCACTGATTACTGATTACTGTTTACTGGGGTTAAACATGGCGGCGAAAAGTCAGAAAATACGGATCCGGTTGAAGGCGTTCGACTACCGGTTGATCGACCAGTCGGCGCTCGAGATCGTGGACACGGCCAAGCGCACGGGCGCGGTGGTGAAGGGGCCCGTTCCCCTGCCAACCCGCAAGCAGCGCTTCGATGTGCTGCGTTCGCCGCATGTTAACAAGACCTCGCGCGACCAGCTGGAGATCAGGACGCATTCGCGCCTGATGGACATCATCGATCCGACCGACAAGACGGTGGATGCGCTGATGAAACTCGATCTGCCGGCGGGGGTCGATGTGGAAATCAAGCTGTAGAGGCGTGACGAGTGACAAGTGACGAGTGACGGGTTAGTCAATTCTCGAATCACGATTCACTGAAGCAAAAGCCGGCCAATTGCAGCCGGCACCTTTTAACGAAGGGTAACTAAAATGAGTTTGGGATTAGTGGGACGCAAGGTCGGCATGACCCGCGTGTTCACCGATGATGGCGATACCATCCCGGTGACCGTGGTGGACGTGTCGAACAACCGCGTGGCCCAGATCAAGATACTCGACACCGACGGCTACGCCGCGGTGCAGGTCGCCTACGGCCGGCGGCGCCCGATCCGCGTCAACAAGGCGGCGGCCGGACACTTCGCCAAGGCAGGCGTGGAGGCCGGGCACACGCTGAGGGAATTCCGCGTCAAGCCGGATGACCTCGGCAGCGTCACGCTCGGTGGCGCGGTCGGTGTAGACATTTTCAAGGTGGGCCAGAAGGTGGACGTGACGGGCACCTCGCAGGGCAAGGGCTTTGCGGGTGTCATCAAGCGCCACCACTTCTCGTCCAATCGCGCGAGCCACGGCAACTCCGTATCGCACAACAAGCCGGGCTCGATCGGCCAGAACCAGGACCCGGGGCGTGTGTTCCCGGGCAAGCGCATGGCCGGCCACCTCGGCAACGCCAGACGCACGGTGCAGAACGTCGAGATCATCCGCATTGATGCCGAGCGCCAGCTGCTGCTCATCCGGGGCGCGCTACCGGGCTCGCGTGGCGGTGGCGTCACGGTGCGCCCGACCGTGCGTGCGACGCGGGCTGCTCCCGCCGGCAAGGCGAATGCGCCAGCACCCGCCAAGGGCGGAAGGTAGAGCGGGGGCAACGAAATGGAACTGAACCTCATCAACGAGCAGGGTAAGGCCACCTCGAAAGTGCCGGCGTCGGATTCCGCCTTCGGGCGCGACTTCAACGAAGCGCTGGTGCACCAGGTGCTCACGGCGTATCTCGCCAATGGCCGACAGGGCACGCGCGCGCAGAAGACGCGCGGCGAGATCAACAAATCCACCAAGAAGCCGTGGGCCCAGAAGGGCACGGGGCGCGCGCGTGCCGGCCGGGCGTCGTCCCCGCTGTGGCGCGGCGGCGGCAAGACCTTCCCGAATCTACGGGACGAGAATTTCGAGCAGAAGATCAATCGGAAGATGTACCGCGCCGGCCTGTCGGCCATCCTGTCGCAGCTCGCGCGTGAGGAGCGGCTCGCAGTGGTCGAGCAGTTCACGGTGGATGCGCCGAAGACCAAGCTGCTCGCGGAGAAGCTGAAGAGCATGGGGCTCGATGACGTGCTGATCATCACCGAGGCGGTTGACGATAACCTCCGCTTGTCTTCGCGAAACCTGCCGGGCGTTCACATCGTGACGGTCTCTCACTGCGATCCGGTGAGCCTCATGCGGCATGCCCGGGTGCTGGTGACGAAGGGCGCTGTCGCGAAGATGGAGGAGTTGCTGTCATGACGGCCAAGGGGCAGGAGCGGCTGATGCAGATCATCCTGGCGCCGGTGATCTCGGAGAAGAGCACGTTCATCGCGGACAAGAACAATCACGTCGTGTTTCGCGTGGCGGCAAGCGCCAACAAGCATGAGATCAAAGCTGCCGTCGAGCTCATGTTCAGCACCAAGGACAAGAAAGTCGAGGTCGCTGCGGTGCAGGTCGCGAACGTGCGCGGCAAGCCCAAGACGTTCGGGCGGATTCTCGGCCGGCGCAATCACTGGAAGAAAGCGTACGTGAGCCTCAAGCCGGGCCAGGAAATCAATTTTGCTGAACAAGTGGAGGCGAAGTAATGCTGGTCAAACTTAAACCCGTTACTCCCGGCCAGCGTCAGGTCGTCAAGGTCGTCAATCGTGACCTGCACAAGGGCAGGCCGGTAGCGCACCTCACCGAGAGGCAGGTCAAGAAGGGGGGCCGCAATGTGCATGGCGAGATCACCATGCGCCATCAGGGCGGCGGCCACAAGCAGCACTACCGCGTCATCGACTTCAAGCGCAACAAGGACGGCATCACCGCGAACGTCGAGCGCCTCGAGTACGACCCGAACCGCAGCGCCAATCTCGCGCTGCTGTGCTACGCCGATGGCGAGCGCCGCTACATCATCGCTCCGAAGGGCCTTGCCGCCGGGGCGCAGGTGCTCTCGGGCGCCGACGCTCCAATCAAGGCGGGCAACACATTGCCGCTGCGCAACATTCCAGTTGGCACTACGATCCACTGCGTGGAGATGCTGCCGGGCAAGGGCGCGCAGCTTGCGCGCGCGGCGGGTGCCGCAGTGCAGTTGCTGGCGCGGGAAGGCGACTACGCGCAAATCCGGCTGCGTTCGGGAGAAATCCGCAAGGTGCACGCCAACTGCCGCGCGACCGTTGGCGCGGTCGGCAACGAGGAGCATGCACTCGAGTCGATCGGCAAGGCCGGACGGGTGCGCTGGCGCGGTATCCGTCCGACAGTGCGCGGTGTCGCGATGAACCCGGTCGACCACCCCCATGGCGGCGGCGAAGGCAAGAAGTCCTCGGCGCGGGACCCAGTGAGTCCGTGGGGGGTTCTGAGCAAGGGCTACAAGACGCGCAAGAACAAGCGCACGCAGGCAATGATCATCCGGCGCCGCAACGCGAAGGTTGCGGGCTAAGGGGTAGAAAACATGGCACGTTCGATCAAGAAGGGACCGTTTGTTGACCTGCACCTTATCAAGAAGGTGGAAAAGGTGCAGAGGACGAACGATAAGCGTCCGATCAAGACCTGGTCGCGCCGCTCGACCATCCTGCCGGATTTCGTGGGGCTGACGATTGCCGTGCATAACGGCAAGCAGCACGTGCCGGTGTACGTCACGGAAAACATGGTCGGGCACAAGCTCGGCGAGTTCTCGCATACGCGCATGTTCAGGGGGCATTCCCGGGCTGGCTCGGCCCAGGCTGCTGCTGCTGCGGCCGCGTCGCCCGGCGGTAACCGCAAATCGAGCCCGACGCCGGCGGCAGCGCCGGCGCCGGCGAAGGCGTGAGGGACCTGGTAATGAACACGACGGCAAAACTACGCGGCGTCCGCCTATCGGCCCAGAAGGGCCGGCTCGTGGCGGATCTCATCCGCGGCAAGACGGTCGAGCAGGCGCTCAACATCCTGCAATTCAGCCCCAAGAAGAGCGCGGTCATCATCCGCAAGGTGCTCGAGTCCGCAGTCGCAAACGCCGAGCATAACGACGGCGCGGACATCGACGAGCTGAAAGTGACCAGTATTTGCGTGGATCGCGGGTCGTTCCTGCGGCGTTTCCGGGCCCGGGCCAAGGGCCGCGGCGCCACAATCAACAAGCCGACCTGCCACATCGTGCTCACGGTCGGCGACGGGAGAAAGTAAATGGGTCAGAAGATCAATCCGATCGGCTTCCGGCTGGCGCTAAACCGCAACTGGAGCTCGCGCTGGTACGCGACGAACAAGAACTTTTCGTCGATGCTGCTCGAGGACATCAAGGTCCGGGATCACCTCAAGCGCAAGCTCGGCCACGCAGCCGTGTCGCGGATCGTGATCGAGCGCCCGGCGAAGAATGCGCGCATCACGGTGCACAGCGCACGCCCCGGCGTCGTTATCGGGAAAAAGGGCGAGGACATCGAGTCGCTCAAGGTCGAGTTGCAGCGCATGCTTGGCGTGCCGGTGCACGTTAACATCGAGGAAGTGCGCAAGCCCGAAGTGGACGCACAGCTGATCGCGGACTCCATCGCGCAGCAGTTGCAGAAGCGGATCATGTTTCGCCGGGCGATGAAGCGGGCCATCACCAATGCGATGCGGCTTGGCGCGCAGGGCATCAAGATCGCCAGCTCGGGCCGGCTGAACGGGGTCGAGATTGCGCGCTACGAATGGTATCGCGAAGGGCGGGTACCATTGCATACGCTGCGCGCCGACATCGAGTACGGGGTATCCGAGGCGAAGACCACATATGGTGTGATCGG
>JAOTTL010000253.1:0-4362 GCA_029864385.1 Betaproteobacteria bacterium | reverse complement strand
GACGCTGCTGTGCCCGAAGCAAACGCGAAAATCCGCTTTGCAGTCCCTGTATCAACGCCGCTGGCACGTCGAGTTCGATCTGCGCAACATCAAAACCACCTTGGGGATGGAGCGCTTGAGCTGCCAGAGCCCGGCCATGGCCATCAAGGAGGTCTGGGTCTATGTGCTCGCCTACAATCTCATTCGGCTGATGATGGCGCAAGCAGCGCTGCTCGCCCAGCGGCTGCCGCGAGAGCTCAGCTTCAAGCACACCGTGCAGCTTTGGATCGCCTGGGATCACCAGGGCCATGGCACCGAGCACGAGGACCAGGTCTATGGCCTGTTCGTTCTGATCGCTCAACAAAGGGTCGGCGAGCGTCCCGGCCGCATCGAGCCCAGAGCCGTCAAGCGACGACCAAAACCCTACCCGCTGCTCACCACACCACGCCCGATCGCCCGCGCGCACGTCCGCCAATATGGTCACCCCAAAAAGCTTAAGTAAGTGCCATTCGAGCCTGGCCCCTTTTACTGATCCGCGGTTACTTTGCCGGCGGCTTGACGCCGCGCAGTTCCGCAAACCGCCTCGCGAAAAGCAGCGCCCATTTGTCGAACGCGTTCTTTGCATACGACCAGGCCTGGAACGAGTTCAGGTAGCCGTTCGCCCAGGTCTCCGCCGCACCGCTTGCGTTGTCGTCCAGGGCGTACTTGCGCCCGATCTCGGTGTCGCGGCACTCGGCGAGGATCGCCGCCGATGCGCCGTCTCGAATCTGCATCTCCATGCCTGCTACGCCCAGGTAAGGGGTGGAGCCTGCTGGCCTGCCGGCGGCAACGCCGGAGCCCGCTTCGGCAACGAATCCATAAGGGATCAGCGTGCCGGCGACGCTCCGGGATACCTGGGTCGGCACGAGATCGGTGAGCGCGATCCGCATCACCACAACGCCGGGGCCCGCCTTGTCAGCGATCTGCATCTGCGCCTTTAGAGCCTTGACCAGCGCATCGTGAAAGTAGTCGGTCAGGATCTTGAGGTCGGTGGGGTCGATCGTGTTCTCCGCGTCCTTGTTTTTCGGCGGTGCGAGCGATACGACGATGCGCGAGACCAGCACCTTGTCGTAATTCTTCGGCTTGAGGTTCGGATCGTGCCAGCATTCGATGCCCTCCCCCCAGGGCACGGGTTTCAGCCGCGCGTAGTCGGACAAAAAGCCGCTCTGGGTCATGCGGGTTTTGTCCGAAGCGGTCACCGCGGTGCCGCTCCCCGGGGTTTGGCAGCCCGCGAGCAGCGCAGCGGCCGTGAGAACGCCGCCGCTCAGCGCGCGCAGGGCAATGGTTTGCCAGTTGGTCATGATGATAAATTCTCCGTTTGATGTCGTTAGCAATTATCGCCGATCGTTGTAAGGTGCGTCACGCTAACCGATAGCAAAGAAAAGACTTTTCGCAAGAGCCGATCCATGGCAGCGTCTAACTGCGCAGGGTCTTTCCCGTTTGGTCGAACGACTCTCGTTTCGCTCGCTTCCCGAATCTACGAAACTCCGCTTGGTTTAGAGACGCGACGAAACGCCGCTTGGTTTAGAGACGCGGCGGCTCTCCGTCAGCAGGCGCGTCGCCGTCATTCACTTTGAGAGGAAACCTCATGAAGACCCGTATGTTCTCGCAATGGTTTGCCCTTTTCGCCGCGGCTGCCTTCGCCCTGGGCGTCGCCACGGCTACCCATGCCGCGTCTCCGACCGGCGTGACTGTCGCCGACGCGGTCGTGATCACCGCAGAAGTGGTGGGGCTCGATAAAGCCGACCGCATCGTCACCCTGCTGGGTCCCAACGGCAATGTCGTCGACATCGAGGCGGGCGACGAGGTCCGCAACTTCGACCAGATCGAGGTCGCCGACAAGGTCAAGGTGACCTACTACGAATCCGTGGCCATCTATCTCGGCGTGCCGGGCACTCAGCCCGAGGCAGACGCCGCGGCAGTCATGGTACGAGCGCCGAAGGGCGCGAAGCCCGGTGGCGCGGTGGCTGGCGCGATCGATGTGTCGGCCACGGTCAAAGGCATCGACAAGAAGAAGCGCGAGTTAACACTGCGGCTGCCGGACGGCAAAGTGGTCAAGAACGAGGTAGACCCGTCGGTCAAGGCCTTCGACACCCTCAAAGTGGGCGATACCATCCACGCGCGCCTGACCCGCGCCCTGGCGATTTCGGTCGAGTCCCGCTGAGGCTCCAGTAAAAGGGGCCAGGCTCGAATTCTTGAGCCTGGCCCCATTTGCTCTTTTACTGTTATCTGGAGACGAGTTCGCGCAACTTGATGACCGCCTCCTCGACGCGCCGCACCGGCATCACCTCCAGCCCCGCGATCGCCTGCCTCGGCCTGTTGGCATGCGGAATCAGTGCCTGAGTAAATCCGAGCTTCGCCGCCTCACGCAATCGTTCCTGCCCGCGCTGCACAGGACGCACCTCACCCGCCAACCCGATCTCCCCGAACACCACCAGCTTTGGCGGCAGCGGCCGGTTCTTGAGCGAGGAGACGATGGCCATCAGCACGGCGAGATCGGCCGCCGGCTCCGTGATCCTCACGCCACCCACCGCGTTCACGAAGACATCCTGGTCGTAGCACGCGATGCCCGCGTGCCGGTGAAGCACCGCCAACAGCAGCGCGAGACGGTTCTGCTCGAGGCCGACGGAGAGCCGGCGCGGATTGGGCGCGTGCGCCTCGTCAACCAGCGCCTGGATCTCCACCAGCATGGGGCGCGTGCCCTCCTGCGTCACCATCACGCACGAGCCGGCGACTTCGCTATCGTGTTGGGACAGGAACAGGGCCGAGGGATTGGACACGCCCTTCAGCCCCTTGTCGGTCATGGCGAACACGCCGAGCTCGTTCACCGCGCCGTAGCGGTTCTTGAACGCGCGGATGAGTCGGAAGCTGGAGTGCGTGTCGCCTTCGAAGTAGAGGACCGTGTCGACCATGTGCTCCAGCACGCGCGGGCCCGCGAGGGCGCCTTCCTTGGTCACGTGCCCGACCAGAATGATCGTCGTGCCCGAGCTTTTCGCGAGCCGCGTCAACTGCGCCGCGCATTCGCGTACCTGGGCGACCGATCCCGGTGCGGATTGCAGCTGTCCGGAGTAAAGCGTCTGAATCGAGTCGATCACCGCGATGTCGGGCTTCTCGGCACTGATCACCGCCTGGATCTTCTCCAGGTTGATCTCGGGGAGTATATGCGCGTGCCCCGCGTCGACACCGAGTCGCCGCGCCCTCAGCGCGATCTGCTGCGAGGACTCCTCCCCCGTCACATACAGCACCTTGCGCCCGCGGCCGACCTCGGCAAGCGACTGCAGCAGCAACGTGGACTTGCCGATCCCGGGATCGCCCCCCAGGAGGACGACACCCCCAGCCACCATGCCCCCTCCGAGCACCCGGTCGAATTCCTCGATCCCGGTCGCGATCCGCGACTCTTCGCGGGCTTCCACCTCCGCAAGGCGCTGCAGCTTGCCCGCCTCGGCGACCAGCCCGAAGCGGTTAGCGGAAGGCGCTGCTTCCGCGATCGCCTCGACCAGCGTGTTCCAGCCCTGGCAATGGGGGCACTGGCCCTGCCACTTCAGGACCTGCCCGCCGCACTCGGTGCATGAATAGATGGTTTTTGCTTTTGCCACCGCTAACCCCTAACCGCCAAAAACGCCGAAGATCATTGAACCGCCAAGACGCCAAGGTCGCCAAGAAAAACTCGAACAATTATTGAACCGCCAAGACGCCAAGAGAACCACGAATCAAAAGCCATTACTCGTCACCTGTCCTCGTCACCCATCACCCGTCACCCATCACCCATCACCCGTCACCCGTCACCCATCACCGGTCACAGGTCACCGTCGCTAGTCGCGCTCGCGAATCGGCACCCTTGCCGCCAACCCGCACAGTAACTCGTATCCGACCGTCCCCGCCGCTTCGGCAACGCGCTCGACGGGCACGCCCTCGCCCCACAGCACGACGCGCGATCCGACGAGCGCTTCCGGTATGTCGCTCAGTTCGGCGCATAGCATGTCCATCGACACCCGGCCCACCGTCCGCGTCATCCGTCCTTCGACCATGATCGGCGTGCCGGTCGGCGCATGCCGCGGATAGCCGTCGGCGTAGCCGCAGGTGACGACACCGATGCGCATGTCGCGGTCCGCCATGAACAGCCTGCTGTAGCCTACCGTATCCCCGCGCCGCAGGTGCTGCACCGCGATGATCTGGCTCTCCAGCGTCATGGCCGGCACGAGCCCCACTTCGGACCCCGACTGCTCCGAAAACGGCGAACAACCGTAGAGCATGATCCCCGGTCGCACCCAGTCGGCATGCGTTTCCGGAAACCGGAAAATTGCCGCCGAGTTGGCCAGGCTGCGTGCCAGATCAAGCCCGTTC
>JAOTTL010000252.1:0-4368 GCA_029864385.1 Betaproteobacteria bacterium | reverse complement strand
AGATGCCATTTAACATCACACGCTATCCAGGAACAATGCCACTAATTGATCGACTACTGGATCGAGAGATAGATACCTCGGGTTGAGCGTGGACTACATACTCAACGCCCGCTCTTGGTCGAACGCGAAAGTTGGTGAGCGTCCGCTTTTGGGCCGAAAGCAGACATCTCCTGTCAGACCAAATCCGGGTTACTACAAATTACAAGGTACGGCGAGCGTCGCATCCAGATCACTGACTTCCGTGTATGCCGCCCTTGGCGCCACCTCCGCGACCTTGGGTTTTCATGCTATATATTGTTTTCCTCGTGCCCTTCGTGTCCTTCGTGTCCTTCGTGTCCTTCGTGTCAAAGCTCTTTTCTTCCTTGGCGTCCTCCGCGACCTTAGCGGTGAGGCTTTTGTTTATCTGCGGTTAACCGCTCATCACTTGTCGCGCAAAACAAGCGCAGCGCCGCGCTCTGCGATCATGATGGTCGGCGAATTCGTATTGCCCGAGGTGATCGTCGGCATGACCGACGCGTCGATCACGCGCAGGCGCTCGATGCCACGCACCCGAAGTTGCGCATCAACTACCGCCGAAGGGTCATCAGCTCGTCCCATCTTGCAGGTTCCGATCGGGTGAAAGATGGTGGTGCCGATGTCGCCCGCAGCCTTCATCAACTCCTCATCCGATTGGTACCGCGGCCCCGGTATGAACTCCTCGGGTGCGTAGGGTTTCAGCGCCTCGGATTCGGTCACGATGCGGCGCGTGAGGCGAATCGACTCCACCGCGACCGTTCGGTCCTCGGGCGTGGAGAGGTAATTGCACTGGATCGCGGGGTAGGCGCGCGGGTCGGGCGAGGTGATTCGCAGGTGGCCGCGCGAAGTCGGACGCAGGTTGCATACGCTCGCTGTAAAGGCGGGGAACCGGTGCGGCGGATCGCCGAACTTGTCGAGCGAGAGCGGCTGGACGTGGTACTCGACGTTGGGTGTCGCGTGTGACGGATTCGATTTCGCGAACGCTCCCAGCTGCGAAGGCGGCATCGTCATCGGCCCGCTGCGGAAGAGCGCGTACTCGAGCGCGATTTTCGCCTTGCCCCACCACGATGAGAGGATCGTGTTGAGCGTCTCTGTGCTATTCACTTTGAACGCCATTCGCAATTGCAGGTGGTCCTGCAGGTTCTCGCCGACGGGCAGCTCGTGGGCCACGGGGATGCCGTGGCGCTGCAGCAGCGCGCCAGGCCCGATGCCGGAGAGCTGGAGGATCTGCGGGCTGCCAACCGCGCCCGCAGCGAGGATCGTCTCGCGCGACGCTTCGGCGTACACCGCCTCGTTTCCCTGGAAAAACTCAACGCCCGTCACGCGCCGGCCTTCGAGCCGGAGCTTCTGCACCAGCGCCCCGGTTAATACGGTAAGGTTGGGACGCTTCATCGCGGGCCTGAGAAACGCCTTCGACGCGTTCCAGCGCACACCACTTCTCTGGTTCACCTCGAAGCGGGACACGCCCTCGTTGTCGCCGCGATTGAAGTCCTCGGTCCAGGGAATCCCGGATTCGACTGCCGCATCGCGAAAAGCCTCAATGACATCCCACCGCAGCCGGTTCGGCTCAACTCGCCACTCGCCCCCCTCGCCATGCTTCTCGTCCGCGCCCCGCCAGTGGTCCTCGACCCCCATGAACACCGGCAGCACGTTCTGCCACGACCAGCCGGAATCGCCCGTCAGCTGCGCCCATTCGTCGTAATCGCGAGCCTGGCCGCGCAGATAGAGCATGGCATTGATGGAGGAAGAACCGCCGAGCACCTTGCCGCGTGGGTAGAGAATCGAGCGCCCGTTCAAGCCCGGGTCGGGTTCGGTCCGGTAGCACCAATCGGTGCGCGGATTACCAATGCAGTAGAGATAGCCGACCGGAATGTGGATCCAGATCCAGCTGTCCTTGCTGCCCGCCTCAAGCAGCAGTACCGACGTGTTTGGGTCAGCAGAAAGGCGGTTCGCGAGCACGCACCCCGCGCTGCCTCCGCCGACTATTACGTAATCAAACGGTCCGATCGTCCTCGCCATACTGACTAACCGCGAGAGAAAGTGATGGGAAATGGTGATGGGAAATGGTGATAAAAAACCACTAATCGGTGTGCATCACCAGTAATCATTACCATCTCTCATCACCAGTACTCGTCACCATTTTCGCCTCCCGGTCACGCGGCACACGCGACCGGGAGGCGATAAGAGCGTCAGCGCTTGGTCGCCTCGAGCTTCGCCTCCTGCACCACCTTCGTCCACCGGGCGATCTCGGATTTCACATGCGCGGCGAACGCCTCCTGTGTGCCCGGCGTGACGGTAATGCCCTGCGCTTCAAGACGCTTCCGCAGCGGCGCGCCTTTCGACAGCAGCGTGTTGAGGTCGGTGTTGATTTTCGTCTGTACGGCCTGCGGCACCTTGGCCTGCGTGCACAGGCCGTACCAACCGGTTACATCGTAGCCCGGCACGCCGGACTCGGCGAAAGTCGGTACGTCCGGCACCTGCGCATTGCGCTTCGCCGAGGTAACAGCGAGCGCCCGTACCCTTCCAGCCTTGATCGCCCCCAGCGGCCCGCCCGCAAGATTGCCAACCGAGGATTCCACGTGCCCGCTCATCACGTCGGTGAGCGCAGCCGCTGCGCCTTTGTACGGAATATGCACGATATTGATGCCGGTCATCGTAATGAACAGCTGTATCGACAGGTGGGGCGAGCCGCCAACGCCGGAGGAGCCGAAGTTGAGCTTGCCCGGGTGCGCCTTTGCATAGCGGATGTACTCGCCCAGCGTCTTCATTGGCATCGAGGGATGCACCATGAAGACATTCGGCACGCCGCCGATCTTCGCTACGAACGCGAAATCACGCACGGGATCGTACTTGAGCGTCTTTCTAAAACGCGCTGGGGTAACGCCATGCGAACCGATATTGCACAGCACCAGCGTGTAGCCGTCGGGCGCGGCCTTCGCCGTGTACTCGGTGGCGATGTTGCCCGATGCGCCGGGCCGGTTCTCGACGATCACCGTGCCGTGCCATGAATTGGCAAGCGCCGCACCGACGATGCGCGCGGTGGTATCCACGCCCCCGCCCGGCGAATAGCCCACCATGATGCGCACCGGTTTGGCGGGATACGCCTGCGCTACGACGGCGGTGCTACTGAGCACCATCGCCAACGCCAGGGCAAATCGAATGATGAAGGCAGAAGGATGAAGGCAGAAATACGGCTGACGCATGGTTACTTCCTCCCGATGAACGTTGATCGGCGCGCGTGTGGCGCCGGATTTCTTATATTCGGCCATTGTGTGCTTCGGCGACGCGCTCGGCAACACTTCCGGTGCCTCTTCGATTCGACTTCGAAAACAAGCGGATACCCTCAGGTTTCCACATTTGTCGCGTACCAATTATTGCGACGTCCGGGAAACTATCCGATTCCTGCCGTTTCCAAGGTACTGAGAGCGCTGCCGCCAGCTGGGGCGTTTCATTCAGAGAGGAGACGACATGGCACTTACCCGATCACAGAGCACCCAGCTCGAGCAGCGCCTCGCGGAACTCAGCAAGGAGGTGCAGGACAATATCCGCAAGACCATGCCGAAGCCAGCCGACGAAAAATCCCTCGATCGCGCTGGAACGGCGCTCGACAGCGGCGATGAGGCAGTGAACAGCGTGCAGGAAGAGTTTGACCATGCGCTGCACGAGCGCTACCTCGCCGAGTTCCGCCAGCTCGAAGCGGCGCAAGCGCGGGCAGCAAGCGGTGAGATCGACCACTGTGCCGACTGTGGCGGGGAGATCAGCGCCGAACGGCTGCTGGCCTACCCGCTCGCCACCCGCTGCATCGACTGCCAGGAGCGCCACGAGAAAGCGAATCGGGGCACGGTCGCGCCCAAGCTCTGAGGGGATTGAGGAGCCCCTCAATCCCCTTACCAGTGAAACATGACTGATACCGCGTGAACGTAAAGGGGATGTGATCCACGAACCACAAGTCACCTGTCACGAGTCGCTAGAAGTTGTCTGAGGAACAACACGGCCGCGGAACCACACGGGCGCACACGGAAATCGTTGTTACACTGCAGCGCATTCCCCGGTTCAGGTTTTCGTCCATGTAATTCCGTGTGATTCCGTGGTTAATGGTTTTCCGGTAATACGGCTTTTTCTAAGCCCCGGTTCTAATCACGCAGTCGGTCGTTTAGTGCTACTATTTTCCCCGCTCGATCCCCGCGCAAGAAAGGTTTCCGCATGTCCGCCTCGTACGACGCGCCACCGCGCGTGCTCGACCGCCCACTCGAGGTCGGCAACGCCGACTGGAAGAGCCGCGATTTCTACTTCCTGCTGACCGCGCTGGTCATCCCACGGCCCATAGGCTGGATCTCGACGATTTCGGCGACG
>JAOTTL010000251.1:0-4383 GCA_029864385.1 Betaproteobacteria bacterium | reverse complement strand
ACCGCCCGCAGCTGGTGATCAGCACCGCCGGCAATCGTGTCCAGATCGAGGAGTTTCACCGCTGGGCGGAGCCGCTCAAGACGGCGATCCCGCAGGTGATCGCCGCGCGGCTTCGCCGACAACTGGGGACACCGAGCACGGCGTCTTTTTCCGACGTGGCGATCACCGATCCCGATTTTCGCGTCTTGATCGACGTGCAGCGCTTCGAGTCGCGGCCCGGGGATGCGGCGACGGTCGAGGCGTTGTGGACGGTTCGCTTGCGCGATGGCCGGGCCCGCACCGGGCATACGCTTGCGCGTGAGCCCGTCGCCAACGGCGGCTACGACGCGCTCGTCGCTGCGCACGGCCGTGCGCTCACGACGGTGAGTCGCGACATCAGTGATGCAATTCAGGCGCTGAACCCTTAACGCGCATTCGCGTGAATTCGGGCTGACGGCTGTAACGGACCGCAAACCGAGGGCCGTATCTACGCGTCTCTGAACAATCAATTGGGCTTGAGGCCCATGGACTTGATTACGCCGGCCCAACGAATGACCTCGCCGTCAAAGAATTTCTGGAAATCGGCAGGCGAGCCTCCGACGACCTCGGTGCCATCCCGCAGGAGTTGCTGGCGCAGGTCGCGCAGCACCGCATTGATTTCCCGGTTGAGACGGTTGACGATCGGGCGCGGCGTCCCTGCGGGAACCATCACGCCCCACCAGCCGACCGAGTCAAAACCGGGCAGCGTCTCGGCCACCGTCGGCACCTTGGGCAGGACCGGCGAGCGCTTCGCGCCGCCGGTTCCGATGACCCGCAGCCGGCCAGCCCGTACGTGAGGGATCGTCGGGAGGAACGTGCCGAACATCCACGTAATCTCACCACTGATGAGGCCGATGGTCGCTGGCGCGCCGCCCTTGAAGGGGACGTGAATCATCTTGACTTTGGCCATCGAGCTTAAGGATGCGCCCGCCAGATGCGTCGACGCGCCGACGCCGCCCGAACCGTACGTGATCTCGCCGGGGCGGGATTTCGCGAGCTCGATCAACTGCGGCACCGATTTGACGGGCAGCGAGGGGTGGACCACGGCGAGGTTCGGTGCCTTGGCCATGAGTATCAGCAGATCGAGATCCTTGCTCTGGTTGTACGGCAGTTTCTTTTTCAGTGTCGGATTGACCGCATGACTCGTCGAGGCCATGAGCAGCGTGTAGCCGTCCGCCGGCGAGTGTGCCGCAATGTCGGTGCCGATGACCGTGCCGCCACCCGGGCGATTGTCCACGATGATCTGCTGTCCGAGTCGTTCCCCGAGCTTGATGCCGACGGCCCGCGCGAGAATGTCGTTGGGTCCGCCCGCTGAGAATGGCACGACGATCCGCACCCGCCGGTTGGGATAATCCTGCGCGAGGACGGCGTTCGACGCGACATAGACGAGCGCCGCTGCCAGGCAGAGCAGCGCCCGCGGCACGTTGATATAATTCATGATTCCTCCTCGATGCGCGCCGCGAAGCCGCGACAGATTGGTATTCTGATTTTGGGGACGCGGGAATGAACATATCACCCTCGTCACGACGTGTCGACCCGGCATGGCCGCGTCCGCTGCGCGTGAAGCGCGGAGCGGGTGGCAGACAAGCGGCCTTGAGGCATTGACACTGGCCCGAGATGGAAAGTGTAAGGTGGGGCGCTTGTGGGAGTCGCGGCCACGCGCGCCGTGGACTCCAGCATCAACCGCAGGGAGCAGCAAACGTGCGTATTCGAAAGCCGACACGCCACGCTTGTCCTTCTGTTAACCATTTCAAAAACCCAAAACGCAGCCGCCGATGGACGCCCAGCCCTCACTCCTTCCCTCTCTCCCAAGGGCAGAGAGGGAAGGAGTTGCCTCCCTTCTCCTGTCGTGAGAAGGGTCGGGGATGAGGAATTTGACGCGGATAAGAACGAACTGTATTGATTTGTGCGTGTTCTCTGTCGGCGTTCATCTGCGTTTATCTGCGGCTAATATTGCTTTTCGATTTTCGAGAACCGTTCTGATCTAATTCATGGCGAGAAAACGTAGACAACGCCGCGCCGCGGTAAACGAGCCACGCAGCTCGCCTCAAGCCCCGCCCAAGTCAGGGAGTGCCTCCAATACCGGCTCGCGAAACCGCAAGCTGCGCTACCTTGTAGTCGGTATCGCTGCGGTTGTACTTATAGTGGTCACGGCGCTTATCGTGCTTGCGACGCGTGAAGCGTCACAACCCGCGGCGAGCGCGCCAGCCGCGGCTGGTTCGGCCTCGGCTGTGGCCCCGCCGCGTTACGTCGGTTCCCAGGCCTGCGCAAGTTGCCACGGCGATCAGCACGCGGCGTGGCAAGCGTCACAGCACGCGGCGGCGATGCAGATGGCGAACGCTCGCACAGTGCTCGGCGACTTCAACGACACGAATTTTACTTACGCGGGCGTCACGTCGCGCTTCTTTCAGCGCGACGGGAAATTCTTCGTCAACACGGACGGGCCGGACGGAAGGTCCGGCGATTTCGAGATCCAGTACACCTTTGGCGTCGCCCCGCTGCAGCAGTACCTGGTCGAGTTTCCGGGGGGCCGGCTGCAGGCGCTCGGCATCGCGTGGGACGCGCGACCCAAGGCCGACGGCGGGCAACGCTGGTTCCATCTCTATCCCGATCGTGAGCTGAAGGCGGGGGATCCCTTGCACTGGACCGGCATCGATCAGAACTGGAATTTCCAGTGCGCCGACTGCCACTCGACGGATTTGCGGAAGAACTTTGACGCGAAATCCGAAACCTTCAAGACAACCTGGTCGGAGATCAACGTCGGCTGCGAGGCCTGCCATGGGCCGGCATCCCATCACGTTGCCTGGGCGAAGAAGGAGGGCGACTGGCAGACGGCGGTGGCGGGCAAGGGTCTGGTCGCGGCACTCGATGAGCGGGATGGCGTCACCTGGATGATCGACCCCGCAAAAGGTGTCGCAACCCGCTCGAAGCCACGCCAGTCGCAGCGCGAAATCGAAGTCTGCGCGCGCTGCCACGCGCGGCGAGGGCAGTTTTCCGACGAGCACCACGCGGGCCAGCCGCTTCACGACGCTTTCCGGCCGGCACTCCTCGAGCCGAGGCTCTATTATGCAGACGGTCAGCAGCGCGACGAGGTCTACAAGTACGGCTCATTCCTGCAGAGCCGGATGCATGCGCAGGGCGTCACCTGCTCGGACTGCCACGAGCCCCACACGCAGAAGCTGCGCGCGCCGGGCAACGCGGTCTGCGCGCAATGCCACCTTCCGGCCCAGTACGACACGGCGTCGCATCACCATCATCAGCCGGAGTCCAAGGGCGCTGCGTGCACGGCATGTCACATGCCGACGACGACCTACATGGTAGTGGACCCGCGCCACGATCATTCGATGAGCATCCCGCGGCCCGACCGTACCGTGGCGCTGGGCACCCCGAACGCATGCAACGCCTGCCATGCCGACCAGTCTCCGCAGTGGGCGGCTGATCACGCGCAGCGCTGGTACCCGCAGGGCAAAGGGGGATTCCAGAGCGTCGCGGAGGCATTTGATGCTGCCGAGCGCGGCGCACCCGGGGCGCGAAGCGCGCTGCTTCGCCTTGTGGAAGACCGCGCCCAGCCTGCATTCGTGCGCGCCAGCGCGATCGCGCGGCTGGGCCGCTACCTCAACCCCGGCGCGCTGGGATTCGTCGTCGATGCGCTGGGCGATGCGGATGCCAACGTTCGCATGGCGGCGGTGAGTGTGCTCGCGGCGGCCGATGTCGAAACGCGACTGCGCTATTTGCCGCGTATGCTCGAGGATCCGGCGCGGATCGTGCGCATGGACGCCGCGCGGGCGCTGGCTGGCGAGCCGGAGCTGCGCCTGCGGGCGGAGGCCGCGCGAAAGTTTAGCGCGGCGCTCGCCGAGTACGTCAGCGCGCAGCGCTTCAATGCGGACCGGCCCGAAGCGCATTTGAGTCTCGGCGGTTTGTATCTCGTCCGCGCCGAGCTCGAGAAGGGGCAGGCGGCCTACCGCAAGGCCCTTTCGATCGATCCCACCTTCGGGCAGGCCGCGGTCAATCTTGCCGACAGCTACCGGGTGCAAGGACGCGATGCCGAGGCCGAAGCGGCGCTGCGCAGAGCGCTTGAGACAAACCCGGAATCGGCCGTACTGCATCACGCGCTCGGGCTTGCGCTCGTGCGGCAGAAGCGCGTGCCCGAGGCAATTGCCGAGCTGGGCGCCGCGGTGAAGCTCGCACCGGAGGATCCGCGCCTGGCCTATGTCTACGCCATCGCGCTGCATGACACGGGTCAGCGCGACGCGGCACGCAAGGCGCTCGAAGCCAACGTGGCACGCCATCCGTACGACCGCGAGAGCCTGGCCGCGCTGGCGCTCTACGAGCGTGAGGCCGGTGAGCTGGAGCGTGCGCGTGGGC
>JAOTTL010000082.1:0-17706 GCA_029864385.1 Betaproteobacteria bacterium | reverse complement strand
CTGTCGCCGGATTCGCGCCGTTGCGCATCTTTTTGCTCCCGGTCCTCACCCTCGCGGCGCTGTTCGTCCTTTGGCTGCGCGCAGGCACCGCCCGCCGCGCAGCTGCGCTTGGTTTTGCCTACGGCCTGGGCCTGTTTTTGTTCGGCACGTCCTGGGTCTACGTCAGCCTGCACGACTTCGGTGGCATGCCGGCGCCGCTGGCCGCGTTCGCCACGCTGCTGTTCTGCGCGATCATGGCGCTGCTGCCGGCGGCCGCGGGTTACGCGAGCGTCCGCGTTTTGGCCTCGCCGGCGGTCGCTCTGGGCGTGCTCGCGCCCGCCTTCTGGACCCTCGCCGAATGGGTTCGCAGCTGGTTGTTCACGGGCTTTCCCTGGCTTGCGACGGGCTACTCGCAGATTCCCTCGAGCGTCCTCGCCGGCTTCGCGCCCATTCTCGGGATTTACGGCGTTACGCTTGCGACCGCCGTTACCGCAGGACTGCTCGCCATGGTGTGGGAGCGCGTCTCGAAGGCGGAAGGCGGAAGGCGGAAGGCGGAAGGAAACAACCCGGCGCAGCGATTGCTTTCCCTCATCCTTCATCCTTCATCCTTCATCCTTCTCGCCCTGTGGGCGAGTGGCTGGGCGCTCAAACAGATTACCTGGACCGAGCCCATTGGGCCGCCTATCTCCGTGAGCCTCATCCAGGGCAACGTGGCCCAGGACCTCAAATGGCGCGAGGATCGGGTCCGGCCGACCTTGGAGGCCTACCGCGGACTGGTCGAGCGCTCCCGCAGCCGGCTCATTGTTCTGCCCGAGACCGCGCTGCCGCTCTTCTTGCAGCAGGTGCCGCAGGACTACCTCGCGGAACTTGCCGCGCATGCGCGGCGCAACGGCGGCGATCTTCTCATCGGCGTGGCTGAAAGGTCGTCCAACGGAGACTATTTCAACAGTGTCGTCAGCTACGGCACCGCCTCGACGCAGCGTTACCGCAAATCCCATCTTGTGCCATTCGGAGAGTTCATCCCCCTGCGGCCGGTGCTGGCCTGGATCGTGAACGTGCTTGCCATCCCGTTGCAGGATTTTTCGCGCGGGCGCGAAGATCAGCGTCCGCTGGCGGTGGCCGGGCAGCGCGTCGCGGTCAACATCTGCTACGAAGACGTCTTCGGCGAGGAAATCATCCGGCAGCTCCCGGAGGCGACGCTGCTGGTGAACGTCAGCAACGTCGCGTGGTTCGGGCGCTCGATCGCACCGCAACAGCACCTGCAGATCTCGCAGGCGCGCGCGCTCGAGAGCGGTCGCTATATGCTGCGCGCGACCAATACCGGCGTCACGGCCATCATCGACCCGCGCGGCAAGGTCCTCGCGAGCGCGCCCGAATTTACCACCGCGACCGTCAGCCGCATGGTGCAAGGCTACGCGGGATCGACCCCGTACCTGCGCTGGGGCAACTACGCCGTTCTGGTCCTCTGTGCCGCGATGGCGGCGGGCGCGATCATTCTCGGCAGAAAGGGTGCCGGCCGCGGCTGACTTCAGCCGCGGCGGGTCACAACCCCGCTGCAGGAATACGATGCGGCGTCTTATCGAGCAGCTCGAGCGGGAACTCGCGCCAGCGAAAGGAAATCGATAGCGCGGCAATCCAAAAGGGGCGCGAGCTTGAACTTGCGTGGCGCCAGCGCGGCACGCAGCACGCTCGACGTTTCTGAAGTCGACGGAACGCTGTAACATTCGAGGCTTACAAACGGCGGCGCGCAATGCTGACCTTTCAGCAGATCATCCTCAAGCTCAACCAGTACTGGGACCGGCACGGTTGTGTGCTGCTGCAGCCCTATGACATGGAAATGGGCGCCGGAACCTTTCATACGGCAACGTTCCTGAGAGCGATCGGCCCCGAGCCCTGGAATGCTGCTTATGTGCAGCCCTCGCGCCGCCCGAAGGACGGGCGCTACGGGGACAATCCCAATCGGCTGCAGCACTACTACCAGTACCAAGTCGTGCTCAAGCCTTCGCCGGACGAGCTGCAGGATCTATACCTGGGCTCGCTGCAGTCGCTCGGCATCGACCCGCGGAAAAATGATATCCGTTTCGTCGAGGACGATTGGGAGTCGCCCACGCTGGGCGCGTGGGGGCTCGGCTGGGAAGTCTGGCTGAACGGCATGGAAGTCACGCAGTTCACCTATTTCCAGCAAGTCGGCGGGCTCGACTGCAGGCCGGTCCTCGGCGAGCTCACCTATGGGCTCGAGCGCCTCGCCATGTACCTGCAGGGCAAAGAGAGCATCTTCGACCTGGTCTGGGTCGACGGCGTCACCTACGGCAACGTCTACCATCAGAACGAGGTCGAGCAGTCGCGCTACAACTTCGAGCTTGCCAACATCGAGATGCTGTTCCAGCAGTTCGGCCAATTCGAGTCCGAGGCGAAACGGTTGATGGAGGCACACTGCGCGCTTCCGGCTTACGAGATGGTGCTCCGCTGTTCCCATACCTTCAATTTGCTCGATGCGCGCGGCGCGATCTCGGTCACGGAACGGGCCGCCTACATCGGGCGCGTGCGCAATCTCGCGCGCTTGGTGGCACAAGCGTACTTTGAGTCCCGCGAACGGCTCGGCTTCCCGTTGCTCAAGCCGCCGCCCGGGAAGAAGTTGCGGAGTTAAGGATGGCGCGAGGAAAAATCGCACAGCCCGCGCCAGCGAGTCTGCTCGTCGAGCTGCTCACGGAGGAGCTTCCGCCGAAGGCGCTTTCCCTGCTCGCCCGCAGCTTCAGCGACGAGGTCGCAAATGGCCTTATCCGCTATCAGCTTAAACAACGTGTACCGGATTGGCGGCCATTTGCCACGCCCCGCAGGCTCGCCGTTCTCGTACCTGAGGTTCTGCCCACGGCGGAGGATCGATCGACCGAGATTTCGGGTCCCTCGACAAAAGCTCCTCCAGAGGCCGTGGCGGGTTTTGCGAAAAAACACGGGCTCGACGCGACGGCGCTCGAGCGGCGTGACACGCCGAAGGGGCAGATATACGTCGCCTGCGTGACAATCAAGGGTGCTTCGCTACATACCAAGCTCGCGGAGATCGTCGGCGACGCCATCAGGAAGCTGCCGATCCCGAAGCTGATGCGCTGGGGCGACGGCAAGGAGCAGTTCGTGCGGCCGGTGCATGGCCTCGTGATGTTGCACGGTTCGCGTGTCGTCCCAGGCATAGTCTTGGGAGTGAAAAGTACCAACCGAACTTTCGGCCACCGCTTTCTTTCGGGCAAAGGGATTACCCTCAAGCACGCCGGCGATTACGAACGGGCGCTGCGCGCGCAGGGCAAAGTGATCGCCGATTTCGCCGCGCGCCGGGAGGAAATCGTGAAACAGCTCGGAAAAGCGGCGCGCGATGCGGATCTTGTCGCGGGCGATGCGCTGCTGAATGAGGTGACCGCGCTGGTCGAATCGCCCATGGTCTATGCCGGCGAGTTCAGTCCGGAGTTCCTCGCCGTTCCGGAAGAGTGCCTGATCCTATCCATGCAGCAACACCAGCGATACATCCCGCTTCGCTACAGGAAGACGGGGAAGCTGCTACCACGCTTTCTCTTCGTTTCGAACATCGCCGTCAACGACGCGCGCGAGATCGTGCACGGCAACGAGCGCGTCCTGCGCGCGCGTCTGTCCGACGCGAAGTTTTTCTTCGACCAGGACCACAAGACGCGGCTCGAAGCGCGGGTGCCGCGGCTTGGCCAGGTCGTCTATCACAACCAGCTTGGCACGCAGCTCGAAAGGATCGAGCGTATCCAGCTGCTCGCCGGTCGTATTGCCCGCGCCATCGGCGCCGACCCCCTTCTCGCCGATCGCGCCGCGTGGCTGTCGAAGGCCGACCTTCTCACCGAGATGGTTGGCGAGTTCCCCGAGCTTCAGGGCACAATGGGCGGTTACTACGCGTTGCACGACGGAGAGCCCAAAGAGGTCGCGGCTGCGATTAGCGCACATTACCGTCCGCGGTTCGCAGGCGACGCCCTGCCCGAAGGTCGGGTTGGCATGGCCGTGGCGCTGGCCGACAAGCTCGACACGCTCTCCGGACTCTTCAGCATAGGCGAGCAGCCGACCGGGGACAGAGATCCGTTCGCGCTTCGCCGAGGGGCTCTGGGCGTCATCAGAATCGTTGTTGAAAACCAGCTTCCGTTGTCGCTATCGGATGCCTTGGACGCAGCATTCGAGCCGTTCAAGAACAAGGCACAGACGGATCTTGAGATGTTTTTCACGGAGCGAATGCGCAGCTTTTTCCAGGAGCGGGGGTATACCGCGAATGAGGTCGAGGCCGTTCTCAGCGTCGGCCACGCCGCGGCGAGCCTCATACCCAAGCAGCTCGAGGCGGTCCGCGCGTTTGCAAAGCTCCCCGAAGCGGAAAGCCTTGCGGCCGCGAACAAGCGCGTCGCGAACATTCTGAAGCAAGCTCAAGCCAAGGGCGAAACATTCTCCAACGCCGGGATCGACGAGCTGAAAGAGCCGGCCGAACGGGCGCTTCACGAGGCCCTTCAGATCGCGTCTCGCCAAGCCACACCGCTGTTCAAGCAGGGTGACTTCACGGGTTATCTGAAGACGTTCGCCGTGCTGAAAACCCCGGTCGACGCCTTTTTCGATTCCGTTATGGTTATGGTGGAGGACGCGACGCTGCGGCAGAATCGGCTTGCTCTGCTTGCCGATTTGCGCCAAGCGATGAACCGCGTCGCCGACATCTCGAAGCTCGCCGCTTGACGTCCGTGAACTGTAAAAATGCCCATGCGTCTCCACCCGGTTCCTAACTACCCACCGCTCACCGCTCACCGCTCACCATGAAGCTAGTCATTCTCGATCGCGACGGCGTCATCAACCACGACAGCGACGCCTACATCAAGAACCCCGACGAATGGAAACCCATCGCCGGAAGCCTGGAGGCCATCGCGAAGCTCACGCAATCGGGCTTCCATGTTGTCGTGGCCACCAATCAGGCGGGGGTTGGGCGCGGCCTGTTCGACATGGCGACCCTCAATGCCATCCATGACAGGATGCACCGGGCCGTGGGCCAGGCCGGCGGTCGCATCGACGCCGTGTTCTATTGCCCGCATGCGCAGGAGGCCAACTGCAACTGCCGCAAGCCGAAACCCGGGCTCCTCGAGGAAATCGGGCATCGCTTCAACACCAGCCTCAAAGGCCTGCCGTGCATTGGTGACGCCTTGCGCGACCTCGAGGCGGCGGCGGCGGTGGGTGCCCAGCCGATCCTGGTGCTGACGGGCAAGGGAACAAAGACCCGGCTTGAGACACTGCCCGCCGATACCTTGGTCTATGCCAATCTCGCCGAGGCCGCGAAGTCCCTCGCGCAATGAGCGTTGTCATTCGCTCGTCACTGTTGGCGCTCTTTCAAGCGCTGATCACTCCGCCGTTCGCGCTCCTGGCGCTCCTTACCTTTCCGCTGACACCGCTCATTCGTTACCGCCTCATCAGCGCCTGGTCGCGGCTCATCGTGGCCGGCGCGGAGAAGATCTGCGGCATCCGCTACCGGGTGCTCGGCGCCGACCACATTCCGTCGCCGCCGTACATTGTGCTCGCGAAGCACCAGTCCGCCTGGGAAACGCTCGCCTTCCAGACGATCTTCCCGCCCCACACCTGGGTCGTGAAACGGGAGCTGCTGTGGATTCCGTTTTTCGGTTGGGGACTGGCGATGCTCTCGCCGATCGCCATCGACCGGGCGGCCGGAGCGCGCGCCTTGCGCCAGCTCCTCGACCAGGGACGCGAGCGTCTGGCCCGGGGCCTTTGCATCGTCATGTTCCCGGAGGGCACGAGAATGCCGCCCGGGGCGCGCGGCTCCTACCAGGCCGGCGGCGCCTGGCTTGCGACCCAGACCGCCACGCGAGTGCTTCCGGTGGCGCATAACGCCGGGACCTTGTGGCGGCGCAAGGCGTTCCTCAAGTATCCCGGGCTCATCACGGTGAGTGTGGGCGACCCGATCGACCCGCAAGGCCTCACGCATCAGGAGCTCAATCGCCGGGTGGAAGACTGGATCGAGACGGAGATGCAGCGGCTGGACGATTGAGCGATCGCCTAGTGACACGGCACGCTGGATCGCGCCTGTGCTACTATTTTTTATCCTCATCCGCCACGGACCATGCGCGCTCCTCTCACGCTGATCGTCCTGGCCGCGCTGCTCGTGGCGTGCGGCTTCAAGGGCTCTCTCTATCTGCCTCCGCCGGAGAAGCCTGAGGCGCAGAAGCCCGCCCCGCAGAGCGCGCCGGAAAACGAGAAGAAGAAGCCACCCCCGGAGTGAATCACTTCGCCTACCACGGCGGCGAGCTGTACGCGGAGCAGGTACCCCTGCGGCGGATTGCCGAGCGCTACGGCACGCCCTGCTACGTCTATTCCCGCGCCGCCGTGGAGCAGACGTATCGCGCATTCGAGGCGGCCTTTGCCGGTCGCGATCACCTGATCTGCTATGCGGTCAAGGCCAACTCCACGCTGGCGGTGCTCAACTTGCTGACCCGCCTGGGCAGCGGGTTCGACATCGTGTCGGGCGGCGAGCTGCAGCGCGTCCTCGCTGCGGGCGGCGACCCGGGCCGGACCGTCTTCTCCGGCGTCGGCAAGACCACCGAGGAAATACGGCAGGCCCTCGCCGCAGGCATTCTCTGTTTCAACGTCGAGTCGGAGCCGGAACTGCTGCGCTTGGATCGCGTTGCGGCGGCAGCCGGCGCGGTTGCGACAATCAGCGTGCGCGTGAACCCTGACGTGGATCCGCGCACCCATCCCTACATCGCGACCGGGCTCGAGCAGAACAAGTTCGGGGTGGCCTATCCGGACGCGCTTCGGCTGTACCGCCGGGCCCGCGAAATGCACCATCTTGCCATCGCCGGCATCGGCTGCCACATCGGCTCGCAGCTCACCGAACTCGATCCGTTTGTCGCGGCGCTGGACCGCGTCCTCGAGCTGGCGGACCAGCTCCGCGCCGAAGGTGTCGTGCTGACGCACGTCGACGTTGGCGGCGGGCTTGGGATCCGCTACCGGGATGAGTCGCCGCCAGCCTTCGCTGACTATGCGCGGGCCCTCACGGCCCGGCTCGGCGCGCGCGCCGTCAGGCTCCTACTCGAACCGGGCCGCGCTCTCGTCGGCAACTCGGGCATTCTGCTGGCGCGTGTCGAGTACTTGAAGCAGGGCGCCGCGCGGAATTTCGCGGTGGTGGATGCCGCGATGAACGACCTCATGCGCCCCGCGCTCTACGATGCTTATCATGAGGTCCGGCCGGTCGCGGCGGCGAACGGTGGTGGCGCAACCTACGAGATCGTGGGGCCGGTGTGCGAGAGCGGCGACTTCCTTGCCCGCGCGCGTGAACTTTCCCTGCGCGAGAACGATCTGCTTGCAATCATGTCAGCCGGTGCGTACGGCATGAGCATGAGCTCGAACTACAATACTCGGCCGCGCGCGGCAGAAGTGATGGTCGACAAGAATGAGGCGCACCTCATCCGCAAACGTGAGACGATCGCCGAACTGATGGCACCGGAACGCTTGCTGCCGTGACGCGGCGACGCATCGATCGCGCGAATTCCTGCGTCATAAGCGGTCTTTTGCACAGTTTTGAGCAATCGAGTTGTTGCAGCAAACGCACAACACGTTATCCCGTTGTCAACCCGATTTTACAAAAGTGTTGCATTTATTTTTGTCTATAGCATAGAATTGACGCACCAAGCATAAGTTTCCGATGTTTTTTTGGAAACGAGCGCTGCGCAGTCATGTGTATCGTTCGAATTATGCGATGGTGGTGCGGACCGCAAGCCGCACTTAACGATGCCTAAGTCAACTTTAAAGGAGATATGTAATGGCGAAGAAAAAAGCGAAGAAAGCTGCTAAGAAAAAAGCCAAGAAAAAATAGTTTGAGTACTGCTACGGGGGCTGGGTAACCCCCGGCTCCCGTAATTTGCCCCCTCCATCGCGGCCGCAGAAGTCCGCGCCGCTCGCCGCAAGGACTCCTCTGGCTCGATCGCAGTCGACGATCCTATCGCACCGGATCGTATCTGTTAGTCTATTTTAATCAGTACGTTAGAAAAACCCCCGACGTCGGCGTACGGCACCGCGGGTGCGCTCGCCGACACTCGGCAGGGCCGCGGCGCACGGGCGCTTCAAGGATTGAGTTGCCGATAGACGGCGGTTGCCACGCGCAGCAACGCCGGCTTGTCGATTTCTCCCGACAGCGCGTAACCGAGTCCGCCATCGATCCAGTAGAACACGCTGACACCGCGTTCGCGCGTGAAACGAAATGCCGTTTCGCGCCGTTTGTTCGCGTCGCGGCGCACGTAGAGCGTCAAGCGCTGACCCTTGCCATCCTGGTACATGAACTGCGCGACCGGACCGCTGTCGCCGGGCAGCAGTCGCCCTCCGACCAGCGAATACCCCAGATCCCCCAGATGAGGGGCTTTGACGGAGGCGCCCAAGCGCTTCGACAGCCACCGCACCAGATGGGCCTCCTCCGCCGCACCGACCTCCACGGCGTGGCGTACCTCGGGGCTGTACACCACGTGCGCGACCGCTGCGCGCTGGGCCCAGGTGGTCGCCTCGACCAGACCGCGGGCCCGGTACTCGTGCAGGTGCCACCCCGCCACGCCGCCCAGCGCAAGCCACGCCACGACGGCGGCGTAACGGAGCACTGCCCGCGCCCATACCGGGCGCGGCACTTCAAGGCGCTGCGGCAAGGGCTCGTCCAGTATCGGATCGAACGCGCGATGCAACGCTGCGGTTTGTTCGCAATACGACGCGATTCGAGCAGCGTCTTCCGAGTGCTCGGCCAGGTAGGCCTCGATCTGGGCCGCGCTTTCGGCTGGCAGAACGCCATCCACGTAGGCATGCAGATCGGCTTCAGTCACGGGCAACCGAATCATTTAACGACCTTTAGGGGACTCACACTGGTATCGCCTGCGAGCACCGCACGCAGGCGCTCACGGCCGCGCGATAAACGCGACATGACGGTTCCGATCGGGATCTGCAAGACTCGCGCAGCCTCCTCGTAAGTAAATTGCTCCAATCCGACCAGCAGCAACACGGTGCGCTGCTCGTGCGGCAATTGCGCGAGAGCGCTGTCGAGATCCCGCAGTTCAAGCCAGTCCGGCTCGCTCACCCGCATCGCCTCGACCGCGGCATCGGACTCGAGCGCTTCGTGTTGATGCCGCAGCCGCGACCGCACCTGGTTGACGAAGATGTTATGCATGATGGTAAAGAGCCACGCTCGCAGGTCGCTGCCGTGGCGCCACAGGTGGAAACGGGTCAGCGCGCGCTCCAGCGTGTCCTGCACGAGATCGTCGGCCAAGCTGCGGTCACCCGTCAGCGCACGCGCGTAGCGCCGCAGCCTCGGAATCTGCTCCTCGATGAGCGCACGCAGCTCGGCCACGGTCTAATGCCCGCCCATCGCGCCACCCGGCTCCTTGACGACGTGCCACCGGTTGCCGACACCTTCCTCGGTGTGGTCTCCCGGTTTCTTGTCGTTGTCAAAAGTGATTAGGGTCATCCCGTTCGAATCGGGCAACACGCCGCCCGAAAATATCGCCGGCGCTGTCGCGCAACCGACAACCTGCCGAATTGTGGCGAGGGCGGCGCCCATTCTCGCACGGCAAACAGGGGCGCTCTCTTCGCAGTGTGAGTGGCAGTCGCTCACCGAGTAAACAGGCAGCCCCGGCCCCCTATTCCCCGCGCCCCTGGGCGCCTTACGCCAGAACGCGGTGTCGTGCCGTTTCTTCATCCGTCAGGACCACGCGGTCCGCGATCTAGACCAGAAACACGGTGGCCAGACCGAGGAAGATGAAGAAACCCCCGCTATCGGTAATGGCCGTGATCATCACGCTCGCTCCGAGCGCTGGGTCCCGGCCCAGCCGTTGCATGACCAGTGGAATCGCCACACCCATGACCGCCGCCAACAGGAGCGAGAGCGCCATGGCGCCCGTCATAACAATGCCCAGCTGCCAATTGTGGTAGATGAGAAACGCGAACATCCCGACCACGCTGCCCCAGATAAGGCCATTGACCGCGCTGACGCCAATCTCCTTGGCAAAGAGTTTCCGCGCGCTGGTAGCCGTGATCTGGCCGAGGGCGAGCGCCCTCACGATCATCGTAATGGTCTGGTTCCCGGAATTGCCGCTGATGCCGGCAATGATGGGCATCAGGGCCGCCAGGGCCACCAGGCGCGCGATCGAGTCCTCGAACAGCCCAATGACCCGTGACGCGATGAATGCGGTCACGAGATTGACGGCGAGCCACGTCCAGCGGTTCCTCACGCTCTTCCAGACGGAGGCGAAGAGATCCTCGTCCTCGCTCAAGCCGCCCGCCGAGAGCATGTCGCTGTCGGTCTCCTCCCGGATATAGTCCACCACTGCGTTCACGGTTACCCGTCCGATGAGCTTCCCCGCATCGTCGACCACCGGGGCAGACACGAGGTCATAACGCTCGAACGCATTCGCCGCCTCCTGCGCCTTCTGCTGGGGCCGCAATCGGACCGCCGCGGGCTGCATCACGCCTGCCACGGTGGTGTCGGCATCTGTGACGAGCAGCCGGTTGACGGCCAGCAGCCCCTTGAAGACGTCGGTGCGATCGACGACGAAAAGCTGGTCGGTGTGATCCGGCAGCTCGTCCAGCCGTCGCAGGTAGCGCAAAACGACTTCGATCGTGACATCGTCCCGGATGCTGATCATGTCGAAATCCATCAGCGCGCCGACAGTATCCTCCGGGTAGGACAGCGCCGCGCGCAGCTGCTCGCGCTCCTCCGGCGAGAGCGAGCGGAAGACATCCTGGATCACTTCACGCGGGAGATCCGGTGCGAGATCGGCGATCTCGTCGGTATCGAGCTGCTCGGCCGCCGCCACCAGCTCCTCCTCGTCCATGTGCGCGATCAACGTCTCGCGCACCGCGTCCGTGACCTCGAGCAGAATCTCGCCCTCGCGATCGGCCCTCACGAGGTCCCACACGATCAGCCGCTGCGTGACCGGCAGCGATTCGAGGATGTCCGCGACGTCCGCCGGATGCAGCGGCTCGAGCAGCCGTTGCAGCTCCGCCAGGTGCGCCTTGTGCACCAGGCTCTCGACGAGGTCGTGCCGCGGGCCTTCCTGTCGGTGTACGAGGTTCTCGACCAGCTCGTGCTTTTGCAGGAGCTCGGTCACGCGCCGAAGGCTGTCCCTCGGGTCGGAGCGGTTTTCGTCTCGTTCGGACATGCGGTATGAAGTCGCGGGTGAGCGCGGTCGAGCGTTATCGGTGGGCCGGTGCTATCGGTGGAACGGTGCCCGATTCTAAGAAGATCGAAGCAGGCTGTCTAAGCCTTTCTCCACGGTGCTTCGTTACGCTGACGGGGTACTCGTCGCGTCCAGCGCGGGTGCTGCCGGCCGGCTCCGGGCTTTCGTGCCGGCAGTCATCACGTATATGATTGGCGGCGATCCATTGCGTGGCACGCATCCCCGCTGTGTCTGCCTCCACCAACCGCAAGCTCAAGCAAGCCCAGGAACTTCTGCAAAGCGGAAACCTGATGGCTGCCCAGCGCTTGTGCGAGGAAGTCGTCGAGCGCGCGCCGCGCAACCCCGAAGCACTGTGCCTGCTCGGTATCGCCCGGCTTGCCGCGGGCGACGCCCGGCAGGCACTGCCGCTGCTGGAACGGGCTGCCTCGGGCCACGCCGGGTACGGGCTCGCGCTCGAGCACCTCGGGCTGGCCTATCTCATGCTCGACCGTTTCGCCGATGCCGAGCGCGCGCTGCGCGATGCCGCGGCCTTGCCGGGGGCGCCGGCCTCGGTGCGCATGCGGCTGGGCATCGCGCTGCTGAACCAGGATCGGCCGCGCGAGGCGCTCGCCGTGCTGCAAGAGGCGCTCGCCCTGGCGCCAGAGGACCCCGATTGCCATTTGAATCTGGCCCACGCCTACGCGCGACAAAGCGACATCGCGGCGGCGCGCAATCACCTGGAGACGGTCCTGCGGCTGAACCCTGCCCACGTCGAGGCGTGTTTCAACCTTGGCGTGTTGGCGCTGCAGGGCGAGGAGTTGGACACGGCGCGACAGTGGTTCGAGCGCACGCTCGAGCGAGCGCCACAGTACGTCGACGCGTTGGTCAACCTGGGGGTCGTGCTGCAAAGGCAATCGCTGGCAGAAGACGCGACCCGGTGCTTTCGCCGCGCGCTCGAGATCGCCCCGGGTCATGCCGTTGCCAACAAGAACCTCGCAGACACGCTGGCTTCCCAAGGCCGCCCGGAGGAGGCGCTCGATCACTACCTGGCCGCCCTTAAATCGGCCGAGAATTTCGTCGCAGCGCGAGAAGGGCTCGCTGGCGCCCTGCTGGCACTCGGCCGTTTCCGGGAAGCCATCGCATCGCTGCAAGAAGTGCTGCGCCTCGACCCCGGGCACCCGCAAGCGTGGGGCGTGCTGGCCGACGCCCTGTTCCAATGCGGCGAGCTCGCGGATGCAGAGCCTGCCGCGCGGCGGGCAAGAGAGATCGATCCCGGTCTCGCCAGGCCGTATTCAGTGCTGGCGCTGGTTCACATCGTGCGCGGAGAGCTGGATCACGCGATCGCGACGCTCGAAGAGGGATTCGAGCGGACCGGCTCGGGTGGCCTGCTCGGCATGCTCGCGCATCAGCTGCGCCGGGTGTGCGATTGGGAGAAGCGGCGCGCAGTCTGGGCTGAGCTAAAGCGCCGTTTGGGCCAGGAAGCGGACCTGGGAAGCCCGTTCTGGCTGCTGATCGAGGACACGACCCCAGAGGAGCAGCTCGATTACACGCGGCGTTGGGCCGAGGCGCAATTCGGGACCGACGCTCGCGCCGGCGCCGGCCGGGTTGCCAAGGCCGTTCCCGCTGCCGGCCGGCGCGTTCGCATCGGCTATCTCTCGTCCGAGTTCCACGAGCATGCGATTGCCTATCTGTTCGCGGGGGTGCTGGAGCGCCACGACCGCACCCGCTTCGAGACCTTTGCCTACTCGTACGGACCCGAGGACGAGAGCGCGATGCGCGCGCGGCTGCGCGCGGGTGCCGAGCACTTCGTCGAGGTGGCGTGGGACCCGGATGACGTGGTCATGCGGCGCATCCAGGACGATGCGCTCGACATCCTCGTCGATCTGAAAGGCTATACGATGGGAGCGCGCACCTCGATCCTCGCGCGCCGGCCGTGCCCGGTCCAGGTGAACTGGCTGGGTTACCCGGGAACCCTGGGCGCGTCCTTCATCGACCACCTCATCACCGACCGCTTCATCGTTCCGCAGGGTAGTGAGTCAGCGTACTCCGAGAAAATCGCCTACCTCGATCATTGCTGGCAGTGCAACGATCGCTCCCGTCCATTGCTCGAGCCGCTGACACGCGCGGAGTACGGCCTGCCCGCGGACGCCTTTGTCTTCTGCTGCTTTGCCCAGTCGGCAAAGATCTCGCCGGAGATCTTCGCGCGCTGGATGAAATTGCTGCACGACGTGCCGGGGAGCGTGCTTTGGCTCGCCGCGGACAATCAGTGGGCCAGCGCCAACCTGAAACGGGCCGCGCAGGCGCAGGGTGTTGCGCCAGAACGGCTGGTCTTCTCGCCGCGAATTCCGTTCGCCCAGCACCTGGCGCGCTACCGTGTCGCCGATCTCGCGCTCGACACTTTCCCCTACACGTCGCACTCCACCGCAAGCGACGCCCTGTGGGCCGGCTGCCCGGTCGTGGCGCTTTGCGGAAACACCTTCGCTGCGCGCGTCTCGGGCAGCATTCTGACACACGCAGACTTGCCGGAACTGATCACGGGCTCGCTGGACGACTATGGGCAGCTCGCCCGGCGGCTCGCGACGGACGCCGGGCAGCTGGCGGAGATTCGCTCGAAGGTATCGACTGCCAGGTCGAGTTCCTTGTTCGATGCCGACGCTTTTGCCCGCGATCTCGAGCGCGTGTACCTGAATATCGTGATAGACAGGGCGTGACTAGAGCGTGTCTAGAGAATCACAAAACACCATTAACCGCAGATAAACGCAGATATAACGAAAAGCAAGAATCCATATTAGCCGCCGATGGACGCCGATATACGCCGATCAGACCCGTAAAACGTAAATCGTGAATCGGAGACTCCGCTCAACGCCGAGAAGTCGGCCGCAGTTGAACGCAGGCGGAAAACCCACACGATTGAATGAAGTTCGGTTTTATCGGCGTCCATCGGCGGCAACTTGGTTTTTCTGTTTTTTGTATAGAGGAATCTGCGTTTATCTGCGGCTAATAATTGGTTTTTGACGTTTCGAATCACGACTCACGAATCACAGTAGCAAAAAAAAACGGGCGCCGTAGCGCCCGTTTTTGCCGAAAGCGGCAGGATTGAAACGATTAGAAGTTGTGTTGGAGGTACATCACGACCGCGTTTTGTTTCTGGCCAGAAGCTTGGGCACTAAGACCGCCCAAAGTGTATCTGGAGTCGGTATCGGGGTCGACGGCGACGTAGCCAAACCGGGCCGAGGTCCGCTTCGAGAACGAGTACTCGTACGCGATCGAATACCAAGTGCCGCCGCTATCGGTGTTAGTCACAAACCCACCCGGGAGAACTTTTTGCGGCGCGGCAACGTCACCGATCGAACTCAAGCCAGTGCCCTTGGAGTCGCCCGCATTGACGTAGCCCAAGTGCAGGCTGTGCGGCCCGGCGATCTTCCAGTCGAGGCCGAGGAGCCAGTTCTTCTTCTTTGTTTTCCCAGATATTCCGGTTCCATTCGTAACCCCTGACGTCTCATACTCGGCGTCGAGGTAGGCACCCCCGATCTTGACCTTGTTCATGAAGGTGTAGGCCGCGCTGATGTTCCACGCAGTGTCGTTATTGTCTTCTAATGTAGGTACAAGCGGACTTGTCAGTCCTTCTGGACCAAACTGCGAGTGCCGCTCCCAGCCGGCGCCGAGCGCGAACGGGCCGTTCTTGAACGTGGCGCCGACCGAATAGACCCGCGCCTCGTAGTTACTTGAACCTTGAATCGCGTTCGTGGCGTCGTTACCCGGGGTGAAGCCCGCCAGAAGCTGGAACCCGCTGAACGTCGGGCTCTCATAGTAAGTCCAGCCCACATCGCGGCGCTTCCAGCGGTTGCGGTTAGAGGCAGCAATCGCGTTCGTGCCGCCCGAGCCGCCAGCGAAGATGAAGGAGTGGCCCAACAGACCCGTGTCCTTCACGCCGACCGTGCCCATGTTGATCGCGCGCTTGAACGGCGAATCCCAGCGACCGAAATGCAGGTTACCAAACTTGCCCTTGAAACCGATCGCGCTGTTACGAGTGCACAAGCCGTCCTGATTGATACCGCGAACGTCAGCCGAGCTCTCGCACTGGAACCATGCCGTCAGGCCACCGCCCAGTTTTTCCTGGCCGCGGAAACCGATCGCGCTGCCGCCGGGCGTTTGCGCAACGTCCGTTTTTTCCCGGCTCCGGCTAAGTGGGTCGTTCCCCATCTTGGTCACATAGCCATACTCGTAGGTAATCCTGCCGTAGATCTGCACCGTGCTCGACTGCGCAAGCGCGAGCGCGGGTGCCGCGAATACACCGGCAACCGCGACCGCCATCAATTTCTTTTGCATATTCCTTTGCATATCAATCTCCTCAAATCGTGACAAGAACTGCAGCTCTTATTTTTGCCGTTTCCAATATTCGGAAATGCACGCGAAGTATGCCAAATTCCACGCGAAGCACCCAAGAGGAACTTGTGTAAAGTCCATAAAAACGCTCGTTTTGTTGCACCTTTGCAACATTTCGAAACGGCATTGATTCGGCGTTGACCCGGCGATTCAAAGAGGCTTAAGTTAGCCTCAAGAAAGCGCTTTGCTGCGGCGTTATCCGCTAATTGTGTTCTCATAATCAATAGGCCTTTGGGGTCGCCTCTTTTTTGAATGTCGTTATATTTCAGCTAGTTATATCCTAATGGCTCAGGCAAATCCGGGCTTGGTGCGCACCCATCTCGAGGACGGTCTGCGAGCGCACTCCGAGGGTCGTCTCGACTCGGCGCGCGATGCCTATGCCCAGGCCTTGGCGATCGCCCCGGACCACCCGGACGCGCTCAACCTGCTGGGCACGGCCTGGCTGCAGCTCGGCGATGCCGGGCAGGCGGTCGGCTGCCTCGAGCGCGCCGCGCAACAGCGGCACAACCATCCCGGCGTGCTGGGCAATCTGGCGCAGGCGTATTTCGCGCTCGGCCGCTACGATGAAGCCGAGGACGCCTTCCGCCAGGCGAGCCGCCTCGATCCGCGCAATGTGTATTTTCAGATGGGCGTCGCGAACTCGCTTGGGATGCAGGGCAGGCTGGCCGAAGCTGAAAACAGCTTGCGCAAGCTGGCGGTTCGTTTCCCCGCCGAGCCGCTGGTCTGGTTCAATCTCGGCAATGCGCTGCGCGAGCAGAAACGGCTTCAAGATGCACTGCCGTGTTACCTCCAGGCGCTGGACATCGATCCCGAACTTTTCGAGGCGCACAATAATCTGGGGAGCGTGCTGCACGCGCTCTACCGATTCGACGACGCCGAGCGCAAGTACCGGGCGTGTATCGCGATGGCCCCGGATTATCTCGTGGCTCGATACAACCTGGCGTCGCTCCTCATCGCCGTGGGGCGCTTCCTCGAAGCGGAAGAGATCTGCCGCGAAATCACCCGGCGCGACCCCGCAGTGGCCAGGGCCTATTCCTTACTCAGCGCCGCGCTGGGCCGCCAAGGACGGCTGCGCGAAGCGCTCGAATGCTCCCGCCGTGTGGCGGAACTCGCCCCTCAGGATGCGAAAATCGTTGCGATTTATGCCTCCATGCTCGCGGAAGCTGGCGCCTTCGGCCGGGCGTTACGAGGGTTCGCGCGCGCGTTGGCATTGAGCCCCGATTTGATATCGGGGCATCAATTGCTCGGCAACGCGCTACTGTCACAGGGCTGCCTCGCGGACGGCTGGCTCGAGTACGGTTATCGTCCCGCCTTCAGTGAGTTCCGCCAGCTTAATCCAGGCCTCACGATCACCCAAACGCTGCCGGCCGAGCTCGAGGGTCACCCGCTCTGCGTGCTGCGGGAGCAGGGATTGGGCGACGAGCTATTCTTTATGCGTTTCGGGCCGCAGCTGAGCGCATTGGGAGCGCGCATAACGTACTACGCCAGCAACAAGCTCCGCAGCTTGTTCGAGCGCATCGCGTGGGTGCAGCGGGTCCTGGACGAAACCGTGCCGCTGCCGGAAAGAAGTACGGTCATGCTCGCGGGGGATCTTCCGCATGCGCTCAGCACCGGACTCGCCAGTAGTATTACCACCCCTGCGATTGCAGCACCCGATTCGCGGCAGCCGGTCTTTCCGTACCACATCTCGGTGTTCTGGCCCTCAGTTCCGCCGAGCCTGCTCATAACGCCTCTGGCGGAGCAGCTCACGGCGGTGCAAAGCCGGCTGGCGCAAGCTGGCGCACCGCCCTACCTCGGTCTGACCTGGCGCGGCGGGATCGCGCCAAGGGAGCAGGGTGCGGCCTGGTCCTTGTACAAGGAGATCGGGATCGAGTCCTTCGCGCAAGCGCTGCAGGATTTTCCGGGCACGTTGATTGCATTCCAGCGCAATCCCAAGCCGGGGGAAATCGAGGCGTTCTCGCGAGCCGTCGGCAAGGAGGTGCGCGACTTCTCGGATTTGAACGAGAATTTGGAGGGCATGCTCGCCGCGCTTGCCCTCGCAGACGAGTATGTCGGGGTAAGCAACACCAATATGCATCTGCGCGCCGCTGCCGGCAGAACGGCGCGCGTTCTGCTGCCGTGCCCGGCGGAATGGCGCTGGATGGCCGCGGGCGCGTCGTACCCCGGG
>JAOTTL010000081.1:0-17737 GCA_029864385.1 Betaproteobacteria bacterium | reverse complement strand
TCCTTTTCTTCGGACTGTTATTCGGATTGCCGTCGCTTGCCACGGTGGTCGAGAACAATACGCTGTCTATCTTCGACAGTTTCTACAGAACCGGGTCGCTCGTGTTCGGCGGCGGGCACGTGGTGTTGCCACTACTGCATAACGAGGTCGTTCCTCCCGGGTGGGTCAGAGACGATGTATTTCTCGCAGGTTACGGTGCGGCCCAGGCTGTGCCCGGCCCCCTGTTCACGTTTGCTGCATATCTTGGGACAATAAACGCCGTAGAGCCAAAGGGTTTCACCGGGGGAATGCTCGCCTTAGTGGCGATCTTTCTGCCGTCATTCCTGCTTGTCGCCGGTGCGCTGCCATACTGGGATGCGCTGCGGCAGAAGAAGCACGTGCAGTCTGCATTGCGCGGCGTCAATGCTGCGGTCGTCGGCCTACTGCTGGCGGCGCTCTATAACCCCGTGTGGACGACGTCGATCCAAGACACCGGAGATATGGCGCTCGCATTGATCGCATTCGGCCTGTTAATGTTCTGGAAGCTGTCTCCGGTCTACGTGGTTGCCGTTACCGCAGTCGGTGGTGCCGTGCTTGCGACATTTCCAGTGCTGTTCTAATTAGAAACGCCGAGTTATCCACAACAACATCGCTAACCCAATACCCAGTTCTGTTCTGGACCTCGCCCCGCACCGGGCCTGAACAACGGGTCCGAATTAACGATCAGCTATCTCGGCGTTGGCCCGCGGAACACGAATTGTCGACCCGCCGCACAGTCCGGCCTGGGACCCTGCATAATTATCTGGGGGCATTACCTTATCCACAATCCAAGCAACGGCATACGAGACGGCAAGCGCAATTACGAAGATGCTTATGCCTCGCGTTATCCCTTTGGGAATACCGGCACGCACACATTTTCTGGAAGTCCGCTCCGGGTCGGAAGCGGACACTCAACGAACGTCTGCTTTCGGCCCAGAGTGTGTAAAAACGTGAACTTGTAGGGCCCCACTCGATCTATGCGATAGGCGTTTGTCCTAGTTCATCGTGCGCCTGCCGCTGGCGGAGACACGCGCCTGAGTACAACGGACGTTGCCGCAGCTCAACAAGGGCGTTATCGGACACCTCCAGAAGCAGAGCTACGGGTAGCACCACAGACAAGAACTCCGCAGCAGCGAGGTCTGTGCGGTATTTAACGAACCATTTCTCAAAATGCGGGTATAAAGACTGTGGTCTTTGTGGGACTGCCTCCCAGCTCTGCAGAGGGCAGGCACACTCACCGGGCTGAAGTACATGTTTTTCACAAGGGGCACCATATAACTCGAGAATGAACGCAAGGCCAACGTCAGCATAGAAAAGTGAATATGGTTCTTGATTCGATTTGGGTAGCCGGAGAAGTTCTTAGTATCGTCGCCTTGCTGTGCGGGGCGTACTTGGTGTTGATGGAAACCGAGCCGTTCTTAAGTTTGTTCGGAAAAAGGTCAGCGGCTCCCCTGTTAGCGAAAAATCTGCAGTTAATCGAAGGGCTCGCCAGGTACGATCCCTATAGTCACTCCCTTGCCGGCGACGGCGTGGTGGACACACAACACCAAGGTCTGTTCGACGACGCCAACGATCTGCGAGCCGCGATACTCTCCGGGCGACCCGCGGATGAAGTAGGCGCGATTATCGACACCTTCATCCGCGATGCGGTTCAGCATTTCCGAGACGAAGAGGCGATTCTTGCGGCGGCGAACTATCCGGGAACTGCGAAACATGCTGCCCTGCATCGCGACCTCGTCAATAGCGCCGCCATGCTGGTTCGGCGGTTTCGTGCCGGCATGCTCGACATCGGTGAGTTAGTCCAGTTTATGGCCCACGAGGTCATTGCCAAGCATCTGCTGGATGAAGACCAAGAATGCATTCCTTACTTGGAAAGCCAGCGCTAAGGCGTTAATGGGCCGAGACCGGCCACTCGATCAATGTCGGCATTCGTCCAATACCGGGCGTTCACCTAATCACTATTAGATTTTCTCCGGACGCTCGACATGGAACTGGACGACCCCATTTACATTGCTCTGTATAAGTACACCAAAGCGGTGTCGGCGGCGCTGGGCTACCGTGATCTTGTGACACGACTTCATTCCGAGCGTGTGCAAGCTCTCGCAGAGGCAATTGGGATGGGTTGTGGCCTGTCTAACAAAGAACTAAATATTCTTAAAATTGCCGCTTCGTTTCATGATATTGGCAAAATTGGAACACCGGATCGTATTCTTCTGAAACCTTCGCCGCTTGATGAAGCCGAACGAGAGATAATGAAGCAGCACTCTGAGATAGGAGAGCGAATCATTGCCGCGACAGAAATCGAGGGCTCGCGCCAAGCCTCTCTGGTGATTCGTCACCACCACGAGTATTACAATGGCACGGGCTATCCAGACCGTCTCTCTGGAGAAGAAATTTCGATTTGCTCGCGCATTATCGCGATTGCCGACAGCTACGACGCGATGGCCGTGACACGGTCATACCGCCACGCCAGAACGCACCTGGAAATCATGGGCATCTTGCATAAAGAAACCGGGGAAAAGCATGACCCCGAACTGATGCGTGTCTTTTGCCAAGTCATCGAATCCAGAAAATTCGAGGCGGGAAAAATCTAACTTCTCGGTCGAGAAGGACGCCCCGATTGTGCTCTTAGGTGGGCACTAGATTCCTTATCGGGCGCTTCGAGATGAGCCACTTTGCCATACGTCGGGAATGTGCGGCTCGATTTAGTTATCCTGCGCCAGCCACGCGAGCATCGTGTTGGTACCGTGGGCGGTGTCGCCGATCAGTCGCTGTGGCCTCAGGTCGAATCGCTGCTCGGCCCGCTCAATCATCGTCTCGGTGGATTCAAGTTCCTCGGTTCGGTGCGCCGAGGTCGCTTGCACGTCGACGATGATGCTGGCGTCGACGGCGAAGCCCTCGCCGCGCCCCGGGCCCTCGGCCATGCAGCGTTGCACCGCGCCCTTGGCGACCTTGGCGGTAAGGCTTTACGCGCGAGGCGCCGCGTTCCCACTGCTCATCACTCATCACCCATCTCTCATGACCGCCCGACCCACCCGCCGTGAACCGGATGGTGAGAGCAGATGATCTCGAGAAAGGCCGGCCGGCCTTTCGCGTTTTCGTCGAACGCGCGTTTCAACGCGGGGATGACTTCCGAGGGCTCGGTCACGTCCTCGCCGTGGAAACCGACGGCCCGCGCCATTGCCGACATGCACGCCGAGGCGTGATCGGACACCTTCCAGGTGTAGGGATCGTGGCCCTCGCCCCAAAACCCCGGCCCGTACCCGGAGTAGCCGCCATTGTTGATGTGAAGCGTCGTGATCCCGATGCCGTAGCGCGCCACGGCCTCGAAGTTGCCCATCATGTAGCACACACCGGCGTCACCGGTGATGTTCACGCACTGCCGGTTCGGATACGCGAGCTTGGCCGCGACGGCGCCCGCCAGGCTGAAACCGAGGGTCGAGACGTTGCCCCAGCCCAAGTGACCGCGCGGAATCTGCGCTTCGTACACCGTGCTCGTCTGGTCGCGCGTGTTGCCCGAGTCCGCGGTGACGAACGACGCCCCGGGGTCGAGCACCTTCATGAGGTCGCCGATCACCCGATACGGGTTGATCGGTTTCTCGTTCGACTCCATCCGCGGACGGAATTCTTCCCGGAACGTCTGCTTCACGGCGCGGATCTCGTCGAGGAGCGCCCCGTTCTTCCGGCCGCCGCCCTGCTTCGAGAGCTCGTCGATGAGTGCTTTCAGCGTGAGCTTCGCGTCGCCGATCACAGCATGACGCGTCTCGTAGCTGCGGTTGATGTCGAGCGTGTCCACCGTGCACTGCACGATCGTCTTCTTCTCCGGGTCGGGGATGGCGTGGCTGAACCGGTTAGGGAACAGGCTGGAGCCGATGGAAAAGAGAAGATCGCACTTGTGCAGGAAGTGCGCGGAGTGCGAGCCGCGCACGCCGACCGAAAGGGGATGGTTTTCGGGGAAAGTGCCCTTGGCCTTGAGCGTGGTCAGTACCGGCACTTGCGCGGCTTCGGCGAACTGCAGCAGCTCGGCGGTGGCGTCGGCGTAGTAGACACCTTCACCGACGTACAAAAGCGGATCCTTTGCGGCGAGCAGCGCCTTGACCGCCGCCTTGACGTCGTCCGGATCGGGGCCGGCGCGCCAGCCCTTCACCGGGGCGTAGGGGCATTTGTCCTCGTCGTATTCCCCGAGGTCGCGCGGAACGACGAGCAGCACGGGACCGGGCCGGCCCGAGCGCAGGTGCGTGAACGCGCGGCGGAGGTAGTCCGGCACCAGCTCGGCGCGATCGATCTTCCCGACCCACTTGGTGACCGGCTTGAGAGCCTCGGCGATGTCGAAGTGCGTGTGCCGGCTCGCGCCTTGGCCCACGCCTTCCGTGATGATCAGGACCGGCGACGAGTCCTCCCACGCCTGCCCGATCGCGCCATAGGCCATCTGTATGCCCGCGGCGTTGAGATTGGACATGACCGTGCACACGCCGATCCGCTTGCCACAGGTCACCCGCGAGTAGCCGTCGGCAACGGCCACCGCGAAGCGCTCCTCGCCCATCATGAGGATGGGCACGCCCTCCTCGCCGAGCGCGTTGTTCACGTGGTTGGTGGGATAGCAGCTCACCCAGGGAACACCCTCGGCCTTGAGTATCCGCGCAACACCATTCGCCGCCTTGATCTTCATGAAGTTTCTCCCAGGAAGGGGGCCAAAACGGTCCCCGTGCAGGCCCACGAAGTTTATAGTTTAAGGAAAAGGATAGGAAATCCAGCTGGAACAGGATCTAAAAGGCCAGCCGAGACCGGTGAGTAGTGAATGGTGAATGGACTGAACCGGCAGTCATCGCTCAAGAGCGCTGACCACTGACTTTGCGCCGGCGTTTCTGCTGATGCTGTCGGTGGCACCCGATCTCGGGCGTGTCCGACAATTCCCCTGGATCCGCGCGGCGATGAGAGCAACCGGCGCCGCGGTAATCGGTGTGATGTCCGTCTCCCTCGTCCAGCGCCTGCGCGAACTCGCCTGATCACTCGTTAAAGGCCGTGACCGGTGACCACTTCAGCGGCGATAATCGGTGATGGGAAATGGTGATGAGAACGGGTGATGGGAGCTGGTGGTAAGCAGCGTCCGTTGCCTTCCCATTCTTCATCACCACTATCCATCACCACTAACCATCACCATCTTTCATCACCATTTTTCATCACCATTTTCTCTCCGGAGGCCGCAGCGGTGAAGCTTTTATAATCGCCCGATGGAACAGCTCCTGATCGCTTTTCATTTCGCAGCCGCGCATTCCCATTCCTCATGAAGACCATCGCCGCGCCAGACCCGAATCCGGTCACGCCGAAATACGTGCCGCCGCCGGGCGCGTGCGACGCGCATTGCCATGTTTTCGGTCCGGGCGCGCGCTTTCCCTACGCGCCGGAGCGCCGCTACACGCCTCCAGACGCGCCGAAGGAGAAGCTCGCAGCGCTGCACCGGCACCTCGGCTTCACGCGCGCGGTGCTGGTCCAGGCGAGCTGCCACGGCCACGACAACAGCGCCATGCTGGACGCCATGTCCTGGTCGAAAGGCGCGTGGCGCGGCGTGGCGATGCTCGGCGACGACGTCACGGAGCGCGAGCTCGAGCGCTTGCACGCCGGGGGCACGCGCGGGGTGCGGTTCAACTTTGTGCGTCATCTCGGCGGGGCGCCTGATCTCCAGGTGATCGAGCACGTGGTGGCGCGCATCCGGCCATTGGGGTGGCACCTGCAGGTTCACCTCGACGCTGAGGACATCGCGGCCTACAGCCGTTTTCTCGACCGGCTGCCGGTGCCGTTCATCATCGACCACATGGGCCGCGTCGAGGCCGGGCGCGGCCTCGAGCAGAAGCCTTTCCGCCAGCTGCTCGAGCTCGTAAAATCGAACGAGCGCGCGTGGGTAAAAGTGAGCGGCGCCGATCGCGTCTCGTTCACCAGCAAACCGTTCCACGACGCCCTCCCGTTCGCTCGCGCGCTGATCGAGGTCGCGCCGGACCGCGTGCTGTGGGGCACCGATTTTCCGCACCCGAACGCGAACCCGATGCCCAACGACGGCGAGCTGGTGGACCTCTTCGCGGCATTCTGCCCGGACGAGCTGCGCCACTGCATCCTCGTGGACAACCCCACTCGTCTCTACTGGCCGGAGACGCTGTAGGGAAACGCGCGCCTGTTGCGACCGCAGGTCGATTCCCGCATTGGCCTGTCCCCGGAAGGAAAGTGTGAGACACCTTTTCTTCCGGGGCGGAGAAGCAAAGTGCGCGAAAAGGGAAGGCAGGTGCTTGGTCACCTTTGCTTAAGACGTATTGATCGTGACCAAACCTGACGGACATTATCCGCTAACGCCCAAAACCGGACCCTCACCCCACCAGATCGAAGTGCCTCAAGACCCTCGGCAGCGTTACGTATCGGCGCGGCACGCGATTACGCTGAGAGCGGAATCGTAACCTTGGGGGGACTCCCTAATTGCGCAGCCAGACCGGCTGGCCGGTACGGGCCGATTCCTCGATCGCGAGCGTGATTTCCAGCGTCTGACGGGCTTCACGCGGCGTTGCCATCGGGCAGGGGCGGCCGCGCGACAGGTGATCGAACCAGACCCGGCTTTCGTCGGCCACCGGACCCCAATAGTCGTCGAGATGCCAGTTGCCGGGCGTCGAGGACGAGAGCAGCGCGGTCTGGAACTCGAGGTCCGGGATATAGGCGTGCGGAATGCCCTTGTTGGTGACCAGAAATTCGTCGAAATGGTCGTCATTGAGGAGAAGGGCGCCTTCCGAGCCATAGACCTCGATGCGCACGCCCATGCCGAGCTGCGGGGCATGTGTCGGCAGCGCGAAGAAGACGCCAAGATTGGCGACAGCACCGTTCTCAAAGGTGACGAGCGCCCAGGTGGTGTCATTGACGTCGAAGCCGGCCTCGCGAAAAACAACCCCGGTGCCGCGGGCGGTGACCTCGACCGGTTTGATGCCCTCCAGATACCAGCCCGCGACGTCGACCCAGTAGGTCAGAACATCGACAACCGGGGTCGCGTTCGGCGAGCGCTTGAGGATCTCGATCCCTTGCGCGCGCGTGTTGCAGGCCCGCGCGGTAAACGCCAACACATTGCCGAGCCGTCCAGCGGTGATCTGGTCCTTGCCCGAGAGATAGCGCCGCTTGAAGCGCTGAGCATAACCGATGCGAAGCGGCGTGCCTGTCTCCTCGGCCTTGTCGATGATCCGGTCGGCGTCCTCGAGGGAGAGCGCGATCGGTTTCTCGCAAAGCACCGGTTTACCGAGCTCCAGCGCCTGACAGACCGCCTCGGCATGGTCGTGCTCGAAGGTCGCAACGACAACCGTGTTCACATCCGGGTGCGAGATCAAGTCCCAGTTGTTGTCCGAGTGGAACTGGGCGCCGGTTGAATCGGCCAGACGCTTCGCTCGTTCGACTTCGAGGTCGGCCACCGCGAGGAAGCGCACCGCGGGATGGCCCGCCGCCATTTTCGCCCTGAGCGATCCGATCCGCCCCGAACCGATCACCCCAACGCCAAGTTTCTTCGTTTCCATCGTTTTCGCCTCCCTTGGCCGACGTTGAGCGATACGAAATTCAATCCGCCCGTGTCCTCGTTGGGCCAAGCCGAGGCGCCGGGAGTAAGTGCGAAAGAGCCCCCGGACTGCGCATAACAGACCCTATGTTCACGCTGGCTTCTCCCTCCCCAGCACACGACCGCGATCCGGGCAGGTCGCAAACTGGATCGGCGGTCGATTACCGAGCAATCTATTCCAACCGCGAGAGCGCGGCAAGCGCTTTCCCCGACCCTGGCTTTTTGTTAGGGTCTTTTTCCCGTACGGTAGGTCGGGCGATATCGGGAACCGAGTGATAGGTCAGTGGCAGATCTGCGTCCCGGAGCCAGCTCGCGGGACTGAGCGGCGCACTTCGCTTGATGGATAGCGGTGCCTGGTTGAATGACTGCGATGGATTACCGCAGGGGGGTTCCTGCTCAACTTCAATACCGTGCCCATGCGCGACGCAGCGGCGCTCGTGTCACGCCGCCCGGCCACAATTTCGCATTGCGAAACCGGCAAGGGAGTAATTAGTACTTTGCGGCCAATGCTGGTAAGCTACGCGCTGTAATGGAGTTGCAATATTGATCACGCCGTTTCTCGACCGGCCGCGGATCGCCTACTTCTCGATGGAGATCGCGCTTGCGGCTGGGATTCCGACCTACAGTGGTGGCCTTGGCATCCTGGCAGGTGACACCCTGCGCTCGGCGGCAGACCTGCGGATTCCCCTGATCGGCGTGACGCTGGCAAGCCGCAGAGGCTACTTCCGCCAGGAAATCGACAGCGCCGGGCGCCAGATCGAGCATGCACTTCCCTGGGATCCGGCGCAGCACGCAGAGCCGCTCGAAGCCAAGATCGCGGTCAAGGTAAACGGCCGCAAGGTCTGGGTGGGCGGCTGGCTCTACATCCTGCAAAGCCACACCGGCGGAACGGTACCCGTCATCCTGCTCGACACGGATCTGCCGGAAAACGACGAGCGCGACCGTGACATCACGCATTATCTCTACGGCGGCGACCAGGCCTATCGACTGAAGCAGGAGATTGTGCTCGGTATCGGGGGTCTGCGCATACTGCAGGCCCTCGACATCAACGTGCGTTACTACCACATGAACGAGGGGCACTCGGCGTTGCTGGCGGTCGAGCTGATGCACCGTTTCCGCTATTACGACCGACGCCGCGCCGACGAGCCCAACTACAACGCCCCGGGCGTGCGTGCGCTGTGCCGGTTCACCACCCACACGCCGGTGAAAGCCGGGCACGACCAGTACGAGTGGGACCTCGTGCACGAGCTGCTCGACGGCTTCGTCGATCTCGAGGTGCTGAAACAACATGCCGGCCAGGACCACCTCAACATGACGCGGCTCGCGCTGAACCTCAGCGGCTTCGTGAACGGGGTCGCCCTCCGGCACGCGGAGACTTCGCGCAAGATGTTCCCCGGCTACGAGGTGCACGCCGTCACCAACGGCGTCCACCCGCGCACCTGGGCCGCGCCCGCGTTCGCCGTGCTCTATGACCGGCACATTTCGGGCTGGTGCCACGAGACTCTGCTCTTGAACCGCGCCGACCAGATTGCGGACGAGGAGATCTGGTCGGCCCATACCGCGGCAAAGGTGCGGCTCATCGAGCGCGTGCGGCAGCACTGCAATGTGACACTCGATCCCGAGGTGCCCATCATCGGCTTCGCGCGCCGCATGACGGCGTACAAGCGTCCGGACCTGCTCTTCTCCGACATCGAGCGCCTGCGCACGATCGCCCGGCGCTACCCCTTCCAGCTGGTGCTCGCTGGCAAAGCGCACCCGCGCGATGAAGCCGGCAAGCGCGCGATCGAGGACCTTCACCGCCACATCCAGACCCTGCGCACCGATGTGCGCGCGGCTTACGTGCCGAACTACGACATGTCGGTGGCCGGCGATCTCGTCGCCGGCGCGGACGTGTGGCTCAACACGCCGCTGCGGCCGCTCGAAGCCTCGGGCACGAGCGGAATGAAGGCGGCGTTCAACGGCGTCCCCCAACTCTCCGTGCTTGATGGCTGGTGGGTGGAGGGCTGCCTTGAGGGCGTCACCGGCTGGGCGATCGGCAATGACCACGAGAGCGCGAATGGCGAGGACGCCGAATCGCTTTACCACAAGCTCGAGAACACGGTGCTGCCGCTGTGGCACGGCGATCGCCCAAAGTGGATCGCGCTGATGAAAAGCGTCATCTCGAAAAACGCAGCGTTCTTCACCAGCCACCGCATGCTGCGGCGCTACGCGATCGACGCCTACCTGCGTTAGCCTGTCTCGCGGGCATCGTGGTCGCTTAGTCCCGTCCGATCACCTGCGCCGGCGCGGCCATCTTGACCGGCCACGCGTCGCGCGTGATCCTCACACGGTACACTGACTATACTGACGGCCCGTCACGATTATCGATGCGAGCGTCTTTCCCAGCGTCAAACCCCCCGCGCCCGCGGGCGCGCTCGGCCGCGGCGTCTCCTCGCGCACACGATCGAGAGTGTGCGTTCGGTAACGCTGTTTCGATCGTCCCGGAGCACTCGCGATGAAAGGCTGGGCGCTCGTCTATGAGGGCTTCGAGCCGCGCCAGGAGCGGTTGCGCGAGGCGCTTTGCACGCTGGGCAACGGTTACTTTGCCACCCGGGGCGCCGCGGCCTACGCGCGGGCGGACGACGTGCACTACCCGGGTACCTACCTCGCCGGCGGCTACAACCGGCTGGCGACCGAGATCAACGCGCACGTGGTCGAGAACGAGGACCTCGTGAACCTGCCCAACTGGCTGCCGCTCAAGTGCCGCGTCGAGGGCAGCTCGTGGCTGGAGCCGGCCTCCGCGGAGATCGAGAGTTATCATCGGACGCTGGATCTCAAGCAGGGTCTGCTCACGCGGCGGGTCGTATTCCGGGAGAGCAATGGACGCCGCACGCGCTTTCGGGAACGGCGCCTCGTGCACATGCATTATCCCCACCTCGCGGCGATCGACCTCGAAGTCACCGCCGAGAACTGGTCCGGCACGCTCGAGGTGTTGAGCGCGCTCGATGGCCGCGTCGTCAACTCGGGCGTCGCGCGTTATCGCGCCCTCAGCAACCGGCATCTTGAGGCCCTTGAGGTGGACGATGTCGATGACGAGACCGTTTACCTGAAAGTGCGTACCCTGCAATCCCGTCTCGAGATTGCGCAATCGGCGCGCACCCGGATCTATCAGGGCGACGTGCGCATCTGGCCGTCCCCCCGGCTCGAGCGCGACGCCGCTTACATCGGGCAGGCATTCGCGGTGCCGCTCGCGCAAGGCGAGACGTCGCGCATCGAGAAGGTGATTGCGCTCTACTCCTCGCGCGATCGTGCGATCTCGGAATGCGGGCTCGCAGCGCGCGAGGGCGTCGCCCGCGCCGGTAGTTTCGAGCAGCTGCAGGCAACGCACCTGCGGCGCTGGAACCAGTTATGGCAGCGTTTCGATATCGGCATCGAGGAGCACGCGGCGGCCGGGACCGAGCGCACCGCACTCACGCTGCGCCTGCATATCTTTCACCTGCTGCAGACCGCTTCCACCCACACCATCGATCTCGACGTCGGGGTGCCGGCGCGCGGCTGGCACGGCGAAGCGTATCGCGGTCACATCTTCTGGGACGAGCTCTTCATCTTCCCGTTGCTCAACTGGCGGCTGCCCGAGATCACGCGGGCGCTGCTCATGTATCGCTACCGCCGCTTGAATGAAGCCCGCGCTAACGCGCGCGCGGCGGGCTACCGCGGCGCCATGTATCCCTGGCAAAGCGGCAGCAGCGGACGCGAGGAAACGCAGCCGCTGCATCTTAACCCCGAGTCGGGCCGCTGGCTGCCGGACCACACATACCTGCAACGCCATATCAATGCCGCCATTGCACACAACGTGTGGCAGTACTACCAGGTCACCCGCGACATGGAATTTTTCTCGTTCTACGGCGCTGAGATGATCCTCGAGATTGCGCGTTTCTGGTCGAGCATCGCCACTTTCAACGAACAACTTGGGCGCTACGAGATTCGGGGCGTCACCGGTCCGGACGAATTTCAGACCACCTATCCGGATGCGAGCGAACCGGGCCTCGATAACCACGCCTACACCAACATAATGGCGGTGTGGGTGCTGTGCCGCGGGCTCGAGCTGCTCGACATATTGCCCGAGGAGCGCCGCCGCGAACTGCGCGAGGAGCTCGGCCTGGGGGACGAGGAGCTCGCGCGCTGGGAGGATGTAAGCCGCCGGATGCGCATCGTCTTTCACGGCGAGGGCATCATCAGCCAGTTCGAGGGCTACGAGGCGCTCAAAGAGTTGGACTGGGAGCGCTACCGGCGCCGCTACAGCAACATCCAGCGTCTCGATCGCCTGCTGGAAGCCGAGGGCGATACGCCGAACCGCTACAAGGCCTCGAAACAGGCTGACGTCTTGATGCTGTTTTACCTGTTTTCCTCGGAAGAGTTGAAAGAGCTCTTCGATCGGCTCGGCTACCCGTTCGAATACGAGACCATCCCGCGCAACGTGGACTACTATTCACAACGAACGTCCCATGGCTCGACGCTGAGCCGCGTGGTGCACTCCTGGGTGCTATCGCGCAGCGACCGGCCGCGCTCGTGGCAGCTCTTCAAGGAAGCGCTCGAGAGCGACATCGCCGACATCCAGGGCGGGACGACCCCCGAGGGGATTCACCTGGGCGCGATGGCCGGGAACGTGGACCTGCTGCAGCGCGGCTACGCCGGCATTGTCACGGCTGGGGATGTTCTCTGGCTCAACCCCTGCCTGCCGCGCGAGCTGCGCCGCCTGCGTATGACGGTTCGCTATCGCGGCCACGCGCTCGACCTGACCATCACCCAGTCGTCCATCACGTTGCACGCGCACGAGTCGAATGCAGCGCCCATCCAGCTCGGCATTGTCGATAACCGCTATCTCCTGCAGGCCGGCGAGACGCGGGAATTTTCGCTATAGGTTCCTGCTGGGACGCTTCACGCAGCGCGGCGCGCGCGCTGGATCGCCCCGAGAAGCCGGCCGTAAGCCTCGTCGAACAGGCGTACCCCGTCCTCGAGAAGCCGCGCGGTGACGGCTTCCATGTCGATGCCGGCGGCGGCAAGACGCGCCATGACCTCACGCGCTTCCTCCGGATTCCCCATGAGCCGCTCCTGCGGCATGCCATGGTGGCGGAACGCCTCCAGCGTCGCAGGCGGCATGGTATTCACGGTGTCCGGCCCGATCAGTTCGTCCACGTAAAGCGTATCGGGGTACGCGCGATTCTTGGTGCCGGTGCTCGCCCAGAGCACGCGCTGGGTCCGCGCCCCGCTCGCCTCCAGGACGCGCCAGTGCTCGCTTGCAGTAAGCTCGAGATACGCGGCATAGGCAAGCCGCGCGTTGGCGATTGCGGCCTTGCCGCGCAGCGCCTCGAGCAGACAACGTTCATCCGTGCTCGCCGCCTCGCCCATACGGCGCTCGAGTATCGCGTCCACCTCAGTATCGATGCGACTCACGAAGAAGCTCGCGACGCTCGAGATGTGATCGACTGGTTGTCCCGCGCGCACACGTTGCTCCAGCCCGCGTCGGTACGCGTGCGCGACTTCGCGGTAGACTCCAACCGCGAAGAGTAGCGTCACGTTCACGTTAATGCCCTCGGCAATGAGTCGCTCGACAGCCGGCAGGCCGGCAGGCGTCGCGGGCACCTTGATCATGAGATTAGGGCGATCAACTGCGCGCCACAGCCGCCGCCCCTCCGTCACCGTCGCTTCGGTATCGTGAGCAAGCCGCGGCGAAACCTCCAGGCTGACGAAACCATCGCGCCCGCCGGTCGCGGCATGAACACCCGCCATCTGATCGGCTGCCATCGCGATATCCTCGATGGCAAGCCGCTCGTAAATCCGCTCGGGGTCCGTCTCGCCGGATCGCGTTGCCATCTCGAGCGCGTCCCGGTACTCCGCCCCTTCCGCGATCGCCTTTTCAAAAATCGCGGGATTGGACGTAACCCCTTTCACGCCATCGTCGGCGATGAGCGCCTTCAACCCCCCGCCGGTCAGAAGTTCCCGGCGCACGTAATCGAGCCAAACGGACTGTCCAAACTGCTCGAGCTGCCTCAACCTGTTCACACTTCCTCCTTCCCCGGCACGGAAACAGACCACGGGGACACCGTTCATGCCCTCATCCCGGCTGCCGGTCACCGGAAGAGGTGATGAATAATGGTGATGAAGGATTCTGGCTCATCACCAGTACTCATCACCAGTTCCCATCACCAGTACCACATCACCATACTTAGAAGACCAGGCTGGGCAGGAAAGTCGCGATCTTCGGAAAGTTGATAATCAGTGTTGCGGCGATGAGGATGATGCACCAGTAGGGCAATGAACTCTTGAAAATCTGCACGATGGAAACACTGGGGTCCTCGTCCTGCACCGCCGCCTTGACCGTGTAGACGAGCAGCCCGAACGGCGGCGTGAGCAGCCCGGCCTCGATGGCAAGAATGCCGATAATCGCGAATGCGATTGGATCATAGCCGAGCTGCTCGGCGATCGGCGCGAAGATCGGGACCGTCAGCAGCATGATGGAGATCGAGTCGATCACCATTCCCAGCAGGAACCAGACAACGACCATCACGACGATGATGAGGAACGGCGTGAGGCCGGTACCCAGGAACAGGTCCTGGATGGCGTTGGCCATGCCCGTCATGGCAAGGGTGCGCGAGTACAACGATGCGGCCACGAGCAGCAGGAGGATGGGTGCCGAGGTGCGCCCGACCGACAGGATCGATTCGATGATCCCCCGATAGCGCATGCCCTTCACGACGCCGAGCACGAGCCCGATGAACGCGCCGGCACCGGCGCCCTCGGTCGGGGTGAAATAGCCTCTCCAGATGCCTCCCAGCACGGCGACGATGACCAAGAGAATGCCGGCCATGCTGATCAGGAATGCCGAGAGTGATACCTCGTCGCCACTGCTTTCCTCCACCTGGCTGTCGACGCCGCCGCCAACCAAGGCCGGGCGGAACAGCGCCGTTAAGAGAATATAGGCGACGAACATTATCGTCAGGAGCAGGCCCGGCAGCACACCCGCGAGAAAGATTTGGCCAATCGACTTTTCCGTCAGGATGCCCCACACAATCATCAGCACGCTCGGCGGAATCAGCATGCCCAGGCAGCTCGAGCCCGCCACCGTGCCGAGCGCGAAGCCCTTGTCGTAGCCATAGCGGCTCATCTCGGGATAAGCGATGCGCGAGAACGCCGCCGCCGAGGCGATGGACACACCCGTGACAAATGAGAACAGCGCGTTCCCCAGCACGGTTGCGATGGCGAGGCGCCCGGGAAGGCGTTTGAGGCCGCGGTTGAGGCCCCGGTACACATCGGTGACCGCGCCCGATTTCCCGATGAATTCGCCCATCAGCATGAACAGCGGGATGACCGCGAAAACGTAATCGCGCAAAGCCTCGTACGCCGTGCTGCCGAGCATGCTCGCGACCACCTCTATATCGCCGGTCACGAGATAAATGCCAAACGCGCTGGTCATGCCAAGCGCGATCGCGATATGCACGCCCAGCGCGACCAGGATCAACAGGCTTACGATCAGCGCGAGGGCGGTAGTAGCGTCGAACACGGCGTCTAGTCCCTGGCGTGAACCTTGCGTTTTTTCGGGAAGGGCCCGGGAACCAGCGCTAAGGTTTGGGCGCGGGGCGGAACCACGCGTCTCTCGTGTCCGCAGCCCCGTTCGCATCGCCGGGCCGTACCACGTCGAGATACGCCATGACGACATAGTTGACGATGGCAAGGGCGCTGCCGAACAGAATCATGAAGCGCGTCGGCCAGGACGGCACACGCAGCGCGCCCTCGCCCTCGAACTCGCCGCCGACCCAGGAATCGATGGCCAGTTGCCATCCGCCCCAGATGATCAATACAAAGAATGCCACGCCGAGAAGGTATCCGAGCGCCAGCGTGGTGCGCCGGGCCCAGGGCGGAAAGTGGTCGATCAGGAAATCGGCCGACAGCATCGATCGACTACGGATGGCGTAGCCGGCCTGCAGGAACACGATGATCACGATGGAGTTGGCAACGATCTCACGCACGCCCTGCACCGGATCGTTGAACACGCCGCGTCCGATGATGTCCGCCATGATGATGAAAGTCAGGATGAAGGCCCAGGTCGCGGCCATCACCATCATGAACTTGGCGACCTTATCGCTGATTACCCGGAATGACATATACCCCCGCTACCAGAGGCGCGGATGCCCCAACTTGGGATCCGAGGTAACAACGAGTCACGGGTGACGAACCTAGGATTCACGACTCAAGACTCACGAAAGAAAAGAAAACGCCGAGCTCGCTCTCGGACCCGCCGGCGGGCATCCGCCGGACGGAACGGGCCGATTTCGGCGTTCCGCCGGCGGATGAGACCGTCTTGAACGTCAATGCGCCTTACTTGACGACGTAGCGAACTGGCCAGGTGTAGCCGCGCTTCTCGGCCGATTTCAGGACCGTGTTGAGGACCTTGACCACCGGCAGACCCTGCTTTTTCAGCGTGTTCGCGTGGGATTGCGGCCAGTCCTTGAGCGAAACCGCCCACTCCTTGCGCACGCTGTCGCCGAGCTCCTTGACCTTGGCAAGGCCCGTCTTGAGCTTCGCGATGTCCTGGCCATAGCGTTCCTTATTGTTGCTGCCGGTCTTCTGCTCATAGGCGCGAGCGACCTCCAGGAGGATCGGCTTGACGTCCTTGGGCAAACTGTCCCACTTCCTCTTGTTGATGGTCAGGCCATGCCAGGTGATCGAGCCGAATCCGATCAGCGTGTAGAACGGGCCCGGCTCATAGAGCTTCAGGTTCACCCACGCGCTCGGGAACATGATCCAGCCTTCATAAACGTGGGTCTTCATGCCCGTATAGGCCTCGGGCAGCGAGCCCTGCACCGGTGTGACGCCCGCGTAGCGCAGCCAGTTGAGGTTGAGCCCCGCACCGGCGATCTTGACGCCCTTCAAGTCCGAGACCTTGTTCCAGTCGAACGATGTGCCCAGGTTGTAGCCGCCGTCGGCGATGCGCGCCAGCAGCTTCTGGTTGTACTTCTTCTCGAACACCTCTGTGAGAAACGGGACCGCCTTGTAGACGTCTTGTGCTATCGCGAGACTCACCGTCGGGTCCATGGTGCCGAAGGGCAGCATCACCTGGAAAGCATGCAGCGGCAGTTTGGACGCTTCGAAACAGAAGCAGAAACCGCCGATGTCGACGATGCCGTTCTGCACGCCCTCGAAGGTCTCGGTCACCTTGACGATGGAGCCGCTGTAGCCTTCGACCCATTCGATCTTGTGCTTGGTTTTGGCTTCGACCTGTTTCTTCAGCTCCGGCTGAAAGAAGTCTTTCATCAGGCCCGCGTAGACCACGCCTGGCGGATGGCCCGAGGCGATACGCAACTTGATGGTCTCGGCGCGTAGCGGCGCGTTGACCCCGAAGGCCAAAACCAGCGCGCAGGCGCTAACTGCTAGCAGGATGCGTTTCATAATTTCCTCCAGAAGAACACTCAGACAGGGATTTGTTGCTGCTGCTGAACGATATTCCCGATTCTCGCGAGCGGTGTCAATAGCGCGCCGTGACGGTGGGTCCCGGGGTGCTAGAATTCCTTCGGTACGGTGGCGCGAGGTGCGCGGCCGGTAATAGCGGGGAACAGCATGAAAGCGCAAGTAATTCTATTTTCCGAGGCGGAGCAGTGAAATGCCGATCGGACGACTGGACCACTACTCGATCCGGACCGTTGATATCGAGGCCTCGCACCGTTTCTACACGGGGGTGATGGGCTTTCAGGTCGGCTTCCGTCCGCCATTCAAGTTTCCCGGCCTGTGGCTCTACAACGGGGCGCCCCACCCGGAATCATTCGGGGTCGTGCATATCATCGGCGTCGACCTGAATGACCCCGAGGGCCTGAAGGAATATCTCGGCGACCGGGATCTCGAGTCCTTGCAGGGCACGGGCACGGTGGACCACATGGCTTTCAGCGCCACCGGGCTTGCCGACATGCGCGAGCGCCTTGCGCGCCATGACGTCGCGTACCGCGAGCGCACGGTTCCCACGCTGGGACTGCACCAGGTGTTCTTCGAGGACCCGAGCGGGGTCACGATCGAGCTCAACTTCCCCGCCGCCGAGGCCGCGACGCGCTGACGCGCGTCCCGTTTAATGTTCAATGTTCCAGGTTCCAGGTTCCAGGTTCCAGGTTCCAGGTTCCA
>JAOTTL010000250.1:0-4459 GCA_029864385.1 Betaproteobacteria bacterium | reverse complement strand
GGGCGGAGGCGATGGAGATCGCCAAGCACCATCTCGAGGCGCTGGCGGCACGGGATTTCGGCAAGCTCAAGAAACTGCTTCGTTGCGACGACGTTATGCTGAGGGGCGTGCAAAAGCTCATCACCAGTCTCAATCCGCGGCCCGGTCGTGATTTCTTCTCGGACGAGACACGCTACGTTGTGCCGGACGTGATCGTGAAAAAGATGAAGGGGGTCTGGATTGCGTCGCTCAACCCGGATGCGATGCCGCGGCTGCGCATCAACCGCCTCTATGCCGATATCCTGCAGCGCAACCGCAATGCCGGATCGCAACAGCTGGCAACCCATCTGCAGGAGGCAAAATGGCTGATCAAGAACGTCCAGCAGCGGTTCGAGACCATTCTGCGTGTGTCTCAGGCGATCATTGACCGTCAGCGCAATTTCTTCGAACATGGGGAAGTCGCCATGCGGCCGCTGGTCCTGCGGGAAATCGCCGAGGGGCTCGACCTGCACGAATCGACGGTGTCACGGGTCACGACCCAGAAGTTCATGCATACGCCGCGCGGCATTTTCGAGCTCAAGTTCTTCTTCGGCAGCCATGTCACGACCGAGACGGGCGGTTCAGCATCGAGCACTGCGATCCGGGCTCTGATCAAGCAGCTGGTGGCGGCCGAAAATGGCCGCAAGCCCCTGAGCGATGGCCAGATTTCGGAGATCCTGGCCCAGCAGGGTCTCGTCGTGGCACGCCGCACAGTGGCAAAATACCGGGAAACCCTGCAGATCCTGCCGGTGAATCTGCGTAAGATGATCTAGGAGCGTTTGATGAACCTGCATCTAACGGGACACCACATCGAAGTTACTCCGGCCATACGCGATTACGTCTCGAGCAAGCTCGAACGCATCACGCACCACTTCGATCACGTAATCGACGTCAACATCATCCTTTCGGTGGAAAAGCTCCGGCGCAAAATTGAAGCCAACGTACACGTGCGCGGCCGGGACATTTTCTGCGAGAGCGTAGATCACGACATGTATGCGGCGATCGACAGCCTGGTGGACAAGCTCGACCGAACGATCATCAAGCACAAGGAAAAATCGCTCGAGCGCCGCCACAGCGGTGCGACGTTCAAGCGGGGTACCGAGAAATAGCTTTGCGCCGCCCCGTCAGCATCGGGGAGCCACCCGATACTAAGCCAAGGTCCGATCCATGAACTTGATTTCCAAACTGTTGCCGCCCGCGAATGTCATCCTGGACCTCGACGTGAGCAGCAAGAAGCGGGTCTTCGAGCAGGCCGGCCTGCTGTTCGAGAACAATCACCAGATCGCCCGCAGCCAGGTGTTCGACAGCCTCTTCGCGCGCGAGAAACTCGGCTCGACAGGTCTCGGCCAGGGCATCGCGATTCCGCACGGTCGGATCAAGGGCTTAAAGGAGGCTGTCGGCGCACTGGTGCGGATGAAGCAACCGATCCCCTTCGACGCGCCGGACGGGCAGTCGGTGAGCCTGATCTTCGTGCTGCTGGTCCCTGACCGGGCGACAGACGCGCACCTGCAGATCCTTTCGGAGCTCGCGCAGATGTTCGGCGACAAGCCCTTCCGCGAACGCCTGCTCTCCAGTGTGAGCGTCGCCGAGCTACATCAACTTATTGCCGAATGGCAGCCGCATGCCGCAGGTCAGCGTAGCTCGGTTGTTTGAGGACAACCGTGAGAAGCTGAGGCTGGAGTGGGTCGCCGGGCGCAGTGGCGGCGTTAAGGCGCTCAACAGCGAGCTCACCATGGATTCCTCCAAGGGCCTGATTGGCCATCTCAACTTCATCCATCCCAACTTGATCCAGGTGCTCGGCCCGTCCGAGATCGAATACCTCGACGGGCTCGAGGCGGCCAGCTGCCGCTCGGTCCTCACGCAGGTCTGCACCAAGGAACTGGCGTGCTTCATTATCGCGGGAGCCGATTGCGTTCCGCGGTCGCTGATCGACATTGCCGAGACGGCAGCGACCGCGTTGCTGCGCTCGCCCGTGCCAAGCGTGGAGCTGATGTGGATGCTGCGCCCCTATCTCGCGCGCGCGCTCGCCGAAAGCACGACGGCGCACGGTGTCTTCCTCGACGTGCTCGGGATGGGCGTGCTCATCAAGGGCGACTCCGGCGTGGGCAAGAGCGAGCTCGCTCTGGAACTCATCAGCCGCGGCAGCGGCCTCATCGCCGATGACGTCGTCGAGCTCTACCGTGTCGGGCCGGAGACGATCGAAGGGCGCTGCCCGGAGCTGCTGCGGGACTTTCTGGAAGTGCGTGGCCTCGGGGTGCTCAATATCCGGAGCATTTTCGGAGAGGCGGCATTGCGGCCCCGAAGAAACCTCAAGCTGATTGTCCGGTTGGAGCGTTTATCGCCAGCTGACCCGCGTTCCGGCGAGCGGCTCCCGCTGCATGCCAGCACCGAGCCCATCCTCGGCATCGACGTCCACAAAGTAACCCTTCCGGTTGCTGCCGGCCGCAACCTGGCCGTGCTAACGGAGGCCGCGGTACGCAATTACGTTCTGCAGCTGCGTGGCGTGGACAGCACCGAGGAATTCGTCGCCCGGCAGGCCCAACAAATGCAAGAGCGTGACCAGTGACCAGCTATTTGACGGTCGAGGTTCTTAAAGTTTTCGGGTCACCGGTCACCGCTCACCGGTCACGGCTTTCCGTGGCATGCAGCTGATCCTCATCACCGGCCTCTCGGGGTCGGGTAAAAGCATCGCTCTTCATGTGCTCGAGGACAGCGGCTTCTACCACATCGACAATCTGCCTGCGCGGCTGCTTCCGGACGTAGTAGATTTCCTGACGGCGGCAGGCCATCCACGCGCGGCGATCAGTCTCGAGCTCCGCGCCGGCGAAGCGGTTGCGGAGCTACCCGAAAGACTGGCGCAGTTCAAGCGCCGCGGCGTGGACGCGCGCATGCTGTACCTCGAGGCCAAAGCCGACACGCTGATCAAACGGTTTTCCGAAACGCGCCGCCGCCACCCCCTCTCCGACGGCGGGCTCACGCTCCCCGAATGCATCGAGCGCGAACGCGCTCTGCTCTCGCCTCTGGCAGACGCGGCACACCGCGTTGACACCAGCGATCTCAGCCCGACTGCGCTGCGCAGCTGGGTCAAGGATTTCATGGCGCTTCCCCCTACCGGGCTCACGCTTCTTTTCGAATCGTTCGGCTTCAAGCACGGCATCCCGCTCGACGCCGATCTGGTATTCGATGTGCGCTGCCTGCCGAATCCGAACTACGACCCCCGCCTCCAGCCCCTCACCGGCCGTGATCCTGCGGTCATCGAGTTCCTGGGCGCCGATGCGCAGACCGCAAAGATGCTCGCGGACATCCGGCGTTTCGTCGATGACTGGCTGCCGTGCTTCGAGCGTGACAACAGGAGCTATCTCACGGTCGCGATCGGGTGCACTGGCGGGCGGCACCGTTCGGTCTACTTTGTCGAGACACTGGCGGAGCACTTCAGGGATAAGGCCCGGGTCCTAGTGCGCCACCGTGAACTCTCGTGAGGGCGCGAGAGCGTCAGGGCGTGAGAGCGAAGCACACCGTTTTTGATTATCGATCTCACGATGTCTCGATCTTACAATCTCCCGGTCTTTCGATCTCCCGACCTCCCGATCTCACGACTCAATGTTGAGCTAACGTGAAGATCGAACCCAACCAAGAGATCTTCATCTTCCCGCTGCAGGCCGTGCTGTTCCCCGAGGGCCTGCTGCCGCTCAAGGTCTTCGAGCAGCGCTATATGGAGATGACCAAGGCATGTCTGCGCGACGGGCAGCCTTTTGGCGTCTGCCTCATCCGGGAGGGGCATGAGGTGGGCAGCGCGGCAGTGCCGGAGCCGGTGGGCTGTCTCGCCAATATCGTGCACTGGGAGATGCCGCAACTGGGTGTGTTCCAGTTGCTCGCGCGTGGCGGAGAGCGTTTCCGGATTCGCGAGATGCGGGTTCAACCGAACCAGCTCATCGCAGCGTCCACCGAACCGCTGCCCTCCGATACCGGGCGCGACCAGGTCGATCCGGCTTGTGGTGAACTGCTTCGCGTGATCATCGATAAAGCGGGAGCGGAGCGTTTTCCCGCGCCGCTTCGGCTAGACGACGCAGCGTGGGTCGGCTTTCGCCTGGCCGAAATGCTGCCGATGGACACCGCAGACCGGCAGCAGTTGCTCGAGCTCACCGACGCGCAGGAGCGGCTGGCGCGGCTCAAGCGAATAATGGTGCAGCAAGGGCTCGCATCGTCCGATCAGGCGTGACCGATAAGGCGCGCGCCGAGAAGATCCGTGCGGCCGGTGAGCCCGTCGAGTTGTGGTAACGTAACCTCGCGAACTACCGTAATACAGCATCAGACAGCGCGATTCCGCATTTCCAACCGCGATAGGAGAAGATACATGGCCAATGAGGGCTATCACGAACCCATTGACGAGCTCAAGGACGAAACGCGCGACATGCACCGCGCCATTACATCTCTAATGGAG
>JAOTTL010000249.1:0-4487 GCA_029864385.1 Betaproteobacteria bacterium | reverse complement strand
TTTCGCAGTGAACAACACGACCACCTTCGTCTACGGCGGCGACCTGCTCGGCAACGTCTGGCGGCTGGACATGACGAACATGAGCTTCCAGCGCCTCGGGCAACTCTTCGACGGCAGCTCCCCGGCCAAGCCGCAGTCGGTCACGACGCGGGTCGATATCACGCGCTTCGCTGCCGGATACAATGTAGTCTACGTGGGCACCGGCCGTCTCCTCGGCCCCTCCGACCTGCAGGATCCGGCAACGCTCATTCCGCCGGAGGACCGCGCCTACCAGCAGACGGTATACGGCTTCAAGGACACCGGCACCGATCTCGGCGACCTGCGTCAGCCCGCGGCGAGTATGGTGCAGCAGAGCCTGATCGTGGTCGACGCGAATACTCGCACGATTTCGAACAACGCCGTGGATTGGACCACTCAGAATGGCTGGTACGTCGATTTCAACCCGGGCAACCAGTCGCCGGGCGAGCGCGTCAATATCGACCCGCAGCTCGTGCGAGGCGTGTTGCTCGTCGCCACCAACCAGCCCAACGCGCAGCCGTGCTCGGCCGGCGGCGACAGCTTCCTCTATCAGTTCGACTACCGCTCCGGGTCGTACCTCGCGTCGGCCCCCGCGCAGGTCGTGGGCACCAAGCTCAGCAACGCGCTCATCGCCGGTATCGTAGTCTACCGCCTGCCGAGCGGCCAGCTGAAGTACAGCGCGATCGATGTCACCGGCAAGAAGAGGGTGGGCGGCGTCAACCCGGGCGCCGGCGGCGCGATCGGCAAGCGGGTATCGTGGCGCGAGCTGATCTACTAGGCGGGACATTGCCGGGCCGAGGTCCGGCAATCGCCTTATGCAAGACCGCCCCCGGGAGAGGGTACATCGCATGACCCGCGGGCAACCGGACGGGTTGCCCGCGGTCTTGTTGCTTGACTCACATCGAGAGCCTTTACCCTCATGGATGGAAGAAAGCTAGATCTACGCCGACGTGCTCTGCGCGGCGCCGGCGTTCGAGCAGAGCGCGCTGGAAAGCCTGCGGGGAATGAAATTCGAGCCGGCGCGGGGCAACGATGGCCCGGTGAAGAGCTACCTGTTGGTGGATTTCGCTTACGGCCGCGGCTTCCCGTGCCCGAGCGCGCCAAACTAACCGGGGAATAAGGCATGTTCGCCATTGTGCGAAGCCGATCATTTGGCTCGGGGGACAAGCGTGAACGAAACACGACGCCGTGCGTCGTCTAACTGCTGCCTCGCCTCGAGCGCTGAGCGCATTTGCGTTGCAACTGCGCAGGCTCCGGGCCTTGCAGCGTTTCTTCCCGAGCACTCGGGTTTTCATTTCACGGACAGCGCGCGGCGGCGCGCATCTCGTCCTCGTTCGCACTGGGCCAGCCGCAGGTGCTGTCTTGCGTGTTGCCGGCACTGGCCCAAGGAAACGCGGAGGCTGTCCGGTTTCACGGTCATCGAATTGATGATCGTCGTGGTGATCGTCGCGATCCTCGCGCTGGTCGCCTACCCCGCCTACGAGGATCACCAGCGCCAAGGCCGTCGCAGCGCGGCGCAGAAGTTCCTCGCGGACGTGGCAACGCGGCAGCAGCAGTACCTGCTCGACGCGCGCCAGTACGCCGTCGGCGCCGGTGCGCTGGCCGCTCTCAACCTGAACGTGCCGGCCGATGTCGCGCAGTTTTACGCCGTCACGATCAACCCGGCCGCTCCCGCACTGCCGCCGTCCTTTGCGTTGATCGCAACGCCGCTGCCCGGATCGAGGCAGATCCCGGACGGCGCGCTCACGCTCGATAGTACCGGCAGCAAGACACGCAACGGTCAGCCCGGATGGTAGCGATAGTAACGATGGTCCGCAAAGAGGGGTGTGACGCGGCGTTGCCGAGCACCGCCGCTACCGGTCATCGCGGCGGCGTACCACGTCTCTCACGCGGAATGCAGGCGGCGAGACCCCTGGGCAGCGGAAATACGGTGTTTTCCTGGACGCCCGCGAGCTGATCGACGCTTTCGGCACCCAACTCGCGTAGCCTGGAGACGACTTCCTCAACAAGAACCTCGGGCGCGGAAGCACCCGCGGTGACCCCGACGATGCGCGCCCCGGCCAGCCATTCGGTCTGGAGCTGCGCGGCCTTGTCCACCATATAAGCGGCAACGCCCTGGTTCTGCGCCACCTCCCGCAGCCGATTCGAGTTCGAGCTGTTGGGGGAGCCCACAACGATGACCACGTCGCACTTCGCAGCAAGCGCCTTCACCGCATCCTGGCGATTCTGGGTCGCGTAGCAGATGTCGTCCTTCTTGGGCCCGACAACGGCGGGAAACCGCCGGTGCAGCGCGTTGATGGTCTGCTGCGCATCATCGACTGACAGCGTCGTCTGCGTCACGAACGCGAGCTGCTTCTCGTCGCGCACCACAAGCTGCGCCACATCGTCGGGCCGCTCCACGAGATACATGCCGCCTGCACTCTGCCCCATGGTGCCCTCGACCTCGGGATGGCCGCGGTGGCCGATCATGACGATCTCGCGTCCCTGCGCGCGCATCTTCGCCACCTCGATGTGAACCTTGGTGACCAGCGGGCAGGTGGCGTCGAACACGCGCAGGTTGCGCGCGTCGGCCTCGCGTCGCACTGTCTGCGACACCCCGTGGGCGCTGAAGATGACCGTCGCGCCTTCGGGGACCTCGCGCAGCGTCTCGACGAAGACGGCGCCCCTCCCCTGCAGGTCCTGCACCACGAACTTGTTGTGCACGACCTCGTGGCGAACGTAGATCGGGGCGCCATGCAGCGCGAGCGCGCGCTCGACGATCTCGATGGCGCGATCGACGCCGGCGCAGAAGCCGCGGGGATTGGCGAGCAGCACCTTCATGTTTGAATTATATAAGAACCGCCAAGGCGCCAGGGGGAAACGAATCCCGTCATAGAACTGCAGACAAAACCTTATCGAACCACGGCGGGACGGAGAGAACCAAAAAAAAGAACGAAACTCAGCTCGAAAGGGCAATATTGTTGTTCTTGGCGTGCTCGGTGTCTCGGCGGTTCAATCAAGGCTTCGAACGGGGGCGCAGGGCGTCGCACACCAGCAGCACCGCGCCGCAGGTGATCGCCGAGTCAGCCACGTTGAACGCCGGCCAGTGGTAGCCGAAGGCGTGAAAGTCGAGAAAATCGATCACGGCGCCCAACGCGATCCTGTCGATCAGATTACCCAGAGCGCCTGCCAGGATCAGTGCGAGCGCCAGCGCGAAAAGGCGCTGATGAGGATACTTGCGCAGCAGGTAGAAGATCCACACCGATGCGACGACGGCAATTGTCGCGAACAGCCCCCGCTGCCAGCCGCTACCGTCCGCGAGGAAGCTGAACGCGGCGCCGGGGTTGTAGACCAGCACCAAATTGAAGAAAGAGGTGACCTCGACCGCTTGGTTGGCCGCCAGGCGCTGGACGACGACGAACTTCGTTACCTGATCGATTACGACGATCAGCGCCGACAGGAGCAGCCAATAAACCGTCTTTGAACTCATGCCAAAAAACCCCTTTTAGCCGCCGATAAACGCAGATAAACACAAATCATCAGCGTATATTTGCGCGATCTGCGGTTAAAAACGCCTCTTGGCGTAGCGGCAAGCTCTACGCGTGGACACGCGGCTCGCCCGGGCCGAACAGGTTCGAGACACAGCGATTGCAGAGCGCGGGGTGTTCGTGGCTGGCGCCGACGTCCGCCCGATAGTGCCAGCATCGCCCGCACTTCTGGTGCGCGCTCGGGCTCACCCGCACCCTCACATCGGGCAGCACGGTGGCAGCGGCCTCCGGGTGGCTACCGTTCGCCACCCGCGCATGAGAGGTGATGAACACGAAGCGCAGGTCATCGCCAAATGAATCCAGGAACGCCCGGCTATCCCCATTGGCGTAGAACTCGACCTCGCCTGCGAGCGACGAGCCGATCTTGCCGGCCACGCGCAGCTCCTCGAGGCGTTTCAACACATCAGAACGCAGCTCGCGCAGCTTGCCCCAACGCGCGCGCAGCGCCTCGGCGTCGCCCGGCAGCCGGAACTCGTACCAGGTTTGCTCGAAAACGCTCTGCTCCCCGCCGCTCAGGATCTCCCACACCTCCTGGGCCGTGAATGACAGGATCGGAGCAAGCAAGCGCGTCAGTGAATGCGTGATGTGGTAGAGCGCGTTCTGCGCGGAGCGCCGCGCGCGCGAGCCGGCCGGCGCGGTGTAGAGCCGGTCCTTGAGGATGTCCAGGTAGAAGCCCCCCAAGTCCTCCGAGCAGAACGTCTGCAGCTTCTGCGCGACCAGATGAAACTCGTAGTTGCCGTAGTGCCCCGGCGCCGCCGGGTCCTTGGCGCCGGACTCGGAGGGCACCATTTCGCAATGCAGGTCGCACGTCATGACCCACGCGTAGCGGTCGATCTCGAGCCACTCATCGACCGGTAGCATGTTTTGGGCCGGGTCGAAATCGGCGAGGTTCGCGAGCAGGAAGCGCAGGGTGTTGCGGATGCGGCGATAGGATTCCACCAC
>JAOTTL010000248.1:0-4504 GCA_029864385.1 Betaproteobacteria bacterium | reverse complement strand
GTGCGATCGGCACGAAACCCAAGCGTCGGCTGCCAATAAGCGCGCTGGGCGGATACGAGCGCGCGCTCTTGCGCATGGATACGGGCATCGAGTTGTCGTAGTTCGGGTACGGCCAAGAAGGCGTCCTGTACGATGAAATCGCGCAGCACGCTGAAGCTCGCCGGGTTGTCGATTAAATCGTACAACCGCTGCTGGCTCACAACCAGGACCGGTTCATCGAGGCCGACTTCGACGGTCGCAACCACCTGCTCCAAGGGGCGATGCAACAGGGCATTGAGCGCGATCTCCGCCACGCGTGTTTGCGACTGGGCTTCGATCACCGCGCGTTGTGCATTGGCGATTTCACTTTCCCAGCGGTACACCTCGCTTGGGCCCGCCGTGCCGATGCGCCGCCGCGCACGCGCCAGTTCCAGGTTCGAACGCGTCAGCCGCAGGTTGTTCTTCTGTACGCGCTCGTTGGTTTTGGCGCGCAGCACATCGAGATATGTCCGCGCTGTCTCAAGTACGATGTCAAGGCGTACCTGCTCGCGCTCGCTCTCGCGCGCCGCCTGCAACTGTTTTTGGACTTCGAGATTGGCCCACGCCGGTTCAGAGTACAGGCTCTGGTCGAGCGTTACCGAGCCCGTGGAGGTGCGCTCGGCACGGCCGGGAATGGCGGCGGCATCGTCCTCCTCGATTCTCGTGTGCCGGCCGGTGAGCCCGATCTGAGGCAACAGCGCGGAGCGCGCTTGACGGATGTTCTCTTTGCCGGCGGCTACGTTCGCCTGGGCGATTCGAATCGTGAGGTTGACCTCGACGGCTTCGCGTACGGCTGCAGCAAACGACAGCGGTGACCCCGCGGGCTCCAGTTCATCGTATAAAAGTTCGGCGCGCGTCAGAAGTTGCCAACTGGGCGAATAACCGATGGCACGCGCCGTACGCATGTTGAGGGTAATTCCCTCTTGGCGGGCGAAGGCCACGGGCAGAGTAGCGGCGTCCTCGCCGAGCAGGATACGTCGCGCATTGAGCGCCACGCGCCGCGCCAGGCGTTCCATGTCGAGCGCGGGTGCAATACCGACCAGCAGGCCAAGCTCAACATCGGATTTACCGGAGAAAGCGAAGCTCGGGAGTCGCCGTTCGATCAAGCCTGCAATCAACCGCTGATACTCCTCTGACGACAGGCGTAGCAAAGGGCCGACATAAACCGCTTGCGTATCTTTCGGAATCGCGGCAAGCGCCGGTGCTGCCGCGTCCGCCACTGCCACCGGCGTAACGGTAATGCCGTGCTCACGCGCCACACGCATCACTTCCTCTCGAATGCCGGGAATCGCGTCGACCATCGCGCCGTCGAGCAGGAAAGCGAGCCGCGTAAACGGGACGATCTCGCGAAACGCCTTGAGGTCGCGGCCGATGTTTACGTCCAGATTGACGTAGCTGAGGTTCTTCCTGCCGCTGGTGCCGTCCTTGTAGGGCAAGCCTTGCAATTGGGGATCGGGAATGAACGGAGCCAGGACGGGTTTTGGCAAGCGCTCGTACTGAGCGGCCGCGTGCGATCCGAGTACGCCGAGGGTGATCACGAGGTCAGTGCGCGGATCCGCCAACGCCCGTTCGAGCGCCGTCCGCACGCCGGACAAGGTGCGATCCGCCTCGAAAACCAGATCGGGGGGTGACAGGAGGCTGAACTCGCCGCGATTGACCGCGCGCATCTCCTCGAGGAACAGCCCTCGTAAGGGCGCGGCACGTTCCGATGGACCGTCCATCACGATTGCGATGTGCACAACCGGCGAGTGTTGTTCCGTGCGCGCCGGCACGTTGCACGCGATGGTGGCGAGCGTCGCTCCCAGAAGGATCGTCGCAATCCACCTTGCCATGTCGTTCTCCTGAAACGACAAATATAAATGCTACCCCGACCCGGGCTGAGGGAATTGACGTGGGTCAAAGATTATCGCATCCCTCGACCGGGGCGACCGATGCCAGGGAAAAGCTGACTCAGATCTTCGGAATTTGAGGTAACTGTGATCTGATCCCGGTCTTTATTTCGGCTAGGTGCCGCAAAAGGTTTGGGGCACCACTTCTTCCGGCTTCGGTGGCAGCAGATAACGCTCTTTCCCGGCCTGGTCCGCATACGGGTTCTGCAACACGGCGTGCAGCGCGTGAAACACCGAAAAATCTCCCCGGTCTTCCGCGGCGCGGATGGCCACCTCGATTTGATGATTGCGCGGGATATACACCGGGTTCACCGCCTGCATGCCGGCCTGCCGCGCCGCATCACCCTGCGGCTCGCGCTTGAGGCGCTCACGCCACTGCGCGGCCCAGTCATCAAACGCCGCAGGCCGGGCAAACAAGCCGCGAATGGCATGATCCTGCGCGGGTGTGCCGGCGCCGAGGCGCGACAGGTGATAAAACGTCAGCGTAAAGTCCGCCTCGTTGGCGTCCATCGCGTCGAGCAAGGCCTCGATCAGTGCCTTGTCCCGCGCGTCGGAGTCCACACCCGCCGTGAGGCCCAGCTTCGCGCGCATGCCCGCCAGCCACGCCGCTTCGTACTGGCCCTGGCAGGTTTCGAGATGCATCTGCGCGATTTTCACCACCGCGTCCGTCGACTCCGCCAATAACGGCACCAGCGTTTCGGCCAGGCGCACCAAGTTCCACAGGCCGATGCCCGGCTGGCTGTTGTAGGCGTAGCGCCCGTGGCGATCGATCGAACTGAATACGCGCTGGTGACGATACCCATCCATAAAGGCACAGGGCCCGTAATCGATGGTCTCACCGGCGATGGACATGTTGTCGGTATTCATCACCCCGTGAATAAACCCGAGCTGCATCCAGCGCGCGATCAACCGTGCCTGGCGCGCGATCACTGCCGCGAGCAAGGCCACGTAGGGCTGTTCCGCCGCGGCCAGCTCCGGGTAGTTGCGCGCGATGACATAGTCCGCGAGCTTTTTCACGGCCGCGACATCCCCGCGCGCAGCGAAATACTCGAACGTCCCCACCCGCACAAAGCTCGCGGCCACGCGCGTAATCACCCCACCCGGCAAGGCACGCTCGCGCACCACCGCCTCGCCGGTGGCCACCGCGACCAGCGCCCGCGTGGTCGGCACACCGAGCCGGGCCATCGCCTCGCTCACCAGGTATTCGCGCAGCACCGGCCCCAGCGCCGCGCGGCCGTCGCCGCCGCGGGAAAAGGCCGTGCGCCCGCTGCCCTTCAATTGCAGGTCAAAGCGGGCGCCGTTCGGCGTGCGGATTTCGCCGAGCCAGATCGCGCGCCCATCGCCAAGCTGCGGCACAAAGTTGCCGAATTGATGGCCCGCATACGCCATCGCCACCGGCACGGCCCCGGGCGGCAGCGCATTACCGGAGAAGTGCTCCGCCAGTTCCTCCTCGCTGGCCTCCTCCACCAATATGCCCAGTTCCCGCGCCAGCGCGTGATTGAACTGGATCAGCGCCGGCTGTTTCACCGGCGCGGGGTGCGCCTTGGCAAAGAAGTCATCGCCCAGATCAATGAATCGATTTTCAAAAGGAATGTGGATCACGTTTGACTTTCGAGAGCATGAATCAAGGCGACAGTGTAACCGAGCCGACGGATTTCAAAAGCAGGAAGATTCGTGGGAGGGAGTATTAGCGAAAACTATGATCTGACCCCACATATTGATTTGGCGCTGCTGCGCCTGATAGAAGGCAAGATGGCCTGAAGCCGCCTATTGTTACCGACCGGTTTGATGGCTCGCCAATTTCGCCGCCTCGCGAAATGAAACCATCCGCTGCCGGTCTTCATCCCACAGGCAGCACTGGAAGCAGTCGGCAATATCCCGTGGAGCCAGCGATGTCGTTACCGGTGACTGTAGCTCCGGAATGGCGGCCATGGTCTCGGGCAGGCGATAGAACGGGATACGTACGTTGAGATGATGGATGTGGTGAAAACCGATGTTGCCCGAGAACCATTGCATGAGCTTGTTGAGCCGCATGTAGCTGGAAGACTCCATCGCCGCGCGACAGAACGTCCAGGCCTCCGGCGAGATGATGTGCATGCGTTTGAAGCTGTGCTGGGCAAAAAACAGATAGCTGCCGAGCACCGAGGCGACGGTCATGGGTAGCAGCACGACAAAGAACGCGGTACTGAAACCACCGAACATCCACAGCACGGCAATCAACCCGCCATGCCCGAGCAACACCAGGGCGGAATCCCAGTGCCGGAGTGGATCGCGCAAGAGTGGCAGCAGACAAATGCTGTAGATAAATATCGTGATATATCCGGCCAGTACCGTCAGAGGATGCCGCTCAAACCGATAAAGAATGCGTTCCGCGCGCGTGGCCTCGTGCCACATGCGGGTTGTCATGATCGGGAAGGCGCCAATGCTTGCTTTGGAGATCTGGCCGACATGGCCGTGATGATAATTGTGACTCTTCTTCCACGAGCGCGGCGGCGTAAGCCCAAACGCCGCATATACGCGGAAGAGTACCCATGCCACGCGTGAATGGGACAAAATCGCCCCGTGCATGTAGTCGTGATAGGTAATGAAAGCGCGCA
>JAOTTL010000080.1:0-18224 GCA_029864385.1 Betaproteobacteria bacterium | reverse complement strand
TGCTCGACCAGGTCCTCCTCGTCGGCGCCGGCGAAGGCGTCACGATGGGCACACCGCTCATCGCGGGGGCGACGGTAAAGGCAAAGGTGCTCTCGCAGGGGCGCGGCGACAAGGTGCGGATCTTCAAGATGCGCCGCCGCAAGCACTATCGCAAGAGTCAGGGCCATCGGCAGAACTACACCGAGATCGAGATCCTGGGCATCGGGGCGTAAGGAGAAATCAGCATGGCACACAAGAAAGCAGGCGGCAGTTCACGCAACGGGCGCGATTCACAGTCAAAGCGCCTCGGCGTGAAACGCTTCGGTGGCGAGCTTGTCCCCGCGGGCAGCATCATCGTCCGCCAGCGCGGAACACGGGTTCACCCAGGCGAGAATGTCGGCATGGGCCGTGACCACACGCTGTTCGCAAGGGTCACGGGACGGGTCCAGTTCGCCCAAAAGGGACCGGACAGCCGCAAGACGGTGAACGTCGTTCCCGCCTGAGCCGAGAGAATTCAGCGCAAAGGCCCTGCCAGAACGGCAGGGCCTTTTTTGTTTGAACGACCAGGGCGCCAAGAGAACGCGAGCCGCTAAAGACCGCGGCCCCAGCTTGCCGTTTTAAGAATCGATTGGCGCCTTGACGGTTCAACCACCATGAAGTTTGTTGACGAAGCCATCATCGAGGTCCACGCCGGAAAGGGCGGCGACGGCTGCGCGAGTTTCAGGCGCGAGAAGTTCATCCCGCGCGGCGGACCCGATGGCGGTGATGGCGGGCGGGGCGGCAGCATCTACGCGGTGGCGGACCGCAATCTCAACACGTTGATCGATTTTCGCTACGCCCGAATCCATCGCGCGCGGAATGGAGAGAACGGTCGCGGTTCGGACCAGTACGGGAAGTCGGCGCCCGATGTCGTGTTGCGCGTGCCGGTCGGCACCATGGTCCTCGATTCCGCAACCGGTGAGCTGCTCGCCGATCTCGACCACGACGGCAGCCGGGCGCTGTTGGCCGCCGGCGGCGCCGGGGGCCTCGGCAACCTTCACTTCAAGTCCAGCATTAATCGCGCGCCGCGCCAATTTACGCGCGGTGTGCCGGGCGAGGACCGCCGGCTCAAGCTCGAGCTGAAGCTGCTGGCCGACGTCGGGCTGCTCGGCATGCCCAACGCGGGCAAGTCCACCTTGATCCGGTCTGTGTCAGCGGCCCGTCCCAAGGTGGCCGATTATCCGTTTACTACTCTCGCCCCCAGCCTCGGCGTCGTGCGCGCGGACATGAACCGCAGCTTTGTGCTGGCCGACATTCCTGGCCTGATCGAGGGGGCGGCGGAGGGCGTGGGCCTGGGACACCAGTTTCTGCGTCACCTGGCGCGGACCCGGCTTCTGCTGCACCTCGTGGACTTCGCGCCCGTTGATTTCGACGTCGACCCGGTGCGCGAGGCGAAGGCGATCGTGCGGGAGCTCAAGCGCTACGATGAGGCGCTTTATCGCAAGCCGCGCTGGCTGGTGCTCAACAAGATCGACCTCATTCCGGCCAGCGAGCGCGAGCGCGCGATCAAGCGCTTTCTCAAGGGCTTTGGCTGGAAGGGCAGAAGCTTTATCATTTCGGCGCTGACCGGCGATGGTTGCCGCGAGCTCGTCTTCGCCGTCATGGATTACCTTCAGCGGGAGCCTCAGAGGCACCGGGACGCAGAGAAAAAGAACAAGCCGAGAACGAGAAAGAGCGCCCCCAAATGAGGATTTTCTCCATGGCTCTGCGTTTTTGTGGTGACGAATGTCAAACGTCATAGCAAACGCGAAGCGGCTTGTCGTCAAGGTTGGCTCGAGCCTGGTCACGAACCAGGGTCAGGGTCTCGATCACGCTGCACTTTCGCGCTGGGCGGGCCAGATTGCAGGCCTCCGACACAACGGCCGTGACGTCGTACTGGTGTCGAGCGGGGCAATTGCCGCCGGCATGCAGCGGCTCGGCTGGAAGCGGCGCCCGCACGCGCTGCACGAACTGCAGGCCGCGGCGGCGGTTGGCCAGATGGGCCTGATCCAGGTCTACGAGTCGTGTTTCCGCGAGCACCAGCTCATGACCTCGCAGATTCTGCTGACGCATGAGGACCTGGCCGACCGCAAGCGCTACCTCAACGCGCGCTCGACCCTGCGCACGCTTCTCGCGCTCGGTGTGATTCCCATCATCAACGAGAACGACACCGTCGCGATCGACGAGATCCGTTTCGGCGACAACGATACGCTCGCTGCGCTGGTCACCAACCTCGTCGAAGCCGACGCGCTCGTGATCCTGACCGATCAAGCGGGGCTCTACGACAAGGACCCGCGCAAGGACCCTACGGCGAAGCTCGTCGCGGAAGCGCAGGCCGCCGATCCCGCGCTGGAGCAGATGGCAGGCGGCGCCGGCAGCCTTTACGCGCTGGGTGGCATGCTGACCAAGGTGCTGGCGGCGAGACGCGCTGCACGCAGCGGGGCCCACACGGTGATCGCTTCGGGCCGGGACGACGACGTCCTGACCCGGCTGGCGCGCGGGGAGTCGCTCGGCACGCGACTCATCGCCGAGAAGCCCACCATGGCCGCACGCAAGCAATGGCTCGCGAATCAACTGCAGATGCGGGGCAGCCTCGTCCTCGATGCCGGGGCGGTCAAAGCGCTCCGCATTGGCGGAAAGAGCCTGTTGCCGATCGGCGTCCACGAAGTCGCCGGCGAGTTCGAGCGCGGCGAAGCGGTGCGATGCTTCGACGAGAAGCGCCACGAGATCGCGCGGGGCCTGATCAACTACAGCTCCGCGGAGACCCGCCGCATTCTGCACACGCCCTCAAGCGAGATCGAGGCGAAGCTCGGCTACATCGACGAACCGGAACTGATCCACCGCGACAACCTGGTGCTGCTCTAGGCGGTCGGGGCGCAGTGTCACCGCGGCGATGCGCGGCGGTGGCGGTGTTCTACTCCGTTAAAGTTTCCCGCGGCCCGTAGCGCAAGAGCCGCAACGCCTCCTCGTCGCTCGCGACCGGAACGTTGCCGTACCCGCCGGCGCAGAAGTAGTCGCGTCGTAGCACGCTATGATAGTCGCTGATGTTCCGGTTCTGGATTCCGCGCCACTGCGGGTCGCGCGCCCGCATCCAATCCCCGTCTTTGCTGGCGACAGCGTAGACTTTGACTTGCTGAAGCTTGCAGCGCATCCCTTCGTAGAAGACATTGGTCGCGCCGCCCGCGGTCTTTACAACCAGCGTATAACGGATGACGCCATCGGTACCGACGGAGATGGCCTTCGCGTCTACGAAGAAGCGGTTCGGGCTCGCCGCCCCTGCTTCGAATTGAAGCAGATTCTCGTCCTTGGGGAATGCCGGGAGCTTGACTTCAAGCTCCTTCCACTCTTCCTTCGGCTGGTCACGGTCGTAGTCCCAGCCGCTCCACTGCGCCGCCGCCGGAAATGCCACGAGCGCAAGCCACGCGAACGCGCTAGCCCGCATAGATATGTTCGCGCGTCGGTGGCAGCTCCAGGGCGCCGTCGGCACGGGGTTTGCCCGCCAGCACCTGGTAGACGGACAGCCATCCGCGCTCGAACGCATGCGCCGAGCCCGCCATGTAAATGCGCCAGACACGGTAAAGTTTCTCCCCCACCGCGGCGACCGCCGCCCCACGGTTCTTGTCGAGCCGGTCAACCCACTCCCACAGCGTGCGGCCGTAATGCGGTCGCAGACTTTCGACGTCCCACGGCTCGAGGCCCTCGTCCGACATGGCGGCAAGCACCTGTGAGACATGGGCCAGTTCGCCGCCGGGAAACACGTAGTGGTCAACGAACTCGCCGATGTCACTGCCGAGCTCGCGTTGCCCCGGCCAGTTGTGCGTAATGCCGTGGTTCATGACCAGACCGCCTGGCTTGAGCAGGCGAAACATCTTGCCAAAATACAGTGGAAAGTTCTTGAGACCGACATGCTCGAACATGCCCACGCTCGCGATCTTGTCGAAGCTGCCTTCTTCAGGCACATCGCGATAGTCGAGCAAGCGCACCTCGCAGCGGCCGTCGAGCCCCAGCTCACGAATTCTTTCGCGCGCGTAATCGCACTGGTTCTGCGAAAGCGTGATGCCTAGAGCGTTCACGCCGAATTGCTGAGCCGCTCTGATGACGAGCGCGCCCCACCCGCAACCGATATCGAGGAAGCGCTCGCCCGGCGCGAGCCGCAGTTTCCGGCAGATATGATCAAGCTTCTGCTCCTGGGCAATCTCAAGCGTGTCGTCGACGCGGCCGAAGTAAGCGCAGGAATAAACGCGGTTCGCGTCGAGCCAGAGCCCGAAGAAATCGTCACCGACGTCGTAATGGCTCTGAATCGCCTCGCGGTCAAAGAGCCGGGTATGCTGGGACCCATCGCGCGAACGACGCCCACCGGTGCGCACTGCTCCGATCGCGTCGGAGAAAGCCTCGCCAATGCGCAGGATCTCGCGTGCGTTACACTCTCCCTCTACGTCGATCTGCTGCTCGACATAGCAGCGCGCGAGGCCGCCCATGGTTGGCTCGGCGAGCGTCGCGACTGCCTGGGGGGTGTTCACCACGACCGTCAGTTGCGGCGGCATGTGTCCGACCAGCGTCGTCCCGTTCCACAACCGCACGGCCAGCGGCACATCGCCCGCCTTGAGGCGACGCTCGAAACGGCTAAGCAGGCGTGAGCTGAACATAGCGCCGATCAGGATAGCACAGCCCCGCTCGAGGGGACCGCGGCGCGCCGCCCCCGCTCAGCCCTTAAGGTCTCCCACGAGAGAGTCACGCACTGCTGGTGCAACATCGGCCGAGACGCTGTAGGCGGAATGATCGATTCCCATCTCGACAGCGGCGTCGTGCTTGAGCGCGCTCACCATCGTGGGAGCCAATTCGAACCGCAAGAAGTGCACCGATGAGGTTTTCTCCGCGGTCTCGCGCGCAAGATCCTCGTCGGCGATCGCGTAGACACGATCATGCCCTGCGACCTGAACCCAAACCCGCTCCTCGATGCCGATGAGCTGTGCCAGCATGCGGCGGCGCTCGTCGACGTCGGGGAACTGGATCATCATGGTCGCCTTCCAGTTGGCGCCATCGGGGATGAGAGGCCCATAGGCATCGAGCTCGTCCTGTATTCCCTCCTCCTCGAAGATGCGCTCGACGCGAAGCATCTCCTGAACTTGATAGCGGATGGTGAGCTCGTCCTCGAAAATTAGCATGACGTGCTCGCCGAAGGGTACCGTCCGGTTCTTCTTGTGCGCCATGACACGCGCGCGAAACTGGGGGCGTTCCTTTGCGTAGCGTTCCAGCGTCATGAGGCTGTCACGACTGAGATTGGTCATCGTAGCGGTCCGCTGCATCAGAATCCGTAGGCGATTCGTATCAAGGTGATAGGGTGCTGCTTGCGCGCCGTCGTCTCGCCCATCCCCTGGAGAATATGGCGGCCCGCGATGGCGCAGTCCGAGCTGACGTAATCCGGGCTCGCTTCCGCCATCTGCCGGAATACCGGACGGCCGATCTTCATCGAGTTCTCGAAATATTCTGCCTTGACACCCCAGGTTCCGTCGTGGCCCGCGCAACGCTCGATGGTGGTCACCTTGGTATCGGGGATCATCTCGAGCAGCTCGCGGGTCTTTTGCCCCATGTTTTGTACGCGGAGGTGGCAGGGAATGTGATAGGACACCCTGCCCAGCGCGGTGCGGAATTCCGTCTTGAGCAGCCCGTCCTTGTGGCGCAGAACCAGATACTCGAAGGGGTCGAACATGGCGTCGGCGACGAGCTTGACGTCCGCGTCGTCCGGAAACATCAGCGGCAACTCCTGCTTGAACATAAGCGTACAGGACGGAACCGCCGTCATGAGCGCGTAGCCCTCGCGGGCGAGCCGGGCCAGCACCGGAATGTTCAGGTCCTTGTTGCGCGCAACGGCTTCGAGATCGCCGAGCTCGAACTTGGGCATGCCGCAGCAGGCTTCCTTCTCCACCAGCGTTGCCGGAACCTCGTTGTGCTCTAGGATCTTCAGCAGATCATGGCCGATCCCGGGCTCGTTATAGTTGACGTAGCAGGTCGCAAAGATCGCGACCTTGCCGGGCGTATTCTTGCCGTCGCGAACCGGAAAATCGCGACCAGGACGGGCGTTGCTGCGGAATTTCGCGGAGGCGTAATCGGGCAGCACCCGGTCTTTGTGCACACCGAGCGCCTGTTGCATCAGACTTCGCGCAGCACCCGTCTTGTTGACGGTGTTGACGGCATGCACCACGACCGGAATTGTCGCAAGCTTGCCCAGGGCGTCGGTGCTGGAGAGCAGGCGGTCACGGAAGCTCGCCCCGTTCTTTCTGAATTTCACCGCCTTAGCCCGTAGCATGAGGTGCGGGAAATCGACGTTCCACTGGTGCGGCGGAACGTACGGGCACTTCGTCATGTAACACATGTCGCAGAGGTAACACTGGTCCACAACCTTCCAGTAATCCTCCTTATTGACCCCATCCACCTCCATGGTCGCGCTCTCGTCCACGAGATCGAAAAGCGTCGGAAACGAGATGCACAGATTCACGCACCTGCGGCAGCCGTGGCAGATGTCAAATACCCGCTCGAGCTCCTGCTCGAGCTTGGCCGGGTCAAAGAACTCTGGCGTCTTCCACTCGAGCGGATGCCGGGTGGGCGCCTCGAGGCTTCCTTCGCGTGCGCTCATGGGACGGCCTAGGTGGCGGGTGATTGGTCAGGCATTACGGGCGCCGGGGCACAGGTGACGCGGGTCTTGCCCCATCACCTGTTACCCCGAGCTCGGGACGCGACTCAGTCTTGCAGGGCGTCCAGCGCCTTCTTGAAGCGGTTGGCGTGCGAACGCTCCGCCTTGGCCAGGGTCTCGAACCAGTCGGCGATTTCGCCGAAGCCTTCCTGGCGTGCCGTTTTCGCCATTCCCGGATACATGTCGGTGTACTCGTGGGTTTCCCCAGCGATCGCGGTGGTCAAGTTGTCGCGACTTTTGCCGAAAGGCAGATCAGTCGCCGGATCGCCGCAGGTTTCCAGGTACTCAAGGTGGCCGTGCGCATGCCCGGTTTCGCCTTCGGCGGTCGAGCGGAACACCGCAGCAACGTCATTCTGGCCTTCAACGTCCGCCTTCGCCGCGAAATACAGATAGCGGCGGTTTGCCTGTGACTCGCCCGCGAATGCCGCTTTGAGGCTCTCGTGGGTCTTGGATCCTTTGAGTTGCATATATTTCTCCTTTAAAACATTATCTTATAAACTATATGCCGGAGTGGAAGCGCTTACTTGCTATCCTCCGCCTTGACAGGTTTTAGACTAAGTCTAATCTGTGAACTAAGTATAGCCATGGCGATTCAGGCTGTCAACACGATGAGCCCGCGAGGCAAAAAACTATCGCGCTACGGCCCCTCTCTTTTACAACCCCTCTATATTTCGCGGACGCACACTCTGGGCGCATTGCGCGCCGAATTTTCAAGCATAAACCCATCGGGCGCCGCCTGCTCGAGCTGGGCATAAACCGGCATGCCTGAAGCAATGACCCTTCGAAGCAAATCCGGTCTCTGGACACCGGTACCTACTCCGCGGGAACTTGCTCCACCTGGGGGGCCCAGGTCAAAGCGCAGCGCAGGGTTATGCCGGTTTCCGCGCTTTCTCGAGTTCGAGGCCGATTGCGCGTCCAGCGCCAGGTCCATAGCGGCTCTTGATCGGGTCGAAATCGTCGGTGAACGCGTATTCGTATTTGAGACGCCGCAGCCCCACCGCGCCTAGCGAGCGGTTCTCGTAGGAATGGTCGTCCGCGAGGGGCTTGAGGCCGCGCCAGCCCGACGCCGCGCGCGCGAGCGCCGGGCCAAAGAAAAACATTGCCGGCTTGGCCCTGCTGCGCAGCGCGCAGGTGTGAGCAGTGCGCCCCGCCAGCGGCAGGAAATCCACCGTGCGCGACAACGGCGGCGTGTTGATCAGCACGCCGCGGCCTTCGTTATCGGCGAGGTAGAAGACCGCGGGGGCGGTTCGTGGCACGTACTAGACGCTGCGCGCGGAAAGCGAAAGCTTGAGGAGCGGGATCATCCCCGCTCGACGGCGTTCGCGGCTCCACGCCCCCGGGCCAGCCGGCGCTGACCCCGGCGGCGCAACAATGGCGCGAGCTCCTCGAGTGCCCGCTGGTAGACGCCGCGCTTGAATTCGATAACGGCGTCCATCGGGACCCAGTAGTCGTGCCACCGCCAGGCGTCGAATTCAGGCTTGGCCGACGCGCGCAACCGCACATCGTAGTCACGGCCGATGAGAAGCAGCAGATACCAGATCTGCTTCTGTCCCCGGTAATTCCCGCGCCACTCGCGCCTCAGCCACCGCTCCGGCACTTCGTAACGCAGCCATTCGCGCGTGCGTCCGAGTATCCGCACATGCCGTGGATGGAGGCCTACTTCTTCCTCGAGCTCGCGGTACATCGCCGTTTCCGGGCTTTCGCCGGGCTTAATGCCGCCTTGCGGAAACTGCCATGAATGCTCTTTGACCCGCTTGCCCCAGAAAACCTCATTTTTCCAATTACATAGAATTATGCCGACGTTCGGGCGGTAGCCGTCACGATCGATCATGGGAAATCCCCTGCTGCCCTGTCAGTTGCAACGATTCTTTCATAGTTTAGCGGCGAACGATAGGCTTGCGCACGCATCACAGCTGGGCGTAGAGCCGGTGCTCGTCCCAGCGGTTCATCTTGCGCAGACCCTGCACGAACTTGGGAAACTCGAGCCCGTAACGCTCCCGCAGCTCGAGGGCTTTGCGTTCCAGCTCATCCCAGTTGGGATTGCCCGGACTGTCGCGAAAGCCGAATACGATGACATTGCCCGGCTTTTCGGCGGGCAGGCACAGCGTGCCGGCGGGAAACGCGGCCTCGATGCGCTCGAGATACTCGTGGAACCGCCGGTCCGAGCCCCAGAGGTTTACGACCAGTAGGCCGCGCGGCGCAAGGCGGTTCAGGCATGCCTGGTAGAAAGCACGCGTTGACAGTTCCTCGACTTGCGAGTCGCCGTCAAAGCCGTCAACGACGATGACGTCCGCGGCCGCCCCGGCGCGGGCAACCCACTCGGCGCCTTCACCGATGTGCACCCTCAAACGCTCGTCGTCCGGCGGCACAAAAAACTGCTGCCGCGCGATCACGACCACACGGGGACTTACCTCGACCACATCGATCGCCGCCAACGGCAGCTGGTGGTAGACAAACTTCGCGAGCGAGCCTCCGCCCATGCCGATCATCAGCACGTGTCCCGGCCGCTCGTTGAAGAGCAGGAACGCCATCATGCTGCGCGTGTAGGCCAGCTCGAGATCGTTCGGACGCGCGAGCCGCATCGAGCTCTGGATCGTATCGCTGCCGATGTGCAACGACCGCACCCCAAAACGCTCGGTCACGTAGACGGACTGCGAGTCATTGGTTGGCTTGCCCAGCAGCCATTTTGCAAAAAACCCCATGGGTTCGCTCTTCAGATCAGGCGGTTCGGTAGAATAATGGCTTTTGCCGGCCGGCGACAGACATGCGCGCTTCGCAATTTTTCATCGCAACGCTCAAGGAAGACCCGGCCGAGGCCGAAGTGATCAGCCACCGGCTGATGCTCCGGGCGGGGCTGGTGCGCCAGCTCGCGAGAGGCATCTACAGCTGGATGCCACTCGGCCTGCGCGTGCTGCGCAGGATTGAGGTGATCGTGCGCGAGGAGATGAACGCGAGCGGCGCGATCGAGCTCCTAATGCCAGCCGTGCAGCCAGCTGAGCTGTGGCAGGAATCGGGGCGTTGGGAGCAGTATGGCCCTGAGCTCCTGCGCCTCAAGGACCGCCATCAGCGCGATTTCTGCTTCGGTCCCACGCACGAGGAGGTTGTGAGTGACTTGGTGCGGCGCGAGATCAAGAGCTACCGTCAGCTTCCCCTGAATCTGTACCAGATCCAGACCAAGTTCCGGGACGAGATCCGGCCGCGTTTCGGCGTGATGCGCGCGCGCGAGTTCGTGATGAAGGACGCTTATTCGTTCCATGCGGACGAGGCCAATCTCCAGCAGAGCTACTGGGAAATGCACGCTTGCTATACGCGGATCTTTGCCCGGCTCGGTCTCAGGTTCCGCGCGGTCGCAGCCGACACGGGAGCGATCGGCGGCACCGGTTCACACGAGTTCCATGTGCTCGCGGATTCGGGCGAGGACGCGATCGCGTTTTGTCCGGACTCCGACTATGCAGCCAACGTGGAGCTTGCCGAGGCCATGGCCCCGGGGACAACCCGCCCGTCCCCCGATCAAGAGCTGCAGCGCGTGCATACGCCTGGCGTCAAGACGATCGCGGATCTGTGCGCGTTCCTAAAGGTGCCGGCCGAGAGGACGGTGAAGGCGGTCTGCGTGGACGGCGCCCATGGCCGACCAGTGCTGATGATGGTACGTGGTGACCACCAGCTCAATCTTGTGAAAGCTGGCAAGCTGAGACAGGTTAGAACACCGGTGGCGTTCGCAACGCCAGAGGCCATCCGCCAGGCTTTTGGGGCGGATCCGGGCTCGCTCGGGCCGGTCGGGTTCAACGGAACCGTCATCGCCGATCGAACGGTAGCCACCATGGCAAATTTCGTCGTCGGTGCAAATACCGACGACCATCACTACACTGGCGCAAACATTGGCCGCGACTTACCGGAGCCGATGGTGGCCGACATTCGCGACGCCGTGGTTGGCGATCCCAGCCCCGACGGCAAGGGCACGCTGGAAATTTGCCGCGGCATCGAGGTCGGCCACATCTTTCAGCTGCGGACCAAGTATTCGAGAGCGTTGAATCTGAGCTTCCTCGACGAAGCCGGCAAATCGCAGATCATGGAAATGGGCTGCTATGGGATTGGCGTGAGCCGCATTGCCGCCGCGGCCATCGAACAGAACCACGACGCGCGCGGAATCATCTTCCCCCGCGCCATCGCACCGTTCGAGCTGGCGCTGGCGCCGATCGGCCTTGGCAAGAGCGCCCAGGTGCGCGAGACCGCCGAGCGGCTCTACCGCGAGCTGCAGCAGGCCGGCATTGACGTGCTACTGGACGACCGGGACGAGCGCCCCGGTGTCATGTTTGCTGACCTCGAGTTGATCGGTATCCCGCACCGTTTGGTGGTGGGCGAGCGGGCTCTCAAGAGCGGGCAGCTCGAATATCAGGGGCGGCGCGACGCCAAAGCGACAACTATTGCCTTGCAAGATGTTGTAAATTACGTAAAATCAATGGTGTGCGATACGTAGTTCACGCGATTATCTGGATTTATTCCGCGCTCGCGTTGACCGTCCCCGCAACGGCACGCGCCGGGGCGCAGGCGTATGAGCCGCTCTCAACGAGCGTGCAAGGCGTCCTTCACAAGGCGATCGCCGATCAGGCGGTTCCCTATCTCGCATTCGAGACCGAGACGCAGGCACGGCACTGGTTGCGCGCGATGTCGCAGCGGCTCGCTAAACGCATGCCCGACCAGCAGGCACGGGAGGCATTCCTCGTCAGCGTGCACTACGAAGCCAAACGCGCCGGCCTCGATCCCCAACTTGTGCTCGGAGTGATCCAGGTCGAGAGCAATTTTCGCAAGTACGCCGTGTCGCGCGCCGGCGCGCGCGGCTTCATGCAGGTGATGCCCTTCTGGCGCAAGCTCATCGGCAACCAGGATCACAATCTCTTCCACCTGCGCACCAACCTGCGCTACGGTTGCGTGATCCTGCGCCATTACTTGGACATCGAAAAAGGCAATCTCTATCGCGCGCTTGGCCGCTACAACGGCAGCCTGGGCAGCCCCGAGTACCCCAACATGGTGGTGCGCGCCTGGCAGCGCAACTGGAATTATTCGACCCAGTCCGCAGAGAGCGCGCAACGCGCTCGGGCTCAAAGCTGATTCGCAGGCTGGTCAGGTCCGGCGCCGAATCACTTGGCGGAAACCGCAGCCAGCCCTCATACCATCTGCGCGCGCATCGGGCTGACGTTGATCTCCGCCCGGACCGCCTGCAGGCAGCGCTCCTGGACGAACCGCTGCCCGACGATGTGCACGAATTCGACCAGGGATGGCGTCTGTTCGGCAAGCTTGCAACTCCGGTCCCGAAAATAACAACTATATAATACCCGCCATCCTCCCGGCCCGCCGCCATGCACGAAATCCTCGTTCTCTACTACAGCCACACCGGCGCCGTGAAGGAGATGGCGCAGCTGGTCGCGCGCGGCGTGGAACAGGTGGGGGGGTGTGCAGCGCGCCTGCGTACTGTCCCCAAGGTGTCCAGCGTGTCCGAAGCCGTCGCGCCCGCCGTGCCTGACGCGGGCGCCCCGTATGCCGAGCACAAGGACCTCGCGGAATGCATCGGCATCGCACTCGGCTCCCCCACCCGCTTCGGCAACATGGCAGCGCCCATGAAGTACTTCTGGGACTCCACCGGCGAGCTGTGGTTGAACGGCACGCTCTCGGGCAAACCCGCCGCCGTATTCACCTCGACCGCGAGCCCGCACGGCGGCCAGGAGACCACCCTCATGTCGATGATGCTGCCACTGCTGCATCACGGCATGCTGATCGTGGGCCTGCCCTACGCCGAGCCCGAACTGTTTTCGACCACCGGGGGCGGCACCCCATATGGCGCAAGCCATCATGCTGGCGCCGCGAGCGAGCGGCCGGTGACCGAGCACGAGCGCAGGCTGTGCATTGCGCTCGGCCGGCGGCTCTCCGAGATCGCTCTTCGATTATCCGCCGGATGAGCAGCCCGGGAGCCGCGGCGCGCGCCTACCTGAGGCGCCATCACGCGGGCTCGCTCGCGACGCTGTCGCAACGGCTCAGCGGCTATCCTGTCGCGCGCGCGTTACTTGCGCTACTTCCCCGACGCCGAGCGGTTACTCGCGCTGGGAGACTTCGATTTCTACGGCATTGGGCCCGTTCAAGTTCGCTTCATCTCCGGATTTGCCGACATTCCATTGGATAAGCGCCGCGGCCTACGCGCCGCCAGCCAACGAGCTCGCGGGTTACGAAGATGCCGTCATCGCCTACATGAACACCGAGCATGCCCGCGCTTGGCAAGGCTGCTGCCGCTTCTTCCACGACCGCGAGACGGCGCGCGCGATCATGGTCGGCATCGACGGCGACGGATTCGACCTGTGCGGCAATCGCCTACGTCCGGCGGCATGGTGAATGAGGCTTAGCGGCGGAAAATCCAGAGTATGAGCGTGATAACCAGCGAGACCAAAATGCCGGTGGTGATCGGAAAATAAAACGTGAACCTCTTGCGTTCGACCCTGATATCGCCGGGCAGGCTGCCGAGGCCCAGCTTCGAGAGCAGGGGCCACAACAGGCCCAGCGCAACGAGCACGATCCCGGCTGTAATCAGCCACTTCGCCATCGTCACTCGTCACTCGTCACTCAATTAGACCTGCGGGTTGATGCGTTCGACCTTGGAGTGCAGCTTGTTCAGCGCGTTGAGGTAGGCCTTCGCTGACGCCACCACGATGTCGGTGTCGGCCCCTTGCCCGTTGACGATACGGCCGCTCTTCGACAGCCTTACCGTCACCTCCCCCTGCGAATCCGTGCCCGTGGTGATGTTGTTGACAGAGTAGAGCAGCAGCTCCGCGCCGCTGCCGACGATGGACTCGATCGCCTTGAACGAGGCGTCGACCGGACCGCTCCCGCGCGCCTCGGCGCGGCGCTCCGTGCCGTCTTCCGACACGACGATCGTGGCGAAGGGCTGCTCGCCGGTTTCCGAGTGGGCGGTTAGCGCGACGAGCCTGTAGTGCTCGTTGTCGACGTGCTCGAGGTTCTCCTCGGTAATCAGCGCCTGGAGATCCTCGTCGAAAATCTCGTGCTTCTTGTCGGCCAGCTCCTTGAAGCGCTTGAACGCGGTGTTCAGCGCTTCTTCAGACTCCAGCACGATGCCGATCTCCTGCAGGCGCTGCCGGAATGCGTTGCGGCCGGAGTGCTTGCCCAGCACCAAGCGGTTCGCATTCCAGCCCACATCCTCGGCGCGCATGATCTCGTAGGTGTCGCGGCTCTTGATCACCCCGTCCTGGTGTATACCAGCCTCGTGCGCGAACGCGTTCGCCCCGACGATTGCCTTGTTGGGCTGAACGGGAAAGCCCGTGACGCCCGCGACAAGCCGACTTGCCGGAACGATCTGGCTCGCATCGATGCGGGTGTCACAGGGAAAGATGTCCTGGCGCGTGCGTACTGCCATCACAATCTCTTCGAGCGCGGCATTGCCCGCGCGCTCACCCAGCCCGTTGATGGTGCACTCAACCTGCCGCGCTCCGTTCAGCACCGCCGCCAGGGAGTTGGCAACTGCGAGACCGAGGTCGTTATGGCAGTGCACCGACCAGATGACCTTGTCGGAATTCGGGATGCGCTCGCGCAGCGTGTGGATGAGCTTCCCGAAATGCTCGGGAAACGTGTAGCCGACGGTATCGGGAACGTTGATCGTAGTCGCGCCCGCCGCGATTACCTGCTCCAGGATACGGCAGAGGAAGTCGCTGTCCGAGCGGCCTGCGTCCTCGGGCGAAAACTCGACATTGTCGGTGTACTCGCGCGCCCATTTCACCGCGCGCACGGCCTGCTCGATGACCTGTGAGGGCTCCATGCGCAGCTTCTTCTCCATGTGGATCGGCGATGTCGCGATGAAGGTGTGCACCCTCGGGCTGCGCGCCGGCTTTACCGCCTCCCCGCAGCGCCGGATGTCACGCTCATTGGCGCGCGCAAGCCCGCACACGGTGCTGTCCTTGATGACGGAGGCAACTGCCTTTACCGACTCGAAGTCGCCCTCGCTTGCAGCAGGGAACCCTGCCTCGATCACGTCGACGCGCATCCGCTCGAGCTGGCGCGCGATGCGCAGCTTCTCCTCCCGGGTCATCGAGGCGCCCGGGCTTTGCTCGCCGTCGCGCATTGTCGTGTCGAATATGATCAAGTTCTCTTTAGCCATGACCGTCTCCAATTCTTAACGCCCACCGCGGCCGCAGCCACGATGCAAATGCTGGTAAACCGATCCGCGCGCCGTAGTGGCGCCCGGGCATGAATCTACTAGTGGAAAGAGAATAAAGGATTTATGCGCCGCGAAGGCGCAGCAGCAAGCGAGCCAGCAGGAGACTGGCCAAGCGGAGGAGCGGATCGGCCTGCGTCAACGGATACATGCTTTGAAATATAACGATTTTCCCGATTACGCGCAACCTCACTGCGGCGGCGGCGCCCGGTCGGCGGCCCGTTTCTTGACCTGTCGATAGGCCCAAAGCACATAACCCGAGCCACCGTAACTCAAAAACAGCAGGAACAGCATTTCGGGCAGCGTGCTCGAGAGCATGAAAAGCGCCACAATGCCCAGGGTAATCCCCACTAGCACGGAGAACGGCACGCTCTTGCGGAGATTGATGTCTTTGCCGCTGTAGAACTTGAGATTACTCACCATGGTGAGGCCCGCGAAAACCGTAAGCGCCCACGCCAGCCATTTCACGTCGCGGCCCTCGATCTGGTATTCGTTCAGCGCCCACACGAGACCGGCCACGAGACACGCGGCTGCCGGACTCGGCAGGCCCTGGAAGAAACGCTTGTCGGCGATCTCAAGCGTCGTGTTGAAGCGCGCGAGTCGCAGGGCTGCGCACACGCAGTAGATGAACGCGGCGATCCAGCCCAACTTGCTGGTAAGCCACGGCCCCAGCAGCGGTATGTTCGTCATCAGCGCAAAATCCTTGAGCGCCCAGACATAGACCACGAGCGCCGGCGCGACCCCGAAGGACACCATGTCGGAGAGACTGTCGTACTCGGCCCCGAAAGCGCTCTGCGTGCGCGTCAGCCGAGCTACCCGCCCATCGAGTCCGTCGAATACCAGCGCAACGAAAATCGCGATTGCCGCGTTCTCGAAACGCCCGCTCATCGCCTGCACGATGGCGTAGAACCCAGCAAACAACGCGATTGTTGTAAAGACATTCGGCAACCAGTAGATGCCGCGCCGCGCAAAACGCGACTTGATAAAGAGCTTGTTCTCGCGGGGCTCGTACATATGAGACCGTCAGTCGTCGGTCGTTAATCGCACCAGCTTCACGACGGGTGCCGGCTCGCGATTCACGATTTACGTCTTACGATTCGCATTCAGCGCAGCATGGCGAGCACGGTCTCTGTGGCATAGACCTTGTCGCCAACGGCTGCGACCGGACGCGCGCCCGACGGCAGGTAGACATCGACCCGGGAACCAAAGCGGATGAACCCGTAGCGCTCGCCGCGCGCCAGACGCTGCCCGGACCGGGCATAGCAGATGATGCGCCGCGCGATCAGCCCTGCGATCTGCACGCACGTCACGTCCGCACCGGCCGGCGTGCGGATCCAGAGCGCGGCACGTTCGTTCTCGAGCGACGATTTGGACAACGCGGCGTTGAAGAACTTGCCCGTGTGGTACCACGCCTCGCGCACCTCGCCGTCGACCGGGCTGCGGTTGGAGTGCGCGTTGAACACATTCATGAAGACGCTCATCTTCAGGGCGTCGCGCTCGAGATATGGGTCGCGGGCGCGCTCGACCGTGACGATGCGCCCGTCCGCCGGTGACAGGACCGCCTTCGGCTCGGGCGGAACGACGCGTGGCGGGTCGCGAAAGAACTGAAGGACGAAAACGACCACGAGCCACAGCGGCGCTGCCCACCACAGCCCCGCAGCCGTGTGGACCAGCACGGCCACGATGACGGAAAGCGCAATGAAGGGCCAGCCCTCACGCGCAATGATGGGATGAGGGTAGCCGTTCGCGCGGTGCGGCTTCTGGTCGGCGGCCTCCGGCGTGGCCATGTCAGCTCGTCGTTGCTCGATATTCACCCTGTCTTCCCGTCCTTTCCCTGCTCACCGCACGGCGGTGACTAGTTCTTGGATTGATCCACCAAGCGGTTCGCTTTGATCCAGGGCATCATGTCGCGCAGCTTCGCGCCCACGATTTCGACGGACTGCTGCGCCGCGTTGCGACGCATGGCCTTCAGCACCGGCGCACCGGCGCGGTTCTCGAGGATGAACTCGAGGGCGAACTGACCGGTCTGGATCTCGTGGAGAATCCGCTTCATTTCTGCGCGCACCTGATCATTGACGATACGCGGCCCGCGCGTGAAGTCGCCGTACTCCGCCGTGTTCGACACCGAGTAGCGCATATTGGCAATGCCGCCCTCGTAGATCAGATCCACGATAAGCTTCACTTCGTGCAGACACTCGAAGTACGCCATCTCCGGAGCGTATCCCGCGTCGACCAGCGTGTCATAGCCAGCCTGGATCAGTGCCGTGAGCCCTCCGCACAGCACCACTTGCTCGCCGAACAGGTCGGTCTCGCATTCTTCCCGGAACGTCGTCTCGATGACCCCGGCACGGGCGGCTCCGATGGCCGCGGCATACGAAAGCGCGACATCACGGGCTTTCTTGCCGGGGTCCTGGTAGACCGCGATGAGAGAAGGAACGCCACCGCCCTGGGTATAGGTCGAGCGCACCAGATGGCCGGGGCCCTTGGGTGCAATCATGATGACGTCCAGATCCGCACGCGGCTCGATCTGCTTGAAGTGGATGTTGAATCCGTGCGCAAAGCCGAGGGTGGCGCCCTTCTTGATATTGGGCGCAATCTCGGCCGCGTGGACGTCAGCGTGGTGCTCGTCGGGCAGCAGGATCATCACCACGTCGGCGCCCGCCACCGCATCTCCCACCTCCTTGACCGCAATCCCGGCCTTCTTGGCCTTGGTCCACGAAGCGCCGCCTTTGCGCACGCCCACCGTCACTTTCACGCCGGAGTCCCTCAGATTGTTCGCGTGCGCGTGCCCCTGCGAGCCGTAGCCGATAATGGCGACGTGCTTGCGCTTAATGAGTGACAGGTCGGCGTCTTTGTCGTAGTAGATCTTCATCGTTTCCTCTTCGGTTGGCAGCGAGAGGCGCCGGACGAGGGCCGATCGGCGTCATACCGAGCGGTCCTCCGACCTCTCCCCTCTTTCCTCTCTAGACTCTAAGAACCCGGTCGCCGCGGCCGATGCCGGACGCGCCAGTGCGTACCGTTTCCAGTATCGCGCCGCGATCGATCGCCTTCAGGAAGGCGTCGAGCTTCGCCCCGGTGCCGGTAAGTTCGATCGTGTAATCCTTGTCGGTCACGTCGATGATACGCCCGCGGAAGATGTCCGCCATGCGTTTCATCTCCTCGCGATCCTTGCCGACCGCGCGAACTTTGACGAGCATCAACTCGCGCTCGATGTGGTCACCATCTGACAGGTCAACGAGCTTCACCACCTCGATCAGCTTGTTCAGCTGCTTGGTGATCTGCTCGATTACCTCGTCGGACCCCGCGGTCACGATCGTCATGCGC
>JAOTTL010000079.1:0-18231 GCA_029864385.1 Betaproteobacteria bacterium | reverse complement strand
CATGCCGGTATCCTCTTCGTAAATGACGATCGGCCGGAATTTCGAAACGCCCGCGGCGGCGTAGCGTCGCGCCATGTCCTGTGCAAATTCCGCAAGGCCGCCCGCGCGAGTATCGAGCGCAAACACGTCGTAGGTGCTGAAGTTCACGGCGCCCGGAATGTGCCCTTTGGCATAGTCCGCGGCCTTGCGCGCATCGATGATCAGCACCTCATCCTGATGCGCCAGGTCCTGCAGCTCGCGGGGCTCTATCAGGAAGTCCATCTGCGATAGGGCTCGAGGAAGTGATGATTCATGCCTTAAGGAAATCGGCAAGGGCCCGGTATGTCTCCCCCGGCGCCTGCTCCTGCGGGTAGTGACCAGCGGGCAGCGCCTCGAAGCCCGTGATATTCGCCGCGTATTGGGGCCAGACTTCGCGCGGATTGAAGTACTGCTCGACGTGGGACTTGGCGCCCCAGAGCGCGAGCACCGGGCAGCGAATCTTGTTGCGGGCCTCGAAATCCTTCGTGTCCATCTCGTAATCCAGCGTCGCCGCGGCCCGATAGTCTTCGCACACGCCGTGGATCTGCTCCGGGGTGCAGCAACGGATGTATTCGGCCACCGCCTCGGGCTCGAGGCCGCCCTGCCCGTGCATGTGCTTCTCCAGCTTCTTCTTCATGTAGTACTCGAGATTCGAGGAGAGCAGGCGCTCGGGGAAATCGTAGGGCTGAGCCATGAACATCCAGTGATACGAGTGCAGCGCCCAGCCGCGGGGAAACGCCGTCCACACATGATGCGTCGGCACGATGTCGATGCTCGCGAACTTGAGCACCCGGTCGGGATGATCGAGCGCCATGCGAAACGCCGTGCGCGCGCCGCGGTCGTGCCCGACGAGGAAGAACCGCTTGAAGCCGAGATGCTCCATGACCTCGATCTGGTCCTCTCCCATCCGGCGGAACGTGTAGTTGCTGTGATCGGGCCTGCCTCGCGGCTTGGAGCTATCGCCATAGCCGCGCAGGTCGGTGGCAACGACCGTGTAGTGCTCGGCGAGCCGCGGCGCGATCTTGTGCCAGGTGACGTGGGTCAGCGGGTTGCCGTGGAGCAGTAGCAGCCCGGGGCCCTTGCCGCCACGGCGCCCGACGATCCGGACTTCCGGATCGCTCGTCTGAACTTCGAATCGCTCGAATCCTTCGTACATGGAATTGTGCTCGCGTTGTTATGTGACAGCCCGTGCGCGACGGCCCGCGTCACGACTTGCGCGCCTGCGCGGCAACCGCGCGCAGCGCGTCGATCAATTCGCTGTCGTTGGCGTCCCCCATCCCGACGTCGACCATCTGGCTGAAGACCGCCACCGCCGCATTGCCGACGAGCGACTGGCGCCCCAGCTTCTCGGCCAGGCGCACGCCATACTGCGCATCTTTTAGACGTCCTCGTCCCGAGAAGGCCACCGCCTGGCCCTTTTTGCCTTCCGCCATCGTCGCGGAGTGCAGGGTGACGTGGCGGCTTCCGGTATAGCCCGTTGCAAAGCCTTCCGCCGCGGCATGCAAGTCGATGCCGGCGGCCTCGCACTGTGCCATGGCTTCTCCTACCGATGCTACCTGAATCACGCCGAGAAGGTTGTAGATCAGCTTGAAGGCGGTCCCGGCGCCGACGCCGCCGAAATGAAATATTTTCGTGCTGAACGCTTCGAGCAGCGGCCGCACCGCTTCCAGATCGGCCGGCTTTGCCCCCGCAAATACCCGCAGTTTGCCGGCCTCGGCATCGTGCGGGCGACCGGCTACGGGACAGTCGACATAGCGCACGCCCTTTTTCGCCGCCAGAGCGGCAAGTTCCACCACCCAATCATGAGACAGGGTCGAGCACTCGACGAGGATCGTCGAGTGCGCCAGATCGGCGGCCAGCACGCCGTCGGGCCCCGTCCAGATTGCGCGGGACGCTTCATCGTTGGTGACGGAAGAAAAGACGACCTCCGCCCCTTGTGCCGCCTCGCGCGGGCTCGATGCGATTACCGCGCCGGCTTCCTGCACGCGGCGCGTTTTCTCGATGCTGCGGTTACACGCCGTGACCGCATGGCCCGCGGCGAGCAACCGCAGGGCGACGGCGCCTCCCATAGCGCCCACGCCAATCCAGGCGACTTTTGCCATGCCTATGCCTCCTGATGCAGCGCCCTCGCCGACCGCGAGATCAGCAGGCTCCGCCGTTTTTCAGGTACGAAAAGAGCGGCCCCGGTGGCCAAATAACTCATTGAACGATCCCCAGTCCCTCGAGCGCCAGTCCGTAGCCAAGCAGGTCGCTCATCGGACGACGCAGGTACTCGTTGAGGATGACACGAGTGTAGCGCCGGTTGATCACCGGCTGCTGCAGGATCTGCCGCGCCAGTTCCCAGGCCCGGGGCATCAACTGCTCGCGCGGCAGCACCTCGTTGACGAGACCGAACGCGAGCGCCTCCCTGGCCGACAGCAGCTGCGCAGTCAGCAGGAAATAGCGCGCGCGGTTAAGCCCCATCAGCATTGGAAATACGACGTGAACACCGTCGCCCGGTACCATGCCGCCACGAAAATGCGCCGAATCCTGGAAAGCCGCCTGATCGGCGGCCAGCACGATGTCGCACATGAGCGGAACTTCGGGATGGCGCAGTGCCGGCCCGTTGACCGCCGCGATCATCGGTACCTCGATCGCCAGCATGTTCATCGTGAAGCGCCTCGCTTCGCTGCCGAGCTTCATCCACTGCTCGGGCGTAAGCTTGGGCACCGCCCGGCCGACCGACGAGGCGACGGCCGGGCCGGAAAATTCCTCACCGGTGCCGGTGAGAATGATGAGCTGGTTCTCGGGATCGCGGCTCACGTCCAGGAACGCCTGCTCCATTTCCGCGTGCGGGATCGAGCCGAAGCGCTGCGAACCGCCGTTCGTGTGCAGCGTCATCTCCAGGATGCCCTCCTCCCGCCGGAAGCGGATGGTCTCGAACTTCTGCGCGTAGTCGTCTAGTTTCGTCATATGCCATCTCCGTGGGTCAACGGGGAAATTGAATGGGAACGCGATGACGCCGCCGGTCGTACGCGCTCTAAGACCTCGTCCGACGCACCGTCTCCAGCCTGTCGTCGAAGAGCGTGATCGGCGGGTACGCTTCGGGATCGGTCATTACGTCGATGACGGTCGTCTCCGGGACCGCAAGCGCGGCACGCACGGCGTCGAGATAATCGCCCGGCCGCTCGACCCTGACGCCGCGGCAACCGCACGCCCGAGCGATCTGCGCGTGGTCGACTGGCGCGAACACGCACCCGCTGGTGTGGCGGCCGAATTTCACGTCCTCTGCATCCTTCTGGTAAGCGAGCACGCCGTTGTTCAGCACGGTTACGACCACCGGTGTCCGCGTGCGGCACGCGGTTTCGACTTCGGACCACACGTGAGCAAAGCCTCCATCGCCGGTAACGCACAGCACCGGGCTCGCTGGCCGCGCCACCCGGGCTCCCAGCGCCATCGGCAGGCCCCAGCCGAGCCCGGCCATGCCGCGTGGGGTCAGGAAACGCATTCCGGGAACGAGCGCGCGCAAATAGGAAGCGACCCAGACGGTCGAATAGCTGGCGTCGGCGACCACGATGGTAGCGGGCGTGAGGACCTGTTGCAGGTCGGCCATCAACCGCTCGGGCCGGATCGGAACAACATCGGAGCGCAGCAAGGGGGCAATTTCATTCGCGTGACGCTCCCGTGCCGCCGCGATCTGCTGCACCACGCCGGACGCGGCCTTGCGTCGTCCGCGCAGGCGCTGCGCGAGCACTGCCAGCGTCAGCTTCGCGTCGCCAACCAGACGCAAGCCTTCGTAATTGCGTCCGACCTCGGAGGGGTCGATATCGAGATGGATGAACCGCGCCTGCTCCGGAAACAGGGTCCACGAATCGGTGCCGTTCTGGGCCGTGCGGGTGCCGACCAGTAGCACCACATCCGCGTTCTCGATCAGGGGTTTCAGATAGCGTCCGGGCGAGAGCCGGCCGAGCGTGTTGCCGCCTACCCCGAGCGACAGCGGATGCTCCTCGCTCACGGCACCCTTCCCCATCACGGTCGTCATGACCGGCAGGTGTGCGTGCTCCTGAAGCGCCGCGAGCTCCGCCGCCGCGCCAGAAAGATGCACACCGCCGCCCGCCATCACGACGGGATTCCGCGCCGAGGCGATGAGCTCCGCCGCGGCCTCGATCTGCGCGGGATCGGCGCTCACCCGGTCGAGCGGGAAATGGCCGAGGCAGGTTTGACGCCGGCCGAAACCCGCGGCGGGCTCCTTCAAGAGGTCTGCTGGTAGCAACAGCACGGTGGGGCCTGGTCGGCCGCCGGTTGCGGTGGCAAACGCCGTGTCGACGTAGTCTTCGATGCGGCCAGCTTCCGTGACCCGACGCACCCACTTCGTGCATCCCTGAAACAACGCGATATGGTCGAGCTCCTGGAACGCATTGCGGTCCGTCGTGGGACGGTCTACCTCCTGCACGATCGCCACGACCGGCACCGAGGACTTGAGCGCTTCTGCGAGCGGTGGCACCAGCAGGGTCGCGGCCGGGCCGTTCTGCGCCGTGACGACCGCAGCTTTGCCAGAAATACGGGCAAAGCCGTCGGCCATCGCGCCGCCGGCATTCTCAGTCCGATACGTGAATTGACGCAGCCCGATGTCCTCAGCCGCCAGCAGGACGGCGGATGGCAGGCTCTGAGAGAAAAGAACTTCGACACCGTGGCGCGCCAGGCAGGCAGCCACCACCTGGGCCACGGTCCTGTCGCTCGCCATGATGACTCCCCGAGGCAGGGTCCGCCCCATTGTTCGTTGCGAATCGGAGCGCTACCCTTGCGCTGTTGCGCGCGCCTCCTGTTTGCCTGCGCATGATAAGGGCGCGTAGGGGGCTGTCAAGTGCGGGCCATGGCAAATCGGCGCGCCCGGCCCAATTGCTGAAAATCGATTAAGGATGCAATGTGAAAATACTCGTTCTTCCCGGAGACGGCATCGGCCCGGAGATCACTGCAGCGACGCTCGCCGTGCTCGATCGCGCCAACGAAAAGTTCAAGCTGGGTCTGGAGTGGCAGCATGAGGAGATCGGCCTGTCCGCCCTCAAGGAGCAAGGCTCGACCCTGCCGGACGCCGTGATGGAGGCAGCCCGCAGCGCACCGGGGATCATTCTCGGGCCGGTCTCGCACCTCGACTACCCGCCGCGCGAGCAGGGCGGGCTCAACCCGTCTGGCGAGCTGCGGGTCAAGCTCGACCTTTATGCCAACATCCGTCCCGCGAAATCCCGTCTCGGCGTGGGACTGACGGGCAAGCCCGTCGATCTTGTCATTTTCCGCGAATGCACCGAAGGGTTTTACGCGGACCGCAACATGTACCTCGGCAAAGGCGAATTCATGCCGACCGAGGACATGGCGATCAGCATCCGCAAGGTGACGGCGCGCCAATGCCAGCGCATCTCGCGCGTCGCATTCGAATGGGCGCGCAAGCGCCGAAGGAAAGTGACCGCCGTGCACAAGGCCAACGTGTTTCACATCGCCGACGGGCTGTTTCTGCGCGAAGTGCGCAAGGTCGCCAAGGACTATCCGGATGTCGAACTCGACGAGAAAATCGTCGATGCGATGGCCGCGCTCCTAGTGCGCGATCCGACGGAGTTCGATTGCATTGTCACCGGGAACATGTTCGGCGACATCCTCTCGGATGAGGCTTCGGAGCTCTCGGGCGGTCTTGGACTGGCGGGATCAGTCATGGCAGGCGACGAGCGGTGCTGCGCCCAGGCGCAGCACGGCAGCGCACCGGACATCGCAGGCCAGGACAGAGCTAATCCCACTTCGCTCATTCTGTCGGCCGCGATGCTGCTCGACTGGCTGGCGACGCGGCACCGGAACGACGCTTACGCACGGGCAGCGCAGGCCATCGAGGCCGCAATCGACCGCGCGCTGCAGGACCCCGCGACGCGGACACGCGATCTTGGGGGACCGCTTGGGACGCGTGCCTTTGCTGAGCGCGTCGCCGCGCACATATCATGAGATTTCGCAGACGAGCGTATTGCCCGCCGAAATTGAAGGTTCGTACTCGAGAAAAGGCAGCCGCAACTCACGATTCACGGCTCACAAATAGGTAAACCCAAAGGGGCCAGTTTGCGTCCGGCGCCGTTCTTATCCACTTGTCATGTCCACAGAAGCGAAGCGTTTCCAGTAGCTTACGTCACGGGAGTCCCGAAGACTGTGCAAGCAGTGCTCTCTGCTGTTGTGAAGTAGATACACTACCTGCGCAATTCGGTTCCGACGGCTGTCCGAGCGGCGCCCAAGCTGTTATTCTGTACCCGTCCTGCGTAGCGTCAGACAGGGGCATTGTAGGCGTGTTGGTCTCGAATAAGTAGACAAAGGAGGCATCATGGATTTCTCCGAACTCATCACCTCTTTGCAGAATACGCTCGGTACCCATTTGCCTAATATCCTGGGCGCGATCGGAATTCTTGTGATCGGTTGGGTGGTCGCGGTTGTCGTTCGTGCCGGCGTGCGGCGCCTGCTTGCGCTGCTGTCGGTCAACCAGCGTATCAAGGAAAGCACCGGGCAAACCCTCGATGTACAGTCGGGCGTAGCGGTCGGCGTGTTCTGGCTGATTATGCTCGTCACCCTCATCGGGATGTTCAACGTGCTCGACCTCGAGCTCACCTCGAACCCGTTCCAGGTGCTGGTGACTCAGATTTTCGGCTATCTGCCGCGACTCATCGCGGGCACGGTGCTGCTGGTGCTTGCCTGGCTCATAGCAATGCTGTTGCGGGGAGTTGCCGCCAAACTCCTTTCGACGACTGGGTTGGACGAGAAGCTTGCTGCGCAGGCCGGAATGGAGCCCTTGAGCAAGAACGTCGGAAACGTCCTTTTCTGGCTCGTAATCCTGCTCTTTATTCCCGCGATACTGGGCGCCTACGACCTGGGAGGCCTCCTCGCGCCGGTGCAGGGCATGATCACCAAGATGCTTGGCCTGCTGCCCAACATCTTCGCCGCGCTGGTGATTGGTTTCGTCGGCTGGCTCGTCGCGAAGGTGATGCGAGGGCTCGTGACCAACCTGCTTGCCGCAGCCGGCGCCGACAAGGCCGGCCATAGCGCGGGGCTTGACCAGTCAGTGTACATCTCGCGGGTCGTCGGCACGCTGGTGTTCATCTTCATCTTCATTCCGACACTGATCGCCGCGCTCGACGCGCTGCAGATCGAGGCGATCTCGAGCCCGGCCACCGCGATGCTCGGCCAGATTCTCAACGCCGTGCCGCATCTGGTCGCCGCAGCGTTCATCCTCGTCGTCACCTATTACGTCGCCAAGTTCGTCTCGGCGCTCGTGAGCCGCCTGCTGAACGGCATGGGTTTTGACACGCTGCCCGCCAAGCTTGGCCTGGAGAAGGTATTCAGCGGCGAGCTCAAACCATCCGGGCTGGTTGGCGTCATCATCATGTTCTTCGCCATGCTCTTTGCCACGGTCGAAGCGGCAAACCAGCTTCAGTTCACGCAGGTCGGCGTCTTGGTCGGGACATTCATAGGATTCGGCGGCGATGTTGTGCTCGGGGCGGTGATCCTAGTCGTGGGCTTCTGGCTCGCGGGCCTGGTCCACGGGGTAATTGCGCGCACCGGCAGCGAGCTGGCGCAGCTTGCACGGCTCGCGATCATCGGCCTGGTCATCGCAATGGGCCTGCGTGCTATGGGGATAGCCGACGACATCGTGAACCTCGCCTTTGCGCTTACCTTCGGCGCCGTCGCGGTGGCAGTCGCGTTGTCCTTCGGACTTGGCGGGCGCGAGGCCGCGGGCAAACAAATGGAGCACTGGCTCTCCAGGCTGCGCAAATGATCGGTGACCAGTGAATGGAGCGTAATGGGTGACGGGTGATGACGGACGACGTGCGGGTCAGTCCACGCACTATTCACTATTCACCATTCACCATTCACCATTCACCATTCACCATTTACCATTCACGGATTTGATCGGCATTTATCGGCGTCCATCTGCGGCTATATTGATTTGGGGTTGTCGTTGTCCCCTCAATCGAATGAATAGCGGTAGAAGAGGTCCATTCCGCTTCGTGTGCCGGTTTCCGCGCGTGCCGAAAACCGGCGTGTCAGGGCCAGCTCGAGGCGCAGCACCGCAAGCGCTGCACTGATCGACTGTTCGTACGAGACGTAAATCCGGTCGCTCAGGCGCTTGCCGAGCGTGACCGCCTGGCCGCCACCGCTGTCCTGCACCATGCCGATCTCGTCGAGACCCACCCTGTTTGCGAAGGACTCCTGACTCCCGCCGCCCGCCGCACCGATGAGAGCGGCCGCAGCAACCTGAAGTGCCGCATAGTCCGCCTGGGTGCCGGCCTCGGCAGGTCGGCCGAGCACCAGCCAGGCGAGCTGCTCGCTCTCCGGGACGGGCGGATTGGACACCACGCGAATGAGCGGCGCGCGTAGCGAACCCTTGACTTCGACACCCGCCTCAACGGCCTGATTGCGTCGCCAGGCTACAATATCGACCGCCGGGTTCTCGATCGGCCCGTCGAAGATCAGCCGCCCGCGCTCGATGTCGAGCCGCTGCCCATACGCCCGGAATACTCCGCGGCGTGTTTCGATCACGCCGTCGCCGAGCACCTGCCCGGTGGAAAGACTGCGTACGTTGAGGCGGCCGCCGAGCTTCGCGTCGAGGCCGGCGCCGCGGATCGTCAAGTTTTCGCCCATGTCGAGGTCGAACGCGAGCAGTACGGGCAGCCGACGCTCGGTGGCCGCGCCCGATTCGCGCTTCGGCGCTCGGCCCGCGACCACCACATCGTCGCCCAGCTCGAGCGTTCCACTCGGATCGAACTCGAAGTGTCCCGAATCTGCGCGCAGCGATCCTCGCAGCGTCAGGCGCCGCGCTTCGGCGACAGCCGTCCCCGAGCCGGATAACGTCAGGTTGCGGTCCGGCCGGTTCAGCGCTGCGAAACGCTCGGCACGCCAGCTGAGCCGCCCCGTCGCCTCGTCACCGGATTGCGTCACCAACCCGTCGCCGGTCAGGCGACCTTGGCCGCCGGCAATCGACAGCTCGCTGACGCGCACCGCGTTCTCCGAGATCTCCGCGCGCAGCAGGCCGTCGTGCCAGTCGATGCCGAGCGGCGGTGACAGGATGCGAATCCGGCTTGCATCGAGACGACCCTGCCAGACGGGCTTGCCTAGCGTTCCGGTTGCGGTGATATCCGCGCGCACGCGACCGTCAAAATTCGCGCGGGTGCGGAACAACACGGCGAACGGCGCAAGCGACGGCACGTCGAGCCGTGCCGAGAGCGAGATGGGCGATGCGCGGGCGAGGCCCGCCTCGGCGCCCGTCCCGATCGGGCGCGCCTCGCCCTGAACGTCGAGCAGAAATTCACTTCCTTGCGCCGCAAGGCGCGCCGTCGCGCGTTCGTCAACCAGCCCCGCGTCGAGCTCAAAAGTCGAGAGCCCGAGTGCAAGCCGCGGCTCGGTCCGGAAAACGAGATCGCCGCTTTCGCGCTTTATCCGGAGGGTGCCGTTCAACCGCGGCGTCGCCGCCAGCCGCCAGTTGCCGCCGACAAGAAGCGATGATTCGACGAGATCGCCGGCACCGGCGAGTGCGACGAGGAGGGCCGCCGGCAGCGCGTCGAATTCGCCGCTCGTTGTGAAATTGCCCGGCGCCACGCGCGTCTCGCCGAGCGCGACGCGCCCGCCACCGACCCGTAACGTCGTTGCCCCGGCTACCACGCGTTCCGGCGACACGTCGAGCGGCGCCGCGGAGTCGAGCGAAATCGGCAAGGCACCGCGATTCTCGAGGGCGGCGAGGGTTCCGGTCCAGCCGCGCCCGGCGCGCCAGCCTCCCACGAGCTTTGCAGCGAAGTCCACCGTTTTTCCGATCGCCTTGACCTCGATCGCGTGCTGCGCCGGCGTGCCTTTCGTGTGCAGCGTGATCTGGTCTGCCGCCAAGCCGCGGGCGGTGACGTTCGTTGCTTCCGCATCGATCTGCAGGGGGCTACCGGGCGCCCACCCAATCTCCCCGCTCGCACCGAGCCTACCGATCGCAAGGGCCCGCTGCACGCGTAGATCGACCCCGCTCGCAGTGAAGCTCACTCGTGGAGCTTGCCACGTGCCACCGGCCTTTGCGGAGGCATCAACGCGACCTTCGATTCGCGGATCGAGCTGCGCAATCCGCGGCGCCGCGACCGTGAGCGCGAGCGCGTCCCCCGGAGCGCCAAAAGCGCCGCGCACCGAGATCCGGTTCGCGCCGACGTCCAATGCCATGTCGGCCGACTCGATCCGCTCGTCGGTCATGCGAGCCGTGCCCTGCCCGGTGACGCCTGCACCTCGAAATCGGCTTTGCGTCAGCCTGAACGACAGCTCGCCGGAACGGCGCGCGAGCGCGCCCCGCAGAGTGAGCTTTCCATTCACTGTCGCAGCCGGATAGCTGCCCCACTCTGACGGGTCGAACCCCGCGAAAGTGGCCTTCGCCGTCATCGGCATATCCCCGTCCATCACGAGCCGGCCGCTTGTCTGGACGCGACCGCCGCGAGCAGTGACGCGCGCGTCGCGCACCTCCAGCTCCGAACCACGGCGCGCGACATCGAGCCGGATTGCAAGCGGTCCCTGCGCCAGTTGCGCGCGCACCGTCTCCCCCGATTCGGTGAGCGACGCATCGACTCGCCCGTCAAGCTCGGTGGCGAGCAAGCCGGCGTAAATTCCCCGCAGATTGATGGCGTGCGCACCGAGCGCAAAGGTGGCGCCGCGGTCGGTCAGCTCGCCCGAACCGCTGAAACGCCCGCCGCCGGACATCCTGATCTCAAGCGATTCCAGGCGCGCCGAGCGCAAATCGGTGACGAAATCCGACCTGACCTGGCGCGCCGGGAAACGTCCCTCGCCCAGCGTCCCTGCGTTTGCATTGCTCGCCTGCAACGTGCCCGCGACGCTTTCCGCATCCCGGCTGGCGGCGTTGACCAATAGTGTGACGTCGCTTGCCGGAGCGTCTTTCACCAACCGGGCGAGATCGATGCCCTGTGCACGGACTTCGAGCTTCTCCAGCCAGAGCGGGTCGAAGGGCTTCAACAGCGCGTCGGCCTGAGCCCGAATGTCGTCGAAGTCCGCCTCTGCCTTCGCATCGATGCGCCTGAGCGTGCCCGAGAGCGCGAGCTTCGCCACCCGCTCCGGTGCGCGCCGCAGGATTGCACTCGCGGAAAGCGCGAATGGATCGCGGCTGTCGAGCTCGCCCGTCGCTTCCAGCGCCCCCCAGTCCGACGCCACGCGCAACGAGCGCACCCGATGCGCGCGGAGGTCGCCTTCGTAACCCAGCGCGATATCACGCAGGGCGAGGCGTGAATCGCCGCTTACGATCTCCATCTCGGTGACCGCAGCGCGCTCGACACTCACGCGCAGCGGAAGGGCAACTGATGCGGGAATCGACGCTTGTCCATCCGACGGAAGGAGGCGCAGCGAAACCTGCCGCGCCGATGTCATGCCGATGGCCAGGTGGTCCCCCATTAGCGCCCACGGGAACCAGGTCAGTCGCACGTCGCTCGCCCCGAGCTGCAAGGACTCGTCCGCGAATTCGATCCGGTCGATCGTTATCGGTCCGAAGAGCGCGCCGTGCACACCCGCGATCTTGAGCTTTCCACGGCTAATCGTCTCGAGACGCACGAGCGCCCAGGCAAAGGCCGTCTCGCTCGACGCCAGCCACGCGAGTCCGCCCGCGAGAAGTCCTCCGAGCAGCGCAAGAACGACCAGCGTACGCCACCAGTAATGCCTCTTGCGCGTTTTCGCCATCAGAAGCTGAATCCCACCGAGAAATGCAGCCGGTATTGTCTCACCGCCTCGCCATAGGCGACATCGACGCGGAAAGGCCCGATTGGGCTGCGCACCCTGAGACCCACACCATAGCCCCACTTGGCATCGAAGCTCCCCCCCGTCTCGAATGCGTCACCAACGTCCACGAAGACTGCGCCTCCGAGCACGTCGGTAAACCAATGCGTGAGTTCGGCACTGGCAAGCGCGAGATAGCGGGCGGACGCGACGGCGCCGCCCAGGTCGATACCGATGCTTTCAAACGCGTAGCCGCGGATGGTTTGGTCGCCACCGGTCCGGAACAGGTAGGCGAAGGGTATCCCTGTTCGGGTGGAAGCGAAAACGGCCCCAGCCTCTGCGCGCAGCAGCAAGTCATCGTTGCGGGCCACCGGAACGAAACCGTTCAGCTTTGCGGTGCCACGCAGGAAGCCGCGGCTCGAAAGACCGGGGACCGCGGCGCCGGCATTCAGCGTTCCCAAGTACCCGCGGCGCGGAGACCCCACCACATCGGTATTGCGAAACGTGTAGCGATAGTTGAGAAAGGTCGCCCACGTCGTGTCACTGGTGACACCGCCGACCTCCTGCCGCTCGTGGAGCCACGTCGCGGAGAGGCTCGAGGGCAGACGCTCGAGGCCCCACTGGCGCGCGAAGGAGACCGCGTTCGTTTCCGTTACCTGGCCTTCCACATCCTTGCGCTCGGCGCGGCCGACTACCGTGTTCCACGATCCGCCCGGCAACGGCTGCGAGTCGACGCTCACCGCGCCGCCTTGAATATCGCGGTCAAAGAGGAGCTCCGTGCGCAATCGCCAATGCTCGCCGAGCAGATCCGCGTCGCTGTAATTCGCGCGAACGCGAATTCCGGTGTCCGTGGTGAAGCCAATCGCCCCGTCGATCCGCTTGCTACGCCCCTCGATCACCGCCACGCGTAGCGGCGCCGCGTCCGCCTTCGCTGGATCCGCGTCGATTGCAACCTCCGCGCTCGCAAATTGACCGAGCTCCAGGAGCCGGCGGCGGAAGAGGATCACTTTCTCCTTCGAGTACTCGTCGCCGGGATGCAGCGGGTTCAGGCGCTTGACGATCTTCGGATCGTAACGGCTTGTGCCGCGCACTTCGAGTTCACCCACCCGGAATACCGGCCCGCTTGCGATCTCGAGGTCCAGCGTAGCCCGCGCCTTGTCGGGGGCGACGCGCGCCTCGCTGGAGGCCACGCGGGCGGCCGCGTACTTCTGCGCGGCGACCTGGCGCACCGCCTCCGCCTTTGCCGCGTCCCAGTCTGCCTGGCGAAAAGGCTCTCCGACCCGAAGCGCCCAGGCCTTGCGCACCGCTTTCATCCGCTCCTCGGCGTCCGGGTCGTTCAACAGCGGGCCGCTGAAGCGAATGTCGACCTTCGCAATCCGGGTTCGCTCGCCCGGCTCGATGACGATTCGCACCCGCCACTCCGGCTCGCCTTCGGTCACTTCAGCACTGACCTTCGCCGAGAAATAGCCCTCGGTTTCGACCCCGGCGCGGATCTGGTCGCGCTCCTCGATCGCAAGACGCCGGAGCAGATCGGGAGTCATTCCCGGGTAGTCTTTCCACCGCGGGAGATCGAGGGTCGGCTCGACGACCCGCTTGAGATCCTCCGGGCCCTCGAGTTCGACTTGATACGGCAATTCGGCACGCGCGGTCGCGCACGCGCACGCAACGGCAATGAAGAGCGCGGCCCGCACGACTGCTGCGGCACCGCGCGAGCGCAAAGCGTTCGGAAGCCGCGCCGCGCTGGCCACCCTGGCAGCGCCTCGGCTCACGTGCATTTCGCGATTTTAATGGCGGTTTGACTCATGTTTACGTAGGCAGTTAGCCGGCCGAGCGCGGCGCCGGATGATCCCCTCTAACTGCCGCGAACGGTTAACGGAGATTCGACTTGTGCGTTGTATTCTACGTTTCCCTTGGCGTGTTGGCGGTTCAAAATTGTTTTAGGTTTTTCCTGGCGCTGTGGCGGTTCAGTTCTGGGGTTCATCCGCGTTTATCTGCGGCTAATATTAGGCTTTTGACTTTTCGAATCACGAATCACGAATCACGGTTCATGCTTCTACCGTTCCCAGCAAACAAAAACGCCACCGCGCGCGGTGGCGTTTTTAATGAAGCGAGAACGGGCTACTTGTCGATGCCGCCCATGCACAGGTACTTGACCTCGAGGAACTCGTCGATGCCGTACTTCGAGCCCTCGCGCCCGATACCGGATTCTTTCATGCCGCCGAAAGGAGCCACCTCGGTCGAGATGATCCCGATGTTGATGCCGACGATGCCCGACTCGATTCCTTCCGCCACGCGCCAGATGCGGCCGATGTCGCGGCTGTAAAAATAAGCCGCGAGGCCGTACTCGGTGTCGTTGGCGAGCTTGATGAGCTCCTCTTCCGTCTTGAAGCGGTAGAGCGGCGCCACCGGGCCGAAGGTCTCCTCGTGCGTGATCTTCATCGAGGTATTCACGTCCGCGAGCACCGTGGGCTGGAAGAACTGGCCGCCCTTCTCATGGCGCTTGCCGCCGACGACCACGCGCGCGCCTTTGGCGAGCGCGTCCGCGATGTGCTCTTCCACCTTCTCGACGGCCTTCATGTCGATGAGCGGTCCTTGCACGACTCCATCCTCGAGCCCGCTGCCGACCTTCATCGCTCCTACCTTCTCGGAAAGCTTCTTCGCGAACTTGTCGTAAACGCTGTCCTGCACGAACACACGGTTGGCGCAAACACAAGTCTGGCCCGAGTTGCGGTACTTGGAAGCGAGCGCGCCCTCGGCGGCCGCGTCGAGATCAGCGTCGTCGAACACGATGAAGGGCGCATTGCCACCCAGCTCGAGCGACACTTTCTTCACTGTCGTCGCGCATTGTTGCATCAGCTGCTTGCCGACCTCGGTCGAGCCCGTAAACGTGAACTTGCGCACCAGCGGGTTGCTCGTGAGTTCCTTGCCGATGGGCCCCGAAGCGCCCGTGACCACGGAGATCACGCCCTTGGGTATGCCGGCGCGCTCGGCCAACTCACACAGTGCCAGCGCCGAATACGGTGTCATGCTCGCCGGCTTGATCACCATCGTGCAACCGGCAGCAAGCGCCGGCCCTGCCTTGCGCGTGATCATCGCGTTAGGGAAGTTCCATGGCGTCACCGCGGCGCACACGCCAATCGGCTCCTTGATCACGACGATGCGGCGGTCCGGCGCCTGCGCCGGAATCGTGTCGCCGTAGATGCGCTTGGCTTCTTCCGCGAACCATTCGATGAACGAAGCGCCGTAGGCCACCTCTCCGCGCGACTCGGCGAGGGGCTTGCCTTGCTCCACTGTCATCAGCACGGCCAAGTCTTCCACGTTCGCCATCATGAGCTCAAACCACTTGCGCAGGATAGCTGCGCGCTCCTTGGCGGTCTTGGCGCGCCACGCGGGCCACGCTGCATTGGCGGTCTCGATCGCGCGCCGGGTCTCCGCCTGGCCCATGTTGGGGACGGTCCCGATCTGCACGCCACCAGCCGGATTGTGCACAGCGATAGTGGCCTTATTGTCGGCATCCACCCAACCGCCATCGATATAGCATTGCTGGCGGAACAGGCTCATGTCCTTCAGCTGAAAAGCAGGTTTCACTTTTTGGAGCATGTTCGGAATCCTCGAGTCGAATACAAAACGAAGCGGGCGGGTGCACCGCCACGCAGGGGAAACTTGCCAAATAACAGTATAGCAGAGGAGCGGCCGCGCTCCGTGTCACCCGCCCGCCGGCGCATCCTAATAACCCGCGCGCCGGGCACCGGCAATATGCCTCTTTTGGCCTCGATGTGACATGCTACAATCTTCCGCTTTAACAATAAGTTCGGTTCGCTCGATGGCTCCGACGCTGCCCCGAATTCAAACGCGCATGATGACGGTTCTGCTCGCGCTTGTGCTCTTCACGAGTGGTTGCGCGAGCAACGGCGATCCGCGCGATCCCCTCGAGCCCCTGAACCGGGCCATCTATCATTTCAACGATGGCGTCGATCATCTGCTCGTCATGCCCGCCGCGGAGCTCTACCAGGGACGGTTGATCCCGGAGTTCGTGCGAACCGGGCTCAGGAATTTCTTTTCCAATATTAATGACGTGATCGTCTTCCTCAACGATCTGCTGCAGGGGAAGTTCCAGGATGCGGAGTCTGACCTGGGCCGGATCGTCATCAACTCCACTGCCGGGATTCTTGGCTTTATCGATGTCGCGACCGACGCCGGCCTCGTCAAACACCAGGAGGATTTCGGGCAGACGCTCGGTGTCTGGGGGCTGGGCGACGGGCCCTACCTGGTGCTGCCTTTGATCGGTCCCAGCAGCGTGCGCGATACCGTGGGCTTTGTCGGCGACGCCTATATGTGGCCTCTGGCCTACGTCAGCCCAACCCGCACCCGCAATCAGATTGCGCTTCTGCGTTACATCGGCCTGCGTGCAGATTTGCTCGCGGCCTCGAGGGTCCTGGAGGCCGCCGCGCTCGATCCCTACCAGTTCCTGCGTGACGCCTATTTCCAGCGCCGACTCAATCTGTTGTACGACGGCAAGCCCCCGCGAGAAGACGATGATCCCGAGCCCCCATCCAAACCCGGCGCCTCGAACAGCCGCATGGCTCCCCCATTGGCCGGTCCCTCCGATGGCTCTTACAACCTGGCACCCGATAGGTTCGATGGCGCGGCATCGAGTCCGCTGGAGCTCAAGCCTGCGGAAAGCACCGCGCGCCCACCAGCGCTTGCGCCCGGGCCGAGCAAGCCGAGGGCCACCTCAGCCGCGCATCCCGCGACGCAAGCGCCCGTCGTGCGGCTCTGGCTGCCCGCCACTCGTTAGGAATCCCGCGGGCGTGACGGGTGACCAGTGACCGGTGACTGGCATGAACGTCGATCTCTGCCCGTGTAACGCTCGCGCGCGTTGAACAGGGCCACGCGCCAGTTCGAACGCGCGCAGGTAAACCGGCGTTCTGCGTCCGGTTTGGCATTAATTCAAGCGCGCCGCGATTTTCTCCAGCTCAGCGAGCTCCCGCCTCACCTGGGCGGCATCCTCGGCGCCAGGCTCGAGCTGTAAATAGCGATGCAAGTCGGCTGCCGCTGCGCGAAAACACTCGAGCTCGAGAAAGATGGCGGCCCGCTCCCAGTACTCCTCGGCCGCTTCGGGCGCAAGCGCAACGAGCCGGTGGGCCGCCGAGAGAGCGCGCTCCGATTCGCTGCGGTTGCGGTAGATGCTCTTGAGATTCCGCAGCATGCGCGCCAGGATTTCCTTCTTGGCGGCCGCCGTCAACGCCTGGCGCACCATCTGCAGCGGCAGCTCGCTGCCATGCAGCGCCTGCAACCGCTCCTGCAGATCCTCAAGCCCGAGCGAGGTACCTCGAGCGTACGGATCGAGCACGATCGCGCCGTCCCGCACCACGCACTTCACGAGGAAATGCCCGGGAAACGAAACGCCGTGCAGCAGCAGACCGACGCGGCGTCCGATTTCGATATACAGCACCGCGAGCGTGATCGGAATCCCGACCCGGCGGTCGAGGACGTCGTTGAGAAAGCTGTTGCGTGGATCGTAATAGTCAGCCGCGTTACCCGCGAAACCGAGCTCGTCAAACAGATAGTGATTCAGCGCCAGAATCGTCTCGGTCGGACTGATGTCCTGCCGCAGCCGGCGGCGCAGCTCGGCGCCCATCTCCTCGATACGACTGAGATAAGCAGGAATATCGAGTTCGCGGTACTCGTCCGCAGCGATCAGGAGCGCGGCCTCGGCGAGATCGATCTCGTCCTCCGCGCTGACCACGATGGCGTTCCAGCGTTCCGCCGTCGACATTTTAATTCCGTGATTCGTGAGTCGTGAATCGTGAATTGGAAACCCCGTTTAAGACCAAGAATCAGCCGCCGACAGACGCCCAGCCCTCACTCCTTCCCTCTCTCCGAGAAAGAGAGAGGAAGCAATCACCTCCCTTCTCCCGCTGGGAGAAGGGTTCGGGATGAGGGATCGAACACCGATTTACTTATACAAAAACCGTTCTGCCTACTGACTTTGGGTTCCGCCGCAGATAAACGCAGATAAAATCAAAAACAATACTTGAACTGCCAAGACGCCAAAAGAATCAAACGGTAGTTGTGAACCACAGAGGCCGCGGCGTGAAGAAAATAGAAAAAAAGAGCTTTAACGTCCGTTTTCTAAAGCACGGTTAGGTGCGCTTTGCCGCACGCGCAGTCCTTGTGTGTTTGCCTAACGCTTCCAAGACGCCCTGTGTTCGAGGAGTAAAGGAGCGCAGTTCGTCATCGGTCAACAGTCCTAGCGAAACCAATTGAGCCAACTGCAGCAACGCACTCGACCGGCGAGGGTTATTGAATGCTCGCGCAATCTCGTCGTCCCGCTCCTGCACAAGCTCATAGATCATGAGGTATCGACGGTGAAAGGTGTTGCCGCCATCGGATGCCGCCTGACTCAACTCGCCAATCACGCGTTCGCAAAAACGCTCAAGCGCAACGTCGCGCACCTTGCGAAAAGCC
>JAOTTL010000247.1:0-4522 GCA_029864385.1 Betaproteobacteria bacterium | reverse complement strand
CCATTCCACGGCGGCACTGGTTAGGGCAAGGGGCAGGCGCACGCGCGGACAGGCTCTTGGACGTGGGGCGATTCATGACGGGCGTTATAACCCGAGTGACACGCGGCAACGCGTCAGTGGCACGCCGCGGAGCCGGAATCCGCGAACGACGATCCCGGGACGCCGACGAACTGCCAGTCGTAGCCGTCGGGCCTCAGCGAGAGCTTGAGCACGCCGAACGTCTTGTCGTCGCGGACTTCGGTGATCGGCAGCGGCGGCTTTTTGAATCTGTAGAGGCTGGCGCCGCCCGTGCCCGCGGTGATCTGACGGATCCCGCGTGCCGGATCGGGCACGCCCTTCGGGTCGACGGGCGCGGTGCGCTCGTAGAAGTGGTCGTGACCGTTCACAACGAGGTCCGCGCTCTTCTCGTAGAGCACTTCCCAGAATGCCTGCACGCCGGGTTTCGGGCGGCGGCTGCCACCACCCCAGCGCGGGTGGTGCCAGTAGGCGAGCGTGCACTTCGCGCTCGAGGCCGCAAGATCCGCCGCGAGCCACGTCACCTGCGCGGAGTCCGCACCGCATCCGACCGCGGCGCAGTTGCTGTTGAGCACCACGACGTGCCAGGCCCCGACGTCGTACGAGTACCAGCCCTCGCCACGCTTGCCCGCCACCTCGCCGAAGTAGTCGAAGTAGCCTGCCGCGGCGTCGGTCCTGTACTCGTGATTTCCCGGCGCCGGTCGCGTGCGCGCCTTGTGGCGTCCCCACGTGGGTTCGTAGCAGCGATGGTATTCGTCGAGCGAGCCTTTCTCGTACGCGTTGTCGCCGGCGGTGAAAACCGTACCGGAAATCGTATCCAGGAGTTTCGCGGTCGCTTCAACTGTGTCGACGTCGCAACGGGCAATGTCACCGGCGCCCACGAGAACCGGCACAACCAAATCCGCTGACTGCGGCGCCGACGACGCCCACGCAGAGGCGAGAAGGAGCACCACAGCGACGAAAGAGTTTCGCATCGACACGCTTCTATCATACGCGACAGGTAGAAAGATCAATCCGCCTCGTCGGCGCATCAGCCGAGCGCGGAAAGGCCGCGGGTTAACGCGAGCAAAACAGCAAAAAGACGTTTCATTCTTATCTGGCGGTAGATCGGCGGATTGCATGCTCGCAGTCACGGCTGGCAGGCCTTAAGCAGTGCCCCGCCGACTGGCGATGGACGAACTGTCGTCTTTGGAGCAACCGCACGGAGGCCGAAGCTTGTGGCATCAATGTCCCTCCAGGCCGCAAGGATCCGAGCCTCCGACTTGGTCATGGAGACAACGCATGGCGAGTGAAGAAGGTTCGCATGTGCCGGCTGGCCGAGAAAGCTTCGTCGGGAACGGAGGGACGCTCGCGACAATTGCTGGCCCCCGGCCAACAATGGCCGAGATCTGCGCTGACACAAAGAGAAACCTCGAAATCCGCGTCACAGTTCGAGAAACGGAAGCACTCCGTGGCGATGCCGAGCTCTGTAGATTGAGATTCCCCTGTACATCCATGGTTTCGTGCGATCTGCTCGAACCCCTGCATCGCGGAAATCGTCTCGATGGCCCCGAAGTTCAATGGGTGGGACGAGAAGGGAACAGTCCAGTCTCTTCTTCCCCGATAAAGCGCTGCCGGTACCGCACGCCTACCAGGGCATGCGGTCGCGTGATAGTCGAATCGCCCAGCGACCGAGGAGGCAGCGGCGATGATATCGCTCGCGTCACACGCGAGGCGCTGAGCCATGTCCCCTCCATTGGAGAACCCCGTCGCATAGACACGATTCAGGTCTAGACAGGCCAACTTGGCCACTTGAGCGACGAGTGCTCTGACGAATGCGACATCGTTCAAGCCTTCATGCAGCGCCGTCCCGCAACACTCTGGATGCCCGGAATTCCAGCCACGCTGGTCGGCAGGTGAGCCGGCGCCATCCGGATAGACGACGACATAGGTATCTTCGAAGCGATCGCGGGAAGATTGCATCAGTCTACGCATTCCCGGGCCATTACCCCCGAAACCATGCATCGCGATCAACGCTGGATGGGCTGGACGCTTTCCGTGAGGTGCTTTTGGAATCGCCAAGACATATCGCCTCTCCCAGCCTTGATGCCGGAGCGATCGCTCATGGACACCAGGAGTCAGGGATCCTCCGATGCAGCCGTTCGAGCGCCTCGCGGCTCTGTCCCCAAATTCACCGCCCTTCACGTCACTCGATTCCGTGCGTGCCGTACGCTCCACCGAGCGATCAGACGGATCCTTGGTCGATCGCCCGTTGTCTCCCGACGTTCGACTTTCCGAACATCCGACCGCCGCTACGACGAGGCAATAGAGAGCGATTATCTGCACCAGGCGTCGCTTCATGGCGAGGCACTGATTAGAGAGGAAAGGACGAGGATGCTGCGGCACTCACACATCCCTCACCAATTCCAAGCGCAGACAGCGACCGGAAACTCGCGGGTATCGATCAGACGTGTGGTGCGCGCGTCCGCCTTCAACTGCGTCGCCCGTAGCCGATAAACGCGAGCCCAGCGAACGGATAAGAAAAACAATCCCGCCCGCCTGTTGCGCTTTGCCGGTCGCAGCGATTGCGGCTCGATCCGGGGCGGACAAGGGCGTGCATGCGGGTATTGTAGCGGGATGTGTAATTTGCAGTAACGTTGACGCCAGCTAACTTCGGGTCAGTGCAGAGCGTTTACTTGATCTCGTCCCATCGCTCATCCTGCTTCGACGCAGTCCTAATAAATGGGCTAATTGGTCGAGCCGAGAAGAGGGTTGGCGGACAATCCGGATTTGCTCCGACTTAATGTAGGCACGCTCTCTCATCGTCTCCCAGGAAACGTCTCTCCAAAAAGTATCGTAAGTACCCCGCTGCATCGTTCCGCACCTCTCACATGTTCTGTAAGGAAGAATAGACCTAACGTAAGGAACACGAGACCTGACGTTAAATGCCTTTTCCATCACCCACTTATGTGCGAATAGACAGCGCATCGTCAATTTCCCCCGGGCGCATCGACGCAATACTGCAATTCTATGATCGCCGTTCGCCCCTGGGAATGAGCAAATTCTCCTATCCTCGATAGAAGAAACGTCCTTCTCGTAGCGGCATCTTGGATCTCGTCAAGGTCCGTGAGGCGGTCACCCTGCCTTCTGACTTCTGAGTTAAGTCTGGTCTGCCGCCGATAGACACCGACGATCCGAAAAGAAGTGATGATTAATGGTGATGGAAAATGGTGATGCGAAATATTGATGAATCACCCCTGCATCGTAGTACATCACCACTAATCATCACCATCTCTCATCACCAGTACCCATCACTTTTGGCGCTTTACCGACTCGGGCGCTGCGCAATGCGCCAGCGGCGCTCGAGCCAGAACCAGGTGAGCAGAACCACGGCAGCCAACAACAGCCAACCCCATAGTGGCATGGTCAGCATCCGATCGCCCAGGATAGCGGACAACGCGGTCAGCGGGAGTATTCCAATGGCGGTTGCCCACAGGAACGTCGACCATGAGATTTCGGTCAGGGCAGCCGCATAGTTAATGAGATTGAAGGCGATAACCGGTATGAGGCGTGCTGTCAGTAACGCGATCCCGCCGCGATCACGCGACCAGAACGCGAGCTTCTCGCGCTGCGCTTCCTTGAGCATCCGCTGAACGAACGGCCGGCCAAGCGACCGCGCCAGCCCGAACGCCACCGACGCTCCGAGCATCGCGCCGATCCAGGTGATTACCGTGCCCCACACCGGACCGTAGATCATGCCGTTGGCACAGGCGAGGATCTCGGCCGGAAACGGCACGAACGAGTGAATCACCATCAAGCCGATCGAGACGGCGACGCCCCACCCGCCCCACGATCGAATGAGTTGCGCCATGCCTTCGACCGTCATGTCCAGCCTGATGCCGGAAGGCGGCGCCAGCAGCCACCACGCGGACACGCCGAGAACCAGCAGGAAGGCGATGAGCGCCGCGATGCGAGGCCCGGATAGCCTGCGGTTCGAATTCGAGTGGGCCATGGTGCCCTGCTTCGGTCCCCGGTCGGCGATGCCTAGCCATGAGTGGCAGTAATTAAAGCTTACAGGATGAGCCGTGGCCCGTCGCTACCCCTTTGGAACGATCGACGGCTTGGCGCAAAACCGGCTCCCCAACCCCGTCTGCGGTGCACGAGAGGGAATTTACGCTTTGGGCAATGTGTTTACACCGTGAGCAATGGAAAAAAGCTATGCTGATGACCATGCGAAAGACGCTCTTCTTTCTGCTCCTCGCCAGCGTGTTGGCTGGCTGCGCCGCACCCGGCAGTTTCGTGCCCCAGCAGAGCACGATCACGGATGTTCGCGCGAGGATGGGCAGCCCCACCGACATTCGTTTCGACCGCGATGGCGACGAGCTCTGGGAGTACGCGACGGGGCCCAGGGGCACCGAGACTTATCTGTTCCGGTTCGGCAAAAATGGCCGCGTCAAGGCGGTGACTCAGCTCCTCACCGAGGAGCAGTTCGGGAAGATCGTGCCGACCCAGACCACCAAGGCCGGCG
>JAOTTL010000078.1:0-18404 GCA_029864385.1 Betaproteobacteria bacterium | reverse complement strand
CGACCGCCTTTCTCATCAACACCGCGCGCGGCCCGATCGTGGACGAGCAGGCCCTCATCCGGGCGCTGGCGGAGCGGCGAATTGCCGGTGCCGGGCTTGATGTATTCGAGAATGAACCCCAGGTCGAAGCCGAGCTGCTCGCGATGCAAAACGTCGTGCTTACACCCCACCTCGGGAGCGCGGTGAAGGAGCTCAGAGAGGAAATGGCCAACGTTGTGGTGGATAACATCCTGGCGGTGTTGGAAGGCCGGCGCCCCCCTAACTGCTGGAATCTTGAGATATATCAGTAAACCGTGCGCCGTGAGCCGATAGAATCGCCCTTGCCGGGCAACGTCGGATCACAGATCACAATTCACGGTTCACGCATTTGAGAGGACAAAGCAATGGCTGCCAAAGCAAAAGTGGTGCTGACAGATTACGTGTGGGAATCGCTGGACGTCGAGAAAAAAACCCTCGAAGGGTTGGCAGATCTGGTCCCGCTGCAAACCAAGAAGCCCGATGAGTTCATCGCGCAGGCAGCAGACTGCGACGCGCTGCTCAACACCTATGCCGGCCCCATTACGGCCGACGACATGGCAAAGATGCCGAAATGCAGGATCATCGCGCGCTATGGCATCGGAGTGGACACCATCGATCTCGATGCGGCCACCAAGGCGGGAATCATTGTGACCAACAACCCGAGCTATTGCATCGAGGAAGTCGCGGAGCACACCATGGCGCTCCTGCTCGCCTGCGCGCGGAAGGTCGCATTCTATGACCGCTTGGTGCGCGGCGGCACTTGGGCCGTTCCGCCCGGCAAGCCGATGTTCCGTCTCGCGGGAAGCACGCTGGGTCTGGTGGGATTCGGCAACATTGCGCGGGAAGTCGCAGTGCGCGCCTCCGCTTTCCGCATGCGCGTCCTCTATTCAGATCCCTTCATCACGGAGGGGCAGTTCAAGGAGCCCGGCAAGAAGATGGAGTTCGACGCGATGCTGGCCGAGTGCGATTTCATCTCAGTCCACCCGCCGCTTACACCTCAGACGCGGAAGATGATCAACGACGACGCGTTCGCGAAGATGAAGCCGACCGCATTGCTCATCAACTGCTCGCGCGGCCCTGTGGTGGACACGGATGCCCTGATGCGGGCCCTCGACGCGAAGAAGATCGCCGGCTGCGGGCTCGACACGACCGATCCCGAGCCGCTGCCGGATCCCCATCCGCTTCGCGGACGCGAGAACGTCATCATCAATCCCCATTGCGCGTGGTATAGCGAAGCTGCCATGAAGGGCCTGCAAGCCGGGGCACCGAGCGAGGTGCGCCGCGTCCTCACGGGTGAATGGCCGGTCAACGTCGTCAACAAGGCGGTCAAAGGAAAAAATCGCGCCGGGTTATAGCCGAGCGCTCCATTGGAAAATTCAGTCTCACGCGAACGAGCGTGCACGGCGCGATTTTTTAATGCGAGTTTCCTCCTCCACGGTTTTCGAATCACGATTCACGGATCACGGGTCACAGGTCACGGGTCACGCCCTTAGATTGAAAGCATCGAGAGGTCGTTTCTGATGATTAATGCTGCAATTATTGGATTGGGCTGGTGGGGTAAGAACATCGTCGGCGCGGTGCAGGGCAAGAGCGAAAAGCTGCGCTTCGTTCACGGCGTAAGCAAAGAGATCGATGCCGCGCTACCGATCGCGGAGACGAACGGCTTCACGTTGAGCGACGATCTCGACAAGGCGCTCGCCGATCCGAATGTGCAGGCCGTCGTGCTCGCAACCCCGCATTCGCTGCACGCGGACCAGATCGTGCGCGTCGCCGGCGCTGGCAAGCCGGTCTTCTGCGAAAAACCGCTCACGCTGAAGCGCGCCGATGCCGAGCGCGCCATCGTTGCCTGCCGCAAGGCGAATGTTTCGATCGGGGTCGGCCAGAACAAGCGCTTCTGGCCTTCCATGGCCGAGTTGCGGCGCGTGGTGAAAAGCGGCGTACTCGGCACGGTCATGCACATCGAGGGTCACTACAGCAACGAGAATTCGGGGCTGCATTTCTCAGCGTGGCGCGAGCTGCCCACCGAGTCGCCCGGTGGCGGCATGACTGGGACCGGAATCCATCTGCTCGACGCCTTTACCAGCATCGCCGGCCCTACGGCCGAGGTGACTGCGCGGGTCGCGACCTTCCGCAAGGGACCGGATCCCCGCGACACGGTTTCCGTATTGTTCCGCTTCGCGAACAACCTGAGCGGGTTCCTCGGCGCCGTGCGCGCCTCGCCCCACTACTGGCGCGTGCAGGTCTTCGGCGATGAAGGATCGGTCGAGGCGCTCGGCGAGACCGAGACGATCGTGCGGTTGACAGGCGGCAAGGTCGAGCGCCGCGAATTCGACAAGATCGATTCCCTGCGCGCCGAGTTCGACGCCTTCGCCGACGCCGTTGAAGGCCGTGCGCCCTACCCCATCACGCCCGAAGAAATGGTGAACACGGTGGCGGCATTCGAAGGCGTCATCACTTCGATGGAGACCGGCGCATCCGTCAAGGTCGGATGAGCCGCTGAGCTGCCCGGCCCGTGGTCAGCTGACCGGCGCCCAGGAGCCGTCGTCACGACGGCATGCCCGGCCGGTGGCGTCCTACTGCTTGCCGCCCATGATCGTGCGCATGCGGAACCTGCGGCATAGTGCTCCCCGGTGTTTACGAACTTGGTCTTAGCACCGCCTCGGCGGTCGTCATGACGGTCGCGATCGCTATCCGAAAGCAGGAATCACAATCCGCGTTCGAGCGCCTCTCGCTGTACAATGAGCTCCTTCGGTAGGCGCGCCCTGAGCGTTTCGAAAAGCTCGGCATGCTCTTTCAACTCCGCGCGCCACTGCCCGTCGTCAAGCTTCATCAGCTTCTCGAAGCGTGCGCGGTCGAAATTTTCAAGCCCCTTCCAGTCGAGGTCCTCGTAGTGCGGCACTCGGCCGACGGGTGTCTCCACGGCGCCGCCTTTGCCCTCGCAACGCCCCACAATCCATTGCAGGACGCGCATATTCTCGCCGAAACCGGGCCAGAGGAACTTACCCTGCTCGTCGCGCCGGAACCAGTTGACGCCGAAGATACGCGGCGGGTTCTTCAGGCCGCGTCCGAGCTTGAGCCAGTGCTGGAAGTAATCGCCGAAGTGATAGCCGCAGAAGGGCAGCATCGCGAAGGGATCGCGCCGCACCACGCCGACTTTACCGATGATCGCCGCGGTGGTCTCGGAGGCCATGGTCGCAGCCGTGTACACACCGTGTTCCCAGTCGAGCGCTTCGGTGACCAGCGGCACGGTCGTGGCGCGCCGTCCGCCGAAGAGGAACGCGCTGATGGGCACGCCATCGGGGTTCTCCCAGTTCGGATCAAGACAAGGGATCTGGCTCGAATGCACCGTAAAGCGCGCGTTGGGATGTGCGGCATTGCGTCCGCAACCGGGCGTCCACGATTTGCCCTGCCAGTCGATGAGTTCTTTGGGCGGCTCCCTGGTCATGCCCTCCCACCACACGTCCCCGTCCGGCGTCATTGCGACATTGGTGAAGATCGTGTTGCGCGTCACTGCCGCCATGCAGTTCGGATTGGTTTCCATCGAGGTGCCCGGCGCAACGCCAAAGGCGCCGGCTTCCGGGTTGATTGCGTAGAGCCGCCCGTCCTCGTGCGGCTTGACCCACGCGATATCTTCGCCCACGGTGGTGACTTTCCAGCCCTTTAGGGCCTCGGGCGGGATGAGCATCGCGAGATTGGTCTTGCCGCAGGCGCTGGGGAACGCCGCCGCGATGTAATGCTTTTTCTTCTCGGGCGTCTCGATGCCCAGGATCAGCATGTGCTCGGCGAGCCAGCCCTGCTCTCGCGCCATAATCGAGGCGATGCGCAGCGCGAGACACTTCTTGCCGAGCAGAGCATTGCCGCCGTAGCCGCTGCCGAACGACCAGATTTCCTTGGTCTCGGGGTAGTGCACGATGTATTTGTGTTCCTTATTGCTCGGCCACACCGAGTCCTTTTCTCCAGGCGCGAGCGGAGCGCCGATCGAGTGCACGCACGGCACGAAGTAGCCGTCGCCGCCCATCACGTCGAGCACCTTGCGGCCCATCCGCGTCATGAGGCGCATGTTGACCACGACGTACGGGGAATCGGTCAACTCAACACCGATGTGGGCGATGTGCGAGCCGAGCGGGCCCATGCTGAAGGGAATCACGTACATCGTGCGCCCGCGCATGCAGCCGTCGACGAGTTTGCCGAGTGTCGCCCGCATCTCGTCCGGCGCCATCCAGTTGTTGTTCGGACCCACGTCCTCCTTCACCTGGCTGCACACGAACGTGCGATCTTCCATCCGCGCGACGTCATCGGGGTCGGAGCGCGCCAGGAAGCAGCCCGGGCGCTTCTCCTGGTTCAGCTTGATCAGCATGCCCGAGGCCACCATTTCGTCGCAAAGCCGGTCGTACTCCTCCTGGGAGCCGTCGCACCAGTAAATGCTGTCCGGCTTGGTCAGAGCGGCCAATTCCGCCACCCAGGCCTTGAGCTTGGCGTGCTGGACGTAGGCGGGGGCTGCGAGCGCTTCTTTAAGGGGAGTCTTGGAGGCGGGCTGAGTCATACCGTTCCTCTACGCTGCGCGGATAATGATTTCTTCAAAAAAACAAAGGCAAGGCGACTCGCGTCTGCTCGTCTTGCCGGGGGAATTTTACCCCAAAAACGCCCCGAAGCGGCGTGGGTCGTCAGGCTGGCTGGGGCGGGCGCCGACGCGCGGCGAGCCAGAGGATGGCAGCGCCGGCCAGTGCGAGAACCGGCACGGCGTAATAGTTCATCGCCTGCGAGCCCTGGAAGCTGAACAACGCGCCCGACGCAAGCGAGCTCGCGACCAGGGTAATCAAGATCGCCGCATCGTTGACGCCTTGCACCTTCGCTCGTTCGGCCGGCGTATACGTCTCCGTGAGCAGCGCAGTGGCCCCGACGAATATGAAATTCCACCCCACGCCCAGCAGCAGCATGGCAAGCCAGAAGTTCATGACTTCGGCCCCACTGATCGCGATAGCGACGCAAACGAGATTAAGCGCCACCCCTGCGAGCATCACCTGCGGAAGACCGAACCACCGAATCAGGGAACCGGTGACGAAGGATGGCGCAAACATGCCCACGATGTGCCACTGAATGACGAAGGCGGCGTCGCTGAACAGGTGCTGTCGGGCGATCATGGCAAGCGGCGCGGACGCCATGAGGAGGTTCATGACGCCATAGCAGATCATCGCGCACAGTAGCGCGATGATGAACGTGGGCTGCCGTGCGATGACGGCGAGGGGCCGTCCTGATTCCTTGCGCTCCGATTCCGAGAGCGGGGGAATGTGCAGCCACCGCAACAGCAGTACCGCGAGCAGCGCGTACACCATGAGCGAGAAATACGGGCCCACGTAGGTGTGTCCGGCGACAAGGTCAATCGTCAGCTTGCTCGTCTCGGGTCCGATAAAGCCGCCGACGATCCCGCCCGCGAGCACTAGCGAGATCGCCTTGCTCTTGAAATCGAGCGGCGCGGTGTCAGCCGCGGCGAAGCGGTAGTACTGCCCCGCGGCGAAGTAGACACCGAGCACCAGGACGCCGGCACAGAGCATCCAGAAATTCTTCGTGTACACGGCGGCCGCGCACACGAGCGAACCGACGACGGCGCACAGCGCACCGAGGGTGAAACCCGCCCGCCGCCCGACCTGCTTCATGAGCAGCGAAATGGGAATCGTGCTCAACGCCGATCCAATGAAGTACATGGTGACCGGCAGCGTAGCCATCGCCTTGTTGGGGGCAAGCGCGTAGCCCGCCAGCGCGTTGACCGTAATCAGAATCGAGTTGTTGATCAGCAGGAGGCCCTGGCATCCCGACAGGACCGTGACATTGCGTTTCGATGATTCCATCAACAGGGCGGTGAAGATGACGAGCAAGTACGCCGCAATCGTCGGACTGGCGGTGCGGTGCGGGTGCGCAAGCTTCCCACACGCCTTGTGCCCGGTCAATAATCAGGCACCGTTCCGGCTGAATTCCATTTTCTGATACCGTTACACTGAGGTGCGCAAGTAGGCTATCGCGAGACGAAAGGGCTGTTATGACTGAAACACCGGAAAAAATCGAGATCCATCGTGGCCTGAAAGGCGTGTACTTCGACCGCTCCCGCGTGTGCTACATCGACGGGCGCGCGGGCGAGCTGCGCTACCGCGGCTACTCCATTCACGACCTTGCCGAACGCTCGAATTTCGAGGAGACCATGTACCTTCTCCTCATGGGCGAGTTACCCACACGCTCGCAGCTCGAGGCGTTCACTGCGGAGCTAAAGTCAGCGCGCAAGCTCCCCGAGCCGCTCTACGAGCTCATCCGCATGGTCAAGAATGCCCATCCCATGGACGTGCTTCGCACCGGCGTCTCTGCCCTCTCAGCCTTCGATCCGGAAACGGCCGACAAGTCGCCCGAGGCGACCCTGCGCAAGGGGATCCGGCTCACAGCCCAGGTACCGATGATCGTTGCGGCGCACGAGCACATTCGCAACGACCGCAAGCCTGTGCCGCCCAACCCCCGCCTCGGCCACGCTGCCAATTTTCTCTACATGCTGAAAGGCAGGGAGCCCAGCCCAGACGCCGCGCAGCTCATGGAAATCGACATGGTTCTGCACGCGGAGCACGGCTCGAACGCGTCATCGTTCGCCGCGCGCGTCGTCGCCGGCACCGATGCCGACCTGCATGGGGCGATCACGGCGGCCGTAGCGGCGCTTGCCGGGCCAGCGCACGGCGGCGCAGCGGAGAACGTAATGCGTATGGCACAGGAAATCGGCGATGCCTCCAAGGCAACCGAGTACGTCAAGACAAAGCGCGCGAACAAGGAGCCGGTCATGGGTTTCGGCCATCGCGTCTACCGCGCCGAAGATCCCCGGGCACGCCACATGCGCGCTGGCGTCGAGAAATTATCCCGGGAGATGGGGCAGCCGCAGTGGTACCAGATCCTCGAAACGGTCGTGGAGGCGATGAAACCCTACGCGCGCCATGGCGTGAACGTGAACGTCGACTTTTACGCTGGGGTCGTCTACTTCCTCAACGGCATAGCGGAAGATCTTTTCGTTCCGATCTTTGCAGTAGGTCGGGTGCCGGGCTGGACGGTGCAGGTGCTCGAGCAAATCGAGAACAACATCCTGCTGCGTCCCCTCACCCTCTACAACGGCCCCGAGCCGCGAGATTACGTGCCAATCGAGAACCGTTGAATAACGAATTCAACCGCAGATAAACACGGATCCAGAATTACTAATTCAAAACGCCGATGAAACAAATGTAGTTTGATTCGTGCGGGTTTTCTGTCTGCGTGTATCTGCGTTTATCTGCGGTCAAAAACCGTTTCGTGTCTGCGCGAGCACAATCGCCGCAGTAGCGACGATGTCGTCGACGCTCGCGCCGCGCGAAAGATCGCTGATCGGCCGCGCGAATCCCTGCAACACGGGTCCGATCGCCTGCGCGCCGGCCATGCATTGCGTGATCTTGTAGCCGATATTCCCCGCATCCAGATCGGGAAACACAAGTACGTTCGCCCTGCCCGCCACCGGGCTCTCGCCCTTTAGCTTCTTCGCCGCCACCGCCGGCATCAGGGCCGCATCGGCTTGCAGCTCGCCGTCGATGGCGAGGCCTGGCGCACGCTCGCGCGCGATGGCGAGAGCGCGGATCACCTTCTCGACACGCGCATGCTGCGCGCTGCCCTTGGTCGAGAACGACAGCAGCGCCACGCGCGGCTCCTCACGCAGCAACGCGCGGCAACTTTCCGCGGACGCCAGCGAAATGTCCGCGAGCATCCCGGGATCCGGATCCACATTGACTGCACAATCGGCATAGATAAAGTCCCTCGCACCCGCCCCATTCCGATCCGGAACGATCATCAGGAAGAAACTCGATGGGGTTTGGATGCCTTCGGCTAGGCCAACGGTCATTAAACCTGCCTCAATCACGCGTCCCGTCGTACTCGTCACGCCCGCGATCATCGCATGCGCGTCGCCGGCCTTGACCATCATCCCGGCGTGAAACATCGGCTTGCGCACCAGCCGCTCGGCAACCTTCGCGCTGGCCGTAGGACGGCTGGCGGCATAGAGATCAGCGTATGCTTTCAGCCTGCGGCTTTGGTCCGGGTCGAGCAGCTCGATGCCCTCGAGGGGCACACCCGCGCGCTTGGCCGCGGTCCTGATGTCCCCCAGCGAGCCGAGCAGAACCGGCATTGCGATGCCCTCGTCCTTCAGTTTCCGCGCCGCCGCGACGATGCGCTCGTCCTGTCCTTCCGGGAATACCAGCCGCCCGGGGCCTGCGCGTGCCTGCGCAACGCAAGCCTCGAGGACATTGCTCACTCGATCCGCTCCATTATCCCGCGCCACCCGTCACTGGTCACAGCTTCAGCGTTTCCCGAACTGCACCTTGCCGAACATGATCTCCCACGACTTGTCATCATGCGGCGCCTGGGCTGCCGCCTGCACGTCCTGCAGCACCTGCACGCCGCGCTGCACCGCCGGGCGCGCATTGATCTCGTCGAACCAGCGCTTGACGTTGGGGTAGTCAGCAACGGCCACGCCCCGGCGCTCGGACCCGCGCATCCAGGGAAAAATCGCGATGTCGGCAATCGTGTACTCGTCTCCTACAACGTAGCGCGCTTCGCCAAGCCGCCCGTCGAGGACGTTTGTGAGCCGGTTTGCCTCGTTGGTATAGCGCTCGACCGGATACGGGAGCTTTTCCTTCGCGTAACCGCGGAAGTGGGTCGCCTGCCCGAACATCGGACCGACGCCGCCCATCTGCCACATCAGCCATTGCACGCAGGTCCAGTACGCGCGCGGATCCTTGGGCGCAAGTTTGCCGGTCTTGGATGCGAGATAGAGCAGGATTGCCCCGCTCTCGAACAGGGACGTCGGCTTGCCATCGGGCCCTTCTGAATCCACGATCGCCGGGATTCGGTGATTCGGGTTGATCTTCAGGAACTCCGGTTTGAACTGGTCGCCCTGCCGAATGTTGACGGCATGGACCCGGTACGGAAGGCCGGTTTCCTCCAGCATGATGTGGACTTTGTGGCCGTTGGGCGTGGGCCAGGTGTAAGCGTCGATCATTGGGGTCTCCCAGGAAAAACGGGCATCCTACCAACATTGCCCTTCACGTTAAAGGCGTGAGTCGTGCCTAGAACACGTCTGAAAAATCAAAAAACAACATTAGCCGCAGATGAACGCCAGCCCTCAGGCTTTCCCTCACTCCCAAAGGGAGAGAGGAAGCAATTGTCCCCCTTCCTCCTTTGGGGGAAGGGTCGGGGATGGGGGATTGAACGCAGATAGAAAACTCAAGTGAATCATCATCGTCGGGTTTCATCGGCGTCCATCGGTCGCTTAATATTAGGTTCTTGACGTTTCGATTCAAGATTCACGAATCACCCTTCACGGATGTTATATGCCCCCGTTACCCCGACTTCTGCCGCCAGGCACGTTGCACGATGCGCGGATTCTGCTCTGGACGCGCGCGATGCGCGCCTTCGGTGACGGGTATATCAGTCTTCTACTCCCGTATTACCTGACCTTGCTGGGCTTCGACGCGCTCCAGGTTGGTGTCATTATTACAGCAACACTGTTTGGCGCTGGCGGGATGACGCTAACGATTGGGCTCATCGCCCATCGCTACCGCGCGCGCAGCCTGCTCATGGCCGGCTCGGCGCTGCTCGTCGCAGTGGCATTGTTGCTGACCCACGCAACCGATTTCTGGCCCCTGCTGATCATCGCTGTCTTCGGCGTGTTGAATCCAGCATCGGGAGACGTCACCGTATTCGCTCCCCTCGAGCACGCGATGCTCGCGCGCTCCGTCACGCCGCAGTCGCGGACCGCGCTCTTCGCCCGCTACAGCCTCGTCGGTTCGCTCGTCGGCGCACTCGGCGCGCAGGCCGCCGGAATTCCCGCGTTGCTCGGCGCATGGCTCGGGCTTGAGCCCAAGGCCGCGGTGCAAATGATGTTCCTCGCCTACGCCGCACTCGGGATAGGCAATCTGCTACTCTATCGCACGCTCTCGCCCAAGATCGAGGCCCCCGCCTCGGACCAGCGTGCCCCGCTGCATCAATCGAAGCGGATCGTCTACAAGCTGGCCGCCCTTTTCAGCATCGACGCGTTCGGCGGCGGGTTTGCCGTTCAGTCGTTGATCGCCTTATGGCTTTTCCAGCGCTTCGATCTGTCGATCGTCGCGGCCTCGACGATCTTTTTCTGGACCAACATCCTGGCAGCCGTCTCGTTCCTGGTGGCAGCCAAGATTGCCGGGCGCTTTGGACTGATAAACACCATGGTGTTCACGCATCTGCCGGCCAACCTATTCCTCATCCTGGTCCCGCTGATGCCAACGCTCCCCCTTGCCATCGTCTTCCTGTGCCTGCGCAGCGCCCTTTCGCAGATGGATGTCCCCGTGCGCTCGTCTTACGTTATGGCCGTGGTATCGCCCGAAGAGCGCGCCGCCGCGGCGAGCGTGACGGCCGTGCCACGCAGCTTTGCCGCGGCGATCAGTCCGACCATCGCAGGCTATCTGCTAACGCTCTCCCCTTTCGGCTGGCCGCTCGTCATATGCGGCGCATTGAAGATCGTCTACGACCTGTTGCTTCTCAGAATGTTCAGCGCGGTCAAACCGCCGGAGGAGCAGCGAGACGTGACGCGTGATGGTTGATGGTTGATGGGTGATGGATGATGCGTCGAACGGCCGCAAATCGTGTATCGTGGTTTGTTTCTCTCGGCGTGCTTTGCGGTTCAATTATCCCACATCACGTCGCAGTTTCTTTTTGCGGCGGCCTCCAGCAGCTCGATCAGCGGAAAAGCCCGATGCGCCAGGCTAACTGCCGGCTCCTCGGAGTCGTCGCTCTCGGCACCGTTGGGCGTGCTCTCCCCCGACGCCGCCTTGTCCGCCGCGATAGCCGCCTGCAAGCGAGCAAGCGCTTGAGGAACATCGTCAGCCAGAATAGCGCTTGGCACCGTTCCAGTGTGCCCCATCAGCTTGAGCAACCTGATAGCGACGTCGCCGAACATCGTTATGTTCGCGTAGGCGTTGGTTCGAAACGTGACTAACACACGAAGCACTCCCTGGCTGGTTATCTAAGAGCCCCTAACATGAATGAAACGCGCGTACGTTTCGAACGAAAATCGTCGTGTCGCTAACGTCATCTCTAAAGAAGTCGGCCCAGGCTCGTACGAATAACCGGGAACCAATCACCCAGCAAAGACTGCGGCCAAGGGAGATGCAGTAGTTTGTGAAATAGGAAAAAAGCCGCGAGCCAATAGGGTACCGCAATCATTACGATACTCGACCATGGACTTTTCCCCTCTAACCGCATGTAAGCAACCACGAAAAGCCCCATGGCCGGTAACATGCCGATCAAGCGGACAGCCAGAACGAGCCCCACCAGCCAAAGACCCTGGCCGAGAGCCCCAGACCAAGATGTTACTTCCTTTGAGGAGGCCGCACCGCCACTAAACCAGTTCCATACGACGTAAGCGGCAATCGCGATCAGGCCGACCACGGCAACGGCTTGGGGCATTAGGCGCGCTGCCTGTTCCCATTCTGCGCTGCTGACAAACACGTAGATAAACAAGGCCGCGGTTCCAGCCCACATTAAAAACTCGGTCGGATTCATCGCCTGAGTGGTCGCCTCTTCGGAGCCCAATGCCTCGGTGCCGGCTCGCTGACCACCCCGCCAATACGAAATCAACGGTCGAACCAGCATAAATACTATGATCGCAATCATGACCATTGGCACTGGCCTTAATGTCCATTCAAGTCCGTAGCGAAGATGCGAGATGAACAGATAATTTTCAACCAAACCACCAAGCACGAACGCCAGAATAAGCGGTGGCCTCGGCCATTCCCTACTCTTCATGATCCAGCCAAGCGCCCCAGAGAGCACCAGCACCACCAGGTCCCCGTAATCCCTGGCACCCTGGAACGCCCCGACGAGCATGATGCCGAATATCAACGGCACCAGAATTCCAGCGCGGACAGTGGCAATACGTGCGAATTGCCCCGCAAACAGAAAACAGGCGCCAGCACCCAAAATATTGGCAATCGCCACCGTCCAGATCAGGGTAAATGTGACGTCGAGTTGCTTATCCAACATGTTGGGGCCGGGCGCGATCCCATGAATAAGAAAGGCGCCCAGCAGCAAGGCCATGGAGGCTGAACCCGGGACGCCGAAGGCTAGTGTTGGCACCAACGCGCCGCCTTCCTTGGCATTGTTCGAACTCTCCGAAGCTATAACACCCCGCACATCTCCTTTACCAAAGGTCTTGGATGCGCCCTTCACCGATCGGGCGGCGTAGCCGTAGGCGATCCAGTCAATCACAGACGCGCCGACACCGGGAATCGCCCCTAATAATGTACCGATGGCAGAGCAGCGGAGAACCAACCACCAGTTCTTCAATACATCGCGTACACCCTGGAGTTGCTGCCACCGCTCATCCTTGACCTTATCGCCAGCGATCGAGCCGCGTGATACGCCAAGATCAATAATTTCAGGCACGGCAAATAGTCCCAGTGCCAAGGGTACCAGCGGCAGTCCATCCCACAGATAGGCCAAATCAATTGACCAGCGTAATTCGCCGGTCTGTGGTTCATCGCCAATAGTCGACAACAAAAGCCCGACGGCTGCCGCCACCATCCCTTTTGCCATGGCGCCGCGGGAGAGCGAGACAACAAGCGTCAAGCCAAGAAGACAAATGGCCAACAATTCCGGCGTGCCCACAGCCAAGATAAAAGGCCGGAGGATTGGAATTGAAATTGCCAAGACGAATGCACCGAACAGTCCACCACAAACCGACGCGGTGAAGGCCGCGCCGTAGGCGCGGCCGGTTTCGCCGCGACGGGCCATTGGATGGCCGTCAAGAATCGTCGCCGCAGAGCCGACCGTCCCAGGCACACCGAATAGCACCGCAGGAATCGTATCCGACGTGGTGGTAACCGACTGCACGCCGACCAGGAATGCGAGGGCCGTATACGGGTCCATGGAAAAGGTGAACGGCAGCAACAGGGCCAAGCCCACGAGGCCACCGATTCCCGGAATGACCCCGATAATCAGGCCTAGGAACGTCCCCAAAACAACGAACATTAGCCGCGTTGGATCGCTGAGGACGCCCAACGCGGTAATCGCTGCTTCCCAGACCATCTAAGGATTCCCCACTAACCGGGCATTCACCACAAACTTCTTGCGGCCCTACCGGGTTCGTTGATATCGTTTTACCGTATGACAGTCTTGTCCACAACTTCAAATCTAACTCACGCGCAAGAACATCTAATCGCGTATCGAGGCCAGGCGACGCACGTCTTATTCTCGAAGCTGGCGCCATATTATCAGACGTACTGAAACAAGCATTTTCAAATGAATTAGGAGGACGGTTAATGAAAAACGCGTCAATGATGAACAAACTGGTGATGATAGCTGCCGCTGCTTCGATGGGAGTAATCACGGCTTCTTCGCCCGCAGCAGCCGGTACCGTGGAAGACCTTTACAAAGGAAGAGATCTGACGATTTTGCTCGGCCATCCGCCGGGCGGGTCTTATGATCTTTATGGTCAGCTGGCCGCCGCGCATATCGGCCAATATATTCCCGGAAAACCGAATGTGATTGTTCAGCATATGCCAGGTGGCGGCGGGCGCAAGGCAGCCGCTAATTACCTGAACAATGTCGCTGCCGATGGTTTGACTATCGCGCTCTTACCTGACACCTTGGCTCATATCCAATTGCTCACGCCGAAACGTGCTAAATGGGATGCGTCCAAGATCCGTTACATCGGCCGATTTGCGCCAGCCAATGCGGCTTTCGCCGTACGCAAAGGGGCACCGGCGACCACCATCGAAGGCATGCGTAAAACAGAACTTATCGTTGCCTGTACCGGCAAATCGGCGCGTAGTGCACAAATGCCGGCGACGTTGAAAAATGTCGCTGGACTGAAATTCAAATTGATCTGCGGTTACAAAGGCTCGAAAAAGGCCACCCTCGCCATTTTGCGGGGCGAGGCAGATGTGGTTTCCAAGAACTGGGCGTCATTTAAATCTGGGGACAGTGCCGAATTGAAAGCCGGCAACATCAAGATCGTGCTCCAGGCCGGCTTGCAACGTGATCCCGACCTACCGGACGTGCCGTTGCTCCAGGAGATTGTCGACGATCCGCAAGCCAAGAAAGTACTTCGTTTTGTTTCTTCCGGTGCGCCAATCGGTCGATCGTTGATGGCCAAACCCGGTGTTCCAGACGATGTTGTCATGGCGCTGCGTGCAGCATTCCAAAAGATGATCAAGGACGAGGCTTTTTTGGCAGACGCGGCGAAGCGCAAGGCAATCATCAACCCGGCAACGGGCGAAGAGGTCGAAGCGGTTAACCGCGAAATCTTCCAAGTAGACGCCAGTTTGATCAAGGCGGCCAAAGCAGCCATCAGCACCAAGGGCGCTGGGAGCATCAAACAGGCTGAGAAAAAATAGAAAGCAATGACCTTCGGCTCGGCGAGTGCCGTGTGAGGCAGGTCTTTCACACGACGCTCACCGGGTTCGAGAGAATAAAGCCGACGCATCCCCGCCATCATCGCGATATCGCCTCCACCTCCAATTCGATGCGCGTCGGCCTGTTAGCCCAGCTTGGCAAGCGCGATCAGGCCCCGTGCCGTGAGCGCGAAGCCGCCATTCTTGCGCTCAATGAGCCCTCTTTTGAGAAGCTTGGCTCCGATCAACTCGGGCATTACCCCTTTTCGCCTCTTGTGAGTCAACTCCTGCAGCCAGCGCAGCTCGGAAAAACCAACCGCCTGATCCATCGCTCGCGCCTTTTCAGGTCGACTCAAATCGGCGTGGCAAACCAGCTCGCGCCAGTGAGTTCAAACGCTAGTTTTGCATGGCCCCTGATCGTGATGATCAGTGTGCCGGCTTGATTTTTCGCAAAGCCGCAGCGAACCAGCTTCTCGCTGTGCTCGGCGGGTATACGCTTCTTCACCGTGCCGCAGGTGAGTCGACGCAGTGAGTCTGGCTCTGCAGGCAGCAGCTCTGTTTGGATGGCGGCCATAAGTGTCCCTGAAGAATCGATGGACGGAGGCAAGCCCGGGTATGTTCAATCCCAAGCCCTGAGAGAGGTAGCCGCAGAAACAGCCCGCAATCAGACGGGCCCAAGGAGAGGAAACTAAACGCCTGTTTTCTTATACGCGGTTCCGGCGCGAGGGGCAATCATTTTTACCTTGTCCGTTGCAACGCGAAAGGGGGCGCTCCCGGCGGGTCCGGGAGCGGGCCAGCTGATCGGCAAAGCGCTTGCGATCGGCCGCGCTCGAGCGGCGCCCCCTCCCCCGAAATCGCGTATCGACAGGTGCGCGCGGACGTTCTCGGAAATGGACAAATCGCAGCGCGGATTGAACGCGTGCCTGCTGCGCCCGACGGCTATCGGCGCCGGCCGCGCTCGGGCCGGTCCCGCGCCTCGTTCACCCTCAGCGGGCGCCCGGCAAGTTCCTTGCCGTTCAGCCCGGCGATCGCGGCGAGCGAATGCTGCTTGCCGGGCATCTCCACGAAGCCAAATCCCTTGACCTTGCCGGTGAACAACTCTCGCACCAGCTGCACAGACCCCACCTGGCCGAATGGCTTGAACAGTTCCGTTATTTCCGCCTCGGTCACGTCGGGACCGAGGTTGCCCACAAAGATGTTCATGTCAACTCCTGGAAGAGACCGTTGAGAAATGCCTGCGGCAACCGCGTCAAACGAAACCCCGCCGAAGCGGGGTTTTGCGGCTGCTGCGCGCCGGATTTTCAGTCGACGCGGAGCATCACACAGCCTTCAGATTGATCGCGGAGAACTTGCCGTTGTTGCCCTTCTGCACGTCGAACGAGACTTTCTGGTTCTCGCTCAGCGTGCCGAGGCCCGCCTGCTCGACGGCGGAGATGTGCACGAATACGTCCTTCGAGCCATCTTCGGGTTGGATGAAGCCGAAACCCTTGGTAGGGTTGAAAAACTTTACAGTGCCGGTGGTAGACATAATGTCCTCCAGAGGTAGCGTGGCCGCGCGCGATAGTGCACGCGGCATCAAATAACCTATGGGAGAGGACCGAAAGTGCCAGCCGGAAACGAACTGCAAACAAACCCAAGGCGTGCTCGACCCCCTTATTATGGGCCGAAAACGCAAGCAAGGAAAGGAACGCGAAAAAGATCCCTGAACAAACGCGGCACCGTTCAGGCGGCCGCCGTTTCTTCGGGTTGCATGATCGGCGAAGCCAGGAGATTACGACCGGAGAGACCGGGCCTTTCGTTCGCCCAAGTCTTCGCCATTTGCTCGGGCCACTAGGGCCGACTTGCCCCGCACGACCCGCCGACTAGTCTACCGACAACCTTTCGACGCCCAGGTCAGCCGGTTGGCCCACCACCAGGCGGTAAGGGCAATCTGCTTCGCTCCGGGCATGCCTTCGTACCACTCGCGATCCACATTGCATTGAGCGCATTGATCAGCGTCGCCGGCCTCCGCCCTGGGGCGCTCACGATCGTAGAGGACTCTACCGACAGCATATGAGATGCACAGACCGAGAGCCGTCATGACGACAAAGACGCCTATGAGCATGAATAGAACGATGAGGATTTCCATGGCTCACTACCCCTTTCCCCCCGGATGTGGAGGTAACGTGAGATTCGCTTGAACATGGAGAGGGTAAGCAAGTAACGCCCGCCATGCCATGCACAATGTCACGCTCATGGCGGCAGTGTCGATGAGCGGCGACGGGCGTCCGACGTTCGGGCGCTTAGAGCGAAGGGGGGTCGTCCCGGACCACAGACTCCGCCAATCGCATGTCCACACAATCTTCAAACGCATAGCGCCTGGTGATGAGTCCCCGGGACAGGCCCGCGTCGCGCAGCCACTCGAAGCCCTCCCGGGCCATGACGGGCCCCCGGTTCCACACCTCCAGCGATTGGTAGCGGTGGCAGGATGCCGTCAGCACCGACCTCGAAAGGCCCGGGAAATACGGCGCCACGACGTCGGCCAGATCCTCGGCCGGCCTTGCCGCCATCCATTTCTGGGTGCGGTAGATCGCGCGGCACAGTCCCCGAGCAGTTTCGGGTTCCCCTTCCAGAAATGCCCGTGGCGCATTGAATGTGGTGTACGTTGTCGGTCCACGGCTCGCCGCCGCGTACCAGATGTGCCCTGCCCCCTCTTCTTCCAGTTGCGCGGCAAAGGGTTCGAACACCTGGATGACATCGACTTGCCGCGAGCGCAGTGCAGCAACGTTTTCGGACATGGTGCGATCGCTGATCCTCGTCACCTTGGCCGGGTCCAGTCCGGCCAGCCGCAGATCGTGCTGCAGGCACATCCACGGCGTCGGGACTTCCGACACGGTTGCGACCCGCTTGTCGAGGAGGTCCTTCAACTCGAAATGAGGATGCGGGGCGCGCCCAAGGAGGAAAAATGGATCGCGGCCCACCACCTCGCAGAATGCGATGGGCTGGCTCGTGGGATCTTTCTCGAGCGCGAGCATCACCCGCACGGGCCCACCCCAAGAGACGTTGCCGGCTCCGGACATGACCGACTCGAGCGTCCGGGCCGCATCCGGCGAGATCTTGAGCTCCACCTCGATGCCCTCGGCACGATAAGCGCCAAGGGCAATCGCAGCGTAATAAGGCGTGTAGAAAACGGCCCGGAAATTTTCGATCAGCGTGATGTTCATGGTTTGGATTATGCCCGGCCTTAACACGGTACGCTTTTTCTTTTGCAACCTTCAGACCGAAAACTCACATTTTGTGAGGTTTGAGGCGCCCAAACACCCCCTGAAGATTCGCAGTCAGGAGGGTCGTTTCGATGCGGTGGCTTGCGTTCGACCGACAGCCCGGCTCGCCGCCCAGCGCAGCCACGCGCGCAATCGCCGGAAGTCTGCAGGATCCACGTTGTCGCCGCACAGCATCACGTAGCGCGTTCGCTGCGTTCCGCGCACCCGCAGATTCAAGATTGTGAGGCGATGAGAGACGAAGCTCGATGGCAGTAGCTCGCAATCGAGCCACTCACCACGTCGAGTTCGACAAAAGACCCGCCCCTCCCGCGTGACATCGACTACCACGATCGCGCCCGGAGTTCGCAGGAGGGCTACCTCGCCGAGACAATGTTTCAAGCTCCACAGAACCGCCACAATGGAGATCGCCTTCGCCCAGACGGGGATGGACATCAAGGCTGCCAGCGTCCCGGCGGCGACGTGCAGGGCACTGAGAACCGCTGCCAGGTAGGTGGAAAAGGAGATGGCACATCGCTGTGGAGGCATCAACAGGCTCTCCGGTTAAGCCGCGTGCTCCTCGTATCACACGGGCGCTACCCAAGGGCGCTCGGAACGCGTTGAGGGCTTAACCGTGCAACGCACAGTCCACGAAAAGGTTACATCAGTGAGCGCAAGGCGCGGACAGTCAAGAGCTGGGCGATACGCGCCCTTGTACGCGCCATCCTCC
>JAOTTL010000077.1:0-18514 GCA_029864385.1 Betaproteobacteria bacterium | reverse complement strand
CGGTTCTGATTTTGCTCTTGAGACTGCACTTCAATTTGATGAAGGAGTTCGGGCTGCCCGTCGAGCTGAGAGAGTTAGTAGGGATCATATTGTCGGCGGCGGTTATGCTAGCGTTGATTGGGATGATCCTGTACTGGCGTGAAAGCGCGGCAATGATGATTCTTGGTGGCCGATCGAGCTCTGACGCAGCGGTGAGTCCACTCCAACGCAGGTTCGTCGGAAGCTGCCATGTGCTTGCAATCGCTTACGTTATCGGTATCTGGATCTTTGCCCTGGGCGTGCGGCTTGCTACCGGCGAGAGCCAATTTTTTCACGGCATGGTGAGCTTGCTTGTGCTCGTGGCGGTGCCGTTTGCGGATCTCGGGCTGAGGGCGCTTGCCCATCGTTGGTTCGGGCCCGATTCGGACGAGCCCGCTACGGCAGTAGTCACGGCGACCTCAAAACAGACGCCGAGCTACGAGGCAGTCGCCCTGCGCAACATGCGCATCCTTTTTGCCATCTTTGTCGTAGTCGTTCTCGCGCAGGCGTGGCGCATCGATCTGCCAGGCATCGTCGAGGGAATCTTCGGCGCGAGAATGGCACATGTGCTGATCGACGTCGGCGTAACCCTTTTGCTCGCGTACGCGTTGTGGAGCGTGGTCGAGACAGCGGTGTCGCGCCACGTGAGCCCCGCGCCCGAGGGCCACCCGGCCGGACCCCTCGATCCAGGCGGCATCGGCGCAACCCGCCTTCAGACCCTGCTGCCCTTGCTGCACAAGTTTTTGCTGGTGACCCTTATCATCATGGTGACCATGGTTGCCCTGTCGTCCGCCGGTGTGCAGATTGGTCCACTGCTCGCGGGCGCGGGCATGTTGGGTATCGCTATCGGCTTTGGCGCGCAGACGCTCGTGCGTGACATCTTCTCTGGGATTTTCTTTCTCGTCGACGACGCCTTCAGGATGGGCGAATACGTCGAGGTAGGCGACACACGGGGCACGGTGGAAAAGATATCGATACGTTCCATGCAGCTTCGCCACCACAATGGGCCGGTGCACACGGTCCCTTTTGGTGAAATCAAACAGATCACGAATTACAGCCGCGACTGGAACGTGATGAAGTTCGAGCTGCGTCTGCCGTTCGAGACCGACATCAATCGCGTGCGGAAGATCATCAAGAAAATCGGTCAGGAGATGATGGCGGATCCGGAGCTGGGGCCTATGATGCTCGATACGCTGAAATCCCAGGGTGTCAACCGAATGGACGACTCCGCGCTCATCATTCGCTGCAAGGTGATGTGCGTGCCGGGCCATCAGTTCATGGTGAGACGCGAGGCCTACACGCGTATTCAGAAGGCGTTTGAGGAAAACGGCATTCACTTCGCGCCGCGGCGTGTCATCGTCGAGGCTGCCACGCCGGCGCTGGCGGCTCAGGCCGCGGCCGATGATTTGCAAAACGAAGCCGAAAAAGAGCAAAAGACGCCCGACGACCGAGGTTGAGGTGTGTCGGCCGCTGGCGCTCGAGCACGACGCCCCGCAGCACGAGTGTTTCAAGGGGTCCTTGAAGAAGGTCTTCGTCACCGAGTAGGACGTCCGGCCGCCCGCTTGACTCAGATCAACGCGCCATCTGTCGATCGGCACTAGAGTGCAAACAGGTTTCCGGAGTCGTTCTGGATCCCTCCGGAAATCCTGGGCGGGCCAGCTGTTCCTCCCCCTCATTCGCTCTGCTGGCCGGCCCTCTTTTTGATTGACCCCGGGCTTAACGCCCGGGGTGGATTTTTCGCTCGAATACCCCCCCCGGCATTGCTTTGCTCTTTAAGGTTGACCCGCTGGGTCTTTAAGATCAGGGTCTTGTTGCCCGCTGTTGCCGGATCGGCGCTCACCCAATACCCTTCTCAATCCAGATGCCGCCATCGGCGTTGGCTCGGGCGAAGCCTTAAGCCCGATTCGTAAACAAACGACCTTGTCCTGACCAGAAGATCGAGGTGAGCGTGATGACCGCAACCACCGAACAAGTACCCCTCAAAGTCTACTGGCAGCCGGGCTGCTCGAGCTGCCTGAAAACCAAGGAATTTCTGATCTCCAACGGCATGGAGTTCGAGTCCATCAACGTGCTCGAGGACGAGAACGCCTTCAAGGAGCTCGAAGCCCTCGGCGTGCGCATGGTGCCCATCGTCGCCCGGGGAACGGACTGGGCCAATGGCGCGGTGTTTCGCGATGTGGCCCGGGTTGCCGGCTTCCAGTGGGGTGGACACAAGATGCTTTCACCCGAAGAGATGGTGGCGCGTATCAACGGCATACTCGACGCCGCCCTGCGCTTTGCCCGCCAGATTCCGGAAGACAAGCTCGACACCATGCTCCCGGGCCGGCCGCGCTCCTATCGCCAGCTCGCTTACCACATCTTTCAGATCCCCGAAGTGTTCTTGAATCGCGTAGAGCACGACGCGCCCTACACCTACGAAGCGCTATTGAGCCATCTTCCTCCGGAAATCAAAACCAAGAATGACCTGCTCGACTACGGCAAACGGGTCAAGAAGAGGCTGAATGCCTGGTGGGAATCGGCGGGACGCGAAACCGACTTCAGCCAGCCGGGCAAGGTGTATTACGGCGATGTCAGCCTGCACGAGGTGCTCGAGCGCACCGGTTGGCATTCGGGCCAGCACACCCGCCAGCTGATGCTCACGCTGGAGAAGCTCGGCATTTCGCCGGACGGGCCGCTCAGCGACGTCGACTTCTCCGGACTGCCCCTGCCAAAAAACGTGTGGGACAACGAGAAGACCTGGGATTAGTCAAGGAGTAGCAAAGAGTCGGTGAGTCAAAGTCACCGACCCCTCTTCCCGGGGCAGGCTCATCGCGGGGGATTACTCGTTCGCCGACAGGCTGTGCAGTACGATGTCCGTATAAGTCACGACACCGATGATCTCACCTTGCTCGATGACGGGCGCGACCGCAATTCCGAACTGGCTGAACAGTCTCACGGTGTAGCGGATATCCATATCCGCCCTTACCGAGATCACCGGTTTTGACATGATCTCGTAAATGTTCACCCGATCGGGCGGTCGGTCGGGGGCAATGACCTTCCTGGCGATATCCGAGAGAAGCACGACGCCGTACTCGTCACGCTCGTTGCGTTTCTTGACGATGATACAACGCGCCTCTTTGTGTTTGAGCTCGGCAAATGCGGCGCCGACCGTCTCCAGCCCGTCGACGAGAATATAGCGATCGTTCATTACATCGCGAACTCGAACGATTTGTTTCTGACTCATAACTGCTCCTCCACAATGGATGAGAGCTTCTTTACCTGGTGCGATACGCCGACGACATCCTCCACGTCAATCTGAAGCGCGATGCCGCGCCCCGGTTTGCTGTCGAAGCCTCCGGCTTTGGAAATACTCTCCAAAATATGCCGGCTCATGTGCTCCTCCACGACAAGAAGCAGGACGTCGCACTGAGCCTCCATGGACAGTCCGAGGAAGGTCTTTTTCGGCGTCATGCCCTCGCCCCGGGCTGTGCTAATCAAGGTAACGCCGGTAGCGCCCGCCTCCCGCGCGGCGTGGGCGACCTCGTTGGAAATTTCGTCGTCTACGACGACCACGATCAGCTTGAAATGCATGGTTAGATCCTCGTGGGTAATGTGCTCATGGTGTGTCAGATTGGCCTGGACGCGCTTTGGCGATACGACGGCCGATCAGCTCCGATAATTGCGCGTACGCCAGCACGCTCACAATTGGAAAAAGGCTCGCAAACGCAATGAGTCCGAAACCGTCAATTAATGGATGTCGCCCAGGGACGGTTTCGGCCAGCCCGAGGCCAAGCGCCGCGACCAGCGGCACGGTAACGGTCGAGGTGGTCACGCCCCCGGAGTCATAGGCCAGGGGGATAATTTGTTTAGGCGCAAACCACGTCTGAATGATCACCAGCACGTAGCCGACGATTATGAAATAGTGCATCGGCAAGCCGGTAATAATGCGGTAAGTGCCCAGTGAGATCCCGAATGCCACGCCGAGAGCTACCGCAATACGCAAACCCCATACGCCGATGGCGCCGCCGGAGATTTCGTTGGCCTTGATGGCGACGGCCAGCAGCGACGGCTCGGCAATGGTGGTGCTGAAACCGATGGCGAAAGCGAAAAGGAACACCCAGCGGTAGTCAAGCCAGTGTAATACCGCAGTCGGTTCCACTCCGCCGGGGGCAAGAAATGTCGGATTGGTGAGCTGCGTCGCCATCAGGCGACCAAGGGGGAACAACGCGAGTTCCAGCCCGACCAGAAACAGCGACAGACCCACCAGCACGTAGACGAATCCAATTAGAACCCGCCGCAGATTGGGAATCGGGCGTTTGAGCACCAGAAGCTGAAAGCCGATGACCACCGCGGCGATGGGAATGACATCGCGGATCGTCGACAGTATCGTGTCGGCGACATGCCCCATCAAGTCGCTCATATGAACATTCCGTACGCCAGCACGAAGATTATCGGCGTCAAAGAGGCAAAGGCGATCAGCCCGAAGCCATCGGTCATGGGGTTGCGCCCGCGAATGGAGGAGGCTAGCCCCACCCCGAGTGCGGTAACCATGGGGACGGTGATGGTGGAAGTGGTCACTCCTCCGGAGTCGTAGGCGATACCGATGATTTCCGGCGGCGCAAACGCGGTCATCACGATCACCAGCGCATAACCCGTGATGATAAAGAGGTGGATTCGCCAGCCTTTGAGAATGCGAATGACGCCGAGAACGATGGCAAGCCCAACAGAAAGGGCCACCGCGAGCCGCATTCCCAGCGCGTAGCCGGAACGGGCTTCTTGGCTTTCAGCTATGTGGCCAGTCTCGGCAGCAGCGTCCGCGGCTTCCGCGGTGACGGCGATCAGCGCAGGCTCTGCCACCGTGGTACCAAAGCCCAGTGCAAAGGCATAGAGAATGAGAGCAGTGAGGCTCCCCTTGCGAACAAAAGCGTGTGCCATGGACTCCCCAAGGGGAAACAGCCCCATCTCGAGCCCGAAAATAAAAAAGCTCAGGCCCGCGACGATAACCGCAGTGCCGGCGAGCAAGCCGATCCAGCTCGGCAGCGGCTGGTCGATTACGACCAGCTGAAACAGAGCGATAACGATAATGATCGGCGCCAGATCACGAGCGCTTTGGAGGGTGGCGCTGACGAAGGCGAGAAAGAGCTTCAAGGCTTGAGTGGCTTTCTAAATATCTTCCAACACCGCCACCAGCCTGCCGGATACGGCGAGGGATGCCTGGCCCTGGATCATGTTGAAGAAAAAATCGTTCGCTCTAAAACGGCGCACATCCTCGCACAGAAAAGGTTAATGCAAGTAGGGATCTGTGGTATCGAAGGCCCCTGGGCCGGCTGGAGAAGAAAAAGGGCCGATGAATTGTTCACCGGCCCCGCTAGCTCGAGACCCGTTTTGCCGCTGATGCGGCTAGCCGGGCATCTCGGGTGCAATTGGCACGTCGGCCATATGCTCCGCGTGGGCTTTGTAATAACCCTTTTTCTTGATGGACGCCTTCGCCATGGTCTCGTCAAATGCGAGGCGTTTATCGCCCATCTCTTTGAAGCTCCCGATGGGCTTCCAATCGCCTCCGCGAACCCCAAGGCTCTCATAGACCTGAGCCCGGTGGGCGTCGTCAGTGACGATGAAGTATTCGGGATCCTTCGCGTCCTGATAGACCAGAAAGTTCATTTCGGTCCTCCTTTCTGCGGGTTGAAATCGCGCTCCGCGCTCAACCTTCGGGTACGCATCTAATTTACGCTTTGCGTTCGCGGGTAACTTGATCCAGATCAGAATTTTGGCAGACCCAAAAGTCGTTACCGATTACGGTCCAAACGACGGGGGTGGGTTGGAGGAGTGGTTCCGGCGTACACTATGCGACGCCGCGGTCTTCGGCACCGCATGTTCCGATTTTTTAGCGAATCCAGCCTGGCCTCGGCGCGGATTAGGCCCCGCCGGCCGCCGTTTAAGGAGAACCCGTCATGCGTAAGTGGATTGCTTTGTTTTTGTTTGTCGCCCTCACGCCTTCCTTGGCCCTCGCGGCTTCCGCGGGCGAGTCCGTTACCTATACCATCGACGGCAAAGCCTACGAGGGATACTACGTCTCCCCGGGCGGTGAGGCGCCACTTGTCTTGATCATTCACGACTGGGACGGTCTCACCGACTACGAGATAAAACGCGCACACATGCTGGCGGAAATGGGTTACGCGGCGTTTGCGGCGGATCTCTTCGGCGCCGGGGTGCGGCCGACGAAGGTCGAGGACAAGCGCCAGCACACCGGTGAGCTTTATAAGGATCGGGCGAAGATGCGCGCGCTTATGCTCACCGCGCTCGAGATTGCGTCGAGAAAAGGCGCAAACACCGGCAACGCGGTGGTGATTGGCTACTGCTTCGGCGGCGCCGCGGTGCTTGAGCTTGCCCGTGCCGGTGCCGATCTCAAGGGCTTCGCAACCTTTCACGGAGGCCTGAAGACCCCGGAAGGGCAGGACTATTCTCTCGCGAAAGGTGAGATCTTGGTGATGCACGGCACCGCGGACTCGGCCATCACCATGGACCAGTTCGCGGCGCTTGCCTCGGAGCTCGAGGCCGCCGGGATCAAGCACGAGATGGTGACCTACAGCGGCGCGCCGCACGCCTTTACCGTGTTCGGCAGCGACCGCTACCGCGAGGACGCGGACAGGAAGTCTTGGGCGCGATTCAGCGCTTTCCTGGAAGAAAAGCTGAGATAGTCAGAAAGATAAGAAAGGCCGGTGACGGGAGTCGCCGGCCTTTATCTTGAGCAACGCTCAACCCGATTTAAGTACCCAGGACTTGCACCAGCCCTTGGCGCTGACCTCTTTTCCGGGAAAGATCGCGCATCCGCCCCAGGCTTTATCGCCGCCCTGCCAAAGCTGACAGTTAGCGCAATGCTTATCTGCCTGAGTGGATTCGTGCGTGTACTCCAAAGCCTTCGCCGTGGGGTCGTTCGGGTCAACCTTGGGAAGGTGGGAAGCGGCCCTTGCAACGAGCGGCGCCAGCACGCCACCCATCGCCGCCAAAGCGGTTCCGGCGCCGGCTTTGCGCAGGAAGTCACGCCGGGACGGGCTTGATTTGATCTTGTTCATTAGACGTTCTCCTTAACAGTTGGAAAAACCCCGCCTCATCGAAACTGCGCGTTCGGCCGTGGCTCTAGAAGCGCGCGCAGAGTAAAATGATCGGTCGCGGCTTGAGCGACGTTTCCTTAAAGCTATTCTTGTAAGCGGATTCGCCAATCCGGCAAAGGGGCCTGCGCCCGCTCGGGTGGCCACAGGCGACTGCCGGGGTCGATTCAAACGCGTTAGACTATATTAGCGATGCCCATGGACTTCTCAAAGCGCATGCCGTTTTTCGCCAGGCAGAAGCAGAGATGAAAACGCCGGGAGTACCGATTCAGAGTTCACTGACCCAGGCCGGGTCAGCGAAGCATCTTCGCGAATCAGGCGCGAAGCCCGGTGAGTCCGGCGTGCGGGAGACGCCTTCCGTACTGATCGAAAAATACGATGTTCCAGGTCCCCGCTATACGAGCTATCCCACTGTACCGGCGTGGAACGTCGAGCGCTTTTCCGCCGACGCGTGGCGAGAGCGGGTGCAGGGTACATTCGCGCGCGCCGAGTCGCGAGGGGGGATCAGCCTTTATGTGCACTTGCCCTATTGCGAAAGTCTGTGCACGTTTTGTGGCTGCACCAAGCGGATCACCCGCAATCACCGGGTCGAGCGCCCCTACGTGGAAGCCGTTCTGCGGGAATGGGATCTCTATCGTTCATTGTTCTGTGAGCCGCCGAAGCTCCGCGAGCTTCATTTTGGCGGCGGTACGCCGACATTTTTTAGTCCGGAGAGCCTCGACGCCCTGGCACGGGGCTTACTCGAGGGGGCACAAATTCCGCCGGATCGCGAGTTCGGTTTCGAGGCCCACCCAAATTCGACGACCCCGGAGCATCTGGAAGCTCTTAAAGCCCACGGATTCGAGCGCCTGAGCCTGGGCGTTCAGGATCTCGACCCGCGGGTGCAGGACGCGATAAACCGGATCCAGCCGCTTGAAAACGTCGCCGCGGTGACCGATGCCGCGCGCCGTCTGGGCTACAAATCCATCAACTTCGATCTGGTCTACGGCCTGCCGATGCAGCGCATGGAGAGCGTAACCGGCACCATCGAAGCGATTCTTCCGTTGGCTCCGGAAAGAATTGCCTTTTACGGCTACGCCCACGTGCCGTGGATAAAAGGAGTTGGACAGAGAAAATTCCGCGAGGAGGATTTGCCGTCCGGCTCGGAGAAGCTTCGCCTGTACCAGACTGGTCGAGCGATGCTCGAGGCGGCAGGCTACAGCGACATTGGCATGGATCACTTCGCTTTCGAGTCGGACAGTCTGCTAATCGCAGCGCGCAATGGGACCTTGCACCGCAACTTCATGGGCTACACGCCGGTTCACACCTTGCTTACCGTGGGTCTAGGCATGTCGGCTATCGGTGATTCATGGGATGCCTTCGCGCAAAACGAAAAAGATATTCCTCGCTACTTGGAGCGCGTCATGGCAGGCCAGCTGCCCGTATTTCGCGGGCATGTTCTAGATTCTGAGGATAAGCTGCTGAGGAAGCACATCCTCTCCCTGATGTGCCGATTCGAGACCGAGTGGAATGATAGGGATCTCGAGCATCCAGCGTTTCGCGAATCGCTCGAGCGGCTCGCAGAGCTGGAGGCGGACGGCCTGGTGTGCGTCGACAGCAACCATCTGCAGGTGACGGAGTCCGGGCGGACTTTCGTGCGCAATATCTGCATGGCGTTCGACGCCCGGCTGTGGCGCGCTTCCCCCGAATCCCGGCTCTTCAGCCGGGTGATTTAACCAGCGTTCCGCGTAACCCGCGCCTTCCCCCGCCAGGCTCGATGCTCAGAGCATCGTCAGTGTTGGTACTTTAGCCGGGTGCGGATGATCTCCTCGAGATCGGTGTCCTCCAGATGCGCGAGTATGTCGTGCAAGGTCTCCTCAATTTCCGGTAGCAGCACGTCCTCCAGTGCCCTCGCGCGGCGCTCGGTGCGGCGGTATTCGTCCACCAGTCGAAACAGATTACCGGCCATCGCGGCGAGGACCGCAGCCATAGAAAGTATCTCGCTGAACAGTTTTCTGCACTGCTCCGCTTCGGGGGAGGGCAGCTCGGCGTAAGGGGGCTGCGCCGGGACAGACAGCGAAAGCTCGCTTTCGCTCACGCTGACGCCCAGATAAGACTGGGTGGTGGTTCGAATTTGTGCGTTTTCCAAGGGCTCTGCAGGATAAACCTGCAGGCCGTGCAGGCCGTGAAAGATCATGGCGCTCGCGACCGCTTCTCGGGCTTTGTCGTGAAGAGCGGTGAATTCCGCTAAGCGCTCTTCGTATCGAGACAGCTCTTTTAATAATTCGCTCGCGAGCAGCAGCCGCTTCTCGTCGAGAAAATCGTAACCCTCGCGTACGAGCTGCCGTTCCTCCTTGAGCTCGAGTGCCGCCGAAGGCGTCGGTGGGAGATCGCGGGTTCCGTTTGCCAACTGCCTTGAGCCTCCTCACTCGGTCTTTGATATGTAGCGGCTGACCTGCTCGTCGCTCAGCCGATGCAGCTCTGACAACGGCAATGTCTTCAACAGGTCCCAGCCGACGCCCATGCTCTCCTCCAGGGTGCGTCGCGCCGACTGCTGGACGAGCTCTCGCTCGAAACGGTCACCGAATTCGAGAAACCGCTGGTCAGTTTTGGGCAATCCCTCTGTCCCGACGATACTCGCCAGCACCCGCATTTGAACGGCGTGTGCATAGGCCGCGTAAAGTTGCTGCGCGAGCGCCGGGTGATCCTCGTGGCTGAAGCCTTTCCCGGTTCCGTCCTTCATCAGCCGGGACAGACTCGGCAGCACTTTGATGGGCGGGTAGATTCCCTGGCGGTCGAGCTCGCGATCGAGAACGATCTGACCCTCGGTGATATAGCCGGTCAGATCCGGGATTGGGTGAGTAATATCGTCTGAGGGCATGGTAAGAATCGGAAGCTGCGTCAAGCTACCGGTCACGCCGATGATAGTACCTGCGCGTTCGTATAGCGTAGCGAGATCCGAGTACATGTAACCCGGATATCCCTTGCGTCCCGGAACTTCCGCGTGACTTGCGGAAACCTCGCGCAAGGATTCGCTGTAGTTGGTCATGTCGGTCATGACAACGAGCACGTGTTTGCCCTCGTGGAACGCAAGGTACTCCGCTGCGGTCAGGGCGAATCGCGGCGTAAGCAGTCGCTGCACGCTCGAGTCGCTGGCCAGATTGAGAAACATCACCGTATGCTCGAGCGCGCCGCTTGTTTCCATGGCGTGGCGGAAGGATTCGGCTGTATCGTGGGGCACGCCGATGCCGACGAAGACGATGGCGAAGGCCTCCGCGCCCTTGCCGCGAAGCCGGGCGTCGCGGGCAATCTGAATGGCGATGCGATCGTGGGGGAGTCCGCCGCCGGAGAAAATTGGCAGCTTCTGGCCGCGCACGAGGCTGTTCAAGACATCGATGGTGGATACACCGGTTTCGATGAAATCCTTGGGCTTGGCGCGGTGCGCCGGGTTGATGGCGAAGCCGTCTATGCGCAGACGCTGAACAGAGGGCACGGGAGGGCCCCCATCGATGACGCGGCCGACTCCGTCAAAAATTCGTCCGAGAAGCTCAGGCCCAACGCCGAATTTCAACTGATCGCCGTGCAGCCGAACCCGGGTCGTAGAGGGCGATAAACCCTGGGTAGATTCGAGCACCTCGACCACCATGTTCTCCTCGTCGAGCAAGGAGATGCGGCCGAGGCGTCGCCGCCCGTCGCGGCCGATGACGTCCACGGCCTCGTTGAGGCCGACGTTGACGTTGCGGCGCATAAACAGCAGCGGCCCCTCGATGCTGGTAGCCGTGCCTTCGACTGAAAGATCAGCCCACATTGGCGGTTGCTCGTGTCCAGGTGGCGAAATCGGTTTCGAGCTGCTCCTGCAATGAATCGAATTGATCCAGGTGATCTTCCGGTATCTCCTCACCCATGCGCTGCAGACCCCGGACCACCGGAAGTGCATAAAGCTCTTCGACGCTCGCTCCCGCCTCCACCGCTTTTTCCGCAAGATCGTTGAAGCGCAGAAGCAGGCGCATCATGCGCACCTGGCGTTCAGGCGAGCAGTACCGATCCACCGGAGAGATTGCCGACTGACGTAAAAAACCTTCGGACACGACCTGTGCGCAAAGCAGCACCAGCTGCTGTCGCATCGGTAAGGCGTCTTTGCCGACAATCCGCGCCATGCGCTCGAGACGCGCCTGCTGTTGCAGCAGGGTAAGGAAACGTCGGCGCGTTTCCGACCAGTGCGGATCGCCGCGCGCCTGCCACCACGACGCGAGCGCCTCGACGTCTTCAGAGTACGACTGCAGCGGATGAATGGCGGGATAAAAGCGCGCGTGGGCCCGCGCGCTGTCAAGCGCCCAAAAGGAGCGCACATAGCGCTTGGTATGGGTGGTCACTGGCTCGGAGAAATCGCCTCCCGCGGGACTCACCGCGCCGATGATCGTGACCGAACCCTCGTCTCCTGAAAGCGTTCGCACGCGCGCGGCACGCTCGTAGAATGCGGCCAGGCGGCTGCTCAAGTAAGCCGGATAACCGGCCTCGGCGGGTAGCTCACCAAGGCGGCCCGAGATCTCGCGCAGGGCCTCGGCCCACCTGCTGGTGGAATCGGCCATGAGCGCGACATGTAAGCCCTGGTCGCGGAAATATTCCGCCACCGAAACCGCCGTGTAGGTGCTTGCCTCACGGGCGGCCACCGGCATGTTGGAGACGTTGGCGATCAACACGGTGCGCTCCATCAGCGGCCGGCCGGTGCGCGGATCCTCCAGCGCGGGAAACTCCTGCAGCACGCCCGACATCTCGTTGCCGCGCTCTCCGCAGCCGACATAGACGATGACGTCCGCATCGCACCACTTGGCCAGACTTTCCTGCAGCACGGTCTTGCCGGTGCCGAAACCGCCGGGAAGCGTCGCCTTGCCGCCCTGGGCGACGGGAAAAAGGGCATCGAGTATGCGCTGCCCGGTGAGCAGCGGTCCCGCGACCGGAAGACGCTCCACGATTGGGCGCGGCTTTCGCACCGGCCAGATATGGCTCATCGCAAGTTCGGAGGGTGCACCGTCGGCGTCGTCCAGCCAGCACAGCGTCGCGTCCTCGGCATACTCGCCGCCCGGCGCCATGCGCGCCACCTTGCCGTTGACTTCGGGCGGCACGAGGCATTGCAGCGTCTTGCCTCCGGAGGTTTGAACGTTGCCGAAACGCATCCCCGCATTCAGCGCGTCCCCCTCTTTGACGCCGGGCTTGAACGGAAGCACGCGCGGCGCCGTCTTTACCGTTCCGGGTTCGATGTACGCGGAGTCCGTGCCCGTGAGGGGGCGCAGCAGGCCATCGAAGATCCCGCCGAGCAGGTGCGGGCCGAGGCGCACCGCGAGCGGGAGTCCGTTGCCGAGCACGGCCCCCCCCGGGCGAAGGCCGCTGGTGTCCTCGTACACCTGCACCACGATCTCTTGACCCTGGATGCGAATCACTTCGCCCATGAGTTCGCGTTCACCCACGCGCACCGCCTCTCCCATCTGGAAGGGTTGCTCAACGCGCGCTTTGAGCACCGGGCCGCTTACCGAAGTGATTTTCGCGGTGGTCACGTTTTCGAAACGTCTTCGTCGTTGGCGCGAAGCATGGCGAGAAGCTCGGCTTCGACCCGGTTCCGGTCGGTGAGCAGCCCTTCCACCGTCCCGTCGAGGCACGCGCCGCCGGCGACGATGCGCAGGCCCGCCCGGGCGACTTCGCGAGCCACGAAATCAGCAGGCTCGCCGCCGCAGTGCTCGGCGATTCGCTCGTTCATACTAGCCAGCTCAGCCGGGTCGAAGCCCAGGGGATGCTCGATGCGCCAGGGGTCGCCGGGAAGGTGGGCGAGCGCTTCTTCGACCAGACCCAGTATCCACTGGCGGCGAATATCCGCGTCTTGCCAGCGCTCCAGCAGGACCTTGCCAAGCCGCGCCCAGGCGTGGTCCAGGCGTTCCTTGTCGGCCTGCTGCTGCCGCTGGCGGGCTCGGGTCGCAAGCCGCGCGCGGGTTGCGGCGAGGGTCTCTTCCATGCCTTTTCGCTGCGCCTCGATCGCAGCGTGCATGCGCGCTCGATTTTCGCGGTGCGCCCGCTTCACCGTTTCTTGGACGCCTCGCTTGGCATCCTCGAGCAGCTGGTGGCAACGCGCCTCCCGGCTCGTTTCCACCACATCTTCAAGCGCAGTCACCTGCGCGTCTAGAACGCTGCCTGGCTCACTCATGCCTCTAGCCCCAGCTGTGCGCGGATCCACTGAGAAAGGTCCGGCAACGGCGTGCGCCCTCGCATGTCGGGGACCACGAGCACCAGCGGGCGCAGCAGTGATTGCGTCTTAACCAGTTCGTCAGATGGCAGACGCGCGGCGCACTCGGCCGTGATCAACACGAGCTCCGCCTCGCGGCAGGCCCAGGCGAGATCCGCCGCGACTTCGTCGGCGCTGGTAACACGTACCCTGGCGCCGCCAAGCCGATAGGCGCTTGCGCTCACTTCGTCGCCGATGAAGATGGGTGCCGGCATTATTTTCTGCCTTGATCCTGCATCGCTAGATGCGGTTGAGGATCAGAACCGACATGAGTATGCCGTATATGGCGATACCCTCGGCCAGGCCGACCAGCATTAGCACGCGCCCCAGCATCTCCGGCTTCTCCGCCAGCGCGCCGATGGCGGCGCTGCCTACCAGCCCCACCGCGTAGCCGGCGCCAATGGCGGCACCACCGGTGGCGATTGCCGCCGCAATCAGACCCAGCCCCAGCGCGTTGGCACCGACTTGCGCCGGGCCGGCGGCGGCCGCCGCAACCGCGGGGGGTATGACGATGAGACCGGTGGCCAATATGCCGAAGGCCGAAACCGCGACGGCCAGAGAAATAATCATGGTCTTTTTACTTCGGCTCATTACGTTCTCCTTAGATTTGAAACTTGGGGCGGTGCGGGCGGTGTCAGCGGACGAAATACCCGACCCTCGCCACGCAAGAAACGGATGAAAAACTCGAACAGCACGAGACGCGTGGTCTGAATGAAGACCACGAGTCCTTCGAGGACAATCACGAATATATTTCCGATCACCATGACCACTATATGGATCGCCGCGTTGCGGCTGATGTCGGCGATAGTGACAATCGCCAGCGACAACCCCGCGTGGGCGAGAGCGAATGCGCCGACCCGCGCAAACGAAATCGTGTTCACCACAAGCTGCATCGTGCTCTCGAGCAGGTGCCCGAGTCCGCCCCCGATTGACGTGCCTCTGTGACGGCTTTCCCAGGCGACGCCGGTGAGGTACCAAAGCAGCGCAGCTGCGGCCACTGCCATGAATTCGAAGCGCCAGATGCTGAGCACGAGCGACAAATACAGGCTCAGCACCGCCGCGTCGAGCCGCCACCAGTTCGCGAGCTCGCCGCGCCACGAAGCCTCGACGCCGTTCAACACCAGGCCGAGCATGATGACAATCACGCCGCCAACGAGCGGGATGACGAGCAGCGGAATCGGAGCCTCGAGCGGATGGAGCCACAGGGGTTGGATGATGTCCTCGCGGCTGAAGGCGCTTCCAAAGGCGAAACCGAACACGATCGCGGCCAGGCCTCCGGCGATAAGAATCTTCGCAATGGGAAAGCGCCGGGACAGGACGAACCCGATGACCACGAGAACGGCACCCTGTCCCACGTCGCCGAACATGTAACCGAACATCAGCGGTACCAGTACAGCGAGCAGCCGGCTGGGATCGACTTCGTTGCCGCCAGGCGTGCCCAGCAGCCTGGCGAAAAGCTCGAAGGGGCGCGCCCACCAGGGGTTGCGCATGACTGTGGGGGCACGTTTCCCCGGAGGCGGTTCGACCAGACGCAGCAGGCCGCGCACGCCCGCCGCGTCGAGACGGCGTTGCAGCTGCGCGCCGTCAGGGTCGCTGGTCCAGCCAGTTACCCAGCCGAAGTTCTCGCTCACCGGCAGCTGGGCGGCGTGGGCGAGGAACCACTCCAGACGATGAATATCTGCCAGCGCCGTGGCCAGTCGGTGATGCTCGCCGATGACAAGGATCTCATCGACAAGGCTCTGGCACTCACGGCTAATTGTGTCGATTCGTTCTGCAACCCTGCGGCGCGCAACCTGCCAGTCGTCTCCGAGAAAGATTGGGATCGAAACCCGACGTGCTTTGTACGCCACCAGCTCTCGGTCCAACAGGCCGATCTCGTCGCGAGGACCCACAGCGAATAGAAAGTCGTGCGCCTTGGTGGTGACTGACTGGATGATGACCGCCGGCGGCACCTGCGGCACACGGGCCTCCGGCGGCAGGACGTAGAGACGCGTCGCGAGCGCCGGGCCGGCGGAGGCGAAGCGTTCCAGATTGAGCCCGCTGGTGGTGATCTCGGCGAGTAGGTCACGAAGCAGCTCAAGCTCGGTCGCTTCCGACCGCAGGCGTTCGAAGTCGCGAACCTTAGGCTCGGCCCCATCGCGCCACGCGTAGAGCCGACTCAAGGCTTCACGCATGGTTTCGACGAGTAACTTCGGCGCGACACCGGCTCCATAATCGGGTTCAGGCCAGTAAGGCTGATAGCGGCGCGCGAGGTGCGCGTACTCCTCGAGCTGCGCGTTTATGTCCGGCACCGCCAGCGGTGCGGTTGTCTCGCTGTGGCTCTCGAGCTCGACCGCCAGGGTTCCCGCCAGCGTTTCCACTGCGGCGCTCAAATCCTCTCGCGCGGTGAGCAGCTCGAACCAGCGGGTTGGAACGGAACGTAGCATTACTTGACGTCCTGGCGGGTCACATCAAAAAGCCGGTGGCGGACGAGCTCGCCGCGCAGCGCCGCAATATCGGCGGCCACCAGCGCGAGATGAAAGTATGCGCCGGCCGGATCGTGCACGTGGCGCCGGAATCCCGCCACCAGCTGGTGCTTGAGCTGTTCGCGCTCACGCTCTGCTTCGCGCACATCGGTCGTCGCGGTTAACACCTCGAGGTGTCGGCGCAGGAGCACGCGCAAGCTTTCGAGCGGCGCGGACAGTGTGCGCGTCGGCCACAGCTTTCGCCATTGCCCCAGCCAGCCCTCGAGCAGCGACAGGTCGGCTTCGAAGGCTTGCACTAAAGGTGCGCAGTCCGAGTCACGCATTGCTTGCACCCGCGCCTGCCCGTCCTCGGTCACGAACAGCTCGAGCGCCTCGTCCTCACGCATCCACGGCCACGCCAGCTCGCCCGAGAGCAGATGGCGAAGCGCCGGCAGATCCAGTAGACGCCGGGTCCAGCGCGTGGCGTCGCGCCACGACGCCGGCTGCCAGCCGGCCACTGTATCGACGTACTCGCGAAACTGGCGGCGCAGCCAGAGCTCCATGGTATGCATGTCTGTCTCTTCGCTGAACGGGAGCACCCATGGCCGAAGCGCGCTGGCGCGGGCGGCCTGAAGCAGCTGAAGGAGATCGCCGACGCCGCTGAGCCGCCGCCAGCCGGCGGCGTCGAGGCGATCGCCGTGGCGCGCGTGCAGTCGCGCTTGTGAATAGGCGAACTTCGCCATCTGGCTCATGGCGGAGCTGTTCCATCAGCGTCGTCCGCAGCGTCGCCGGTCAGCCTCGCCGCGAGCCGGCGCACCGCGGCGTCGATTTGGGAAGACTCTCGCTCGCGCTCCGGGGCCCGTTCGGATCCTTCGCTGTCTTCAGCCAGAAGCGTATCCATCGCGCGCTGGGTGGTCTCCGCGCAGCGCTGCCGGAACGCAATGATTCGCTTGTCGGTGCGATCGGAGACGGCGCGGGCGCGCCGCTGCGCCTTGTCAAGAAGCGCGGCCGCCTCGCGCTCGCATTGCTCGATTCTCTCGCGCGACTGCCGCTCTTTCTCCAGAACGCTGTTCATCGCCTCGTCGATTCGTGCGTCAGTGTGCGGTACGGGCTTTGCCATAAGCTTGATCTCAAGTAGGTTTCAGTAGTTATCAAATAGTGACAGCGCGGGGTGATTCGTCCATTGATCCGTGTCAGTTTGGGCCGGCGTCCCTTTATTTCCCGGCCAATTTCTCAACAAGGCGCCGCCATTTTAAGCTATCAAAACGAACGCACCCGTACCGACATGTTGGCGCTTTACAGAAATTCTTTAGGCGTGCGCGCACCCGCCTGCTGATCTGAGCGCTTCACCATGAAGCCGCCTGTCGCCCACCAACATGGGCTCTCACATCCCGAAGTCGTCGAAAAGCACGCTCTCTTCCGGAACGCCGAGATCTTCCAGCATGTGCAGCACCGCTTTGATCATGACCGTGGGACCGCAAAGGTAAAATTCGCAGTCCTCCGGCTCAGGGTGATGCTCGAGGTGGTGCTCATAGACTACTTGGTGAATGAAGCCCCGGTAGCCCAGCCAATCATCATCGGGGAGTGGTTCCGACAAGGCGACATGCCAGGAAAAGTTCTCGTGCTCAGCGGCAAGCCTGTCGAAGAGATCGCCGTAGAACAATTCACGGCGACTGCGGGCGCCATACCAGAAAGAGATTTTTCTCTTCGACTCAAGGCGCAGAAGCTGATCGAGGACGTGAGAACGCATGGGCGCCATGCCGGCGCCGCCGCCAACAAACACCATTTCCGCCTCGGTTTTTTTGGCAAAGAATTCGCCGAACGGGCCGAACACGTTCAGCTTATCTCCTGGACGAAGCGAGAACAGGTATGACGACATCGCCCCCGGCGGAGCAGAAGGAGGAGCGCCAGCTGGCGGCAGCGCGATGCGCACGTTCAACATGATTATCTCGTTCTCGCCGGGGTAGTTGGCCATGGAATAGGCTCGAGTCACGGGTTCTCGCACCCGCGAGACGTAGCGCCGCAGGCGCTGCCAGTTTTTGTCAAAGGGCGGATCGATGTCGAAGTTCGCGAATCTCACCTCATGCGGAGCGCACTCGATTTGTATATAACCGCCTGCACGGAAATCTATGGTTTCTTCGGAGTCCAGATCGAGCACCAGTTCCTTGATGTACGTTGACACGTTGCGGTTGCTGCGCACCGTGCAGGGCCACTTTCTGACGCCGAACACCTCATGTGGAAGCACGATGCGCAAATCGTGCTTGACCGTAACCTGGCAGGCGAGACGCTCGTTGCGCGCTATCTCGCGCTTGGTCAGGTGCACCGCTTCGATGCCGAGTACCGCACCACCACCCTCAAGCACCTTGATTCGACACTGGCCGCAGGTGCCCTTGCCCCCGCATGCTGACGGCACGAATAGGTTTGCGTGCGACAACGCTCGATAAAGTCTCTCACCGACCCGGGCGAAAACGGTTCGCTCGTCGTTGACGTTAATCTCGACGACACCGGTGTCGACGAGCTCCGCGCGGGCGAGGAGGATCGCCAGCACTAGGACAACCACGATGGCAGTGAATACCATCACGCCAAGCCCGATGTCGAATACCACTCCTTAAACTCCCAGCGCCACGCTTATCGCTTAAATCCGTCAGCGCATATGGACGACTTTTTCCACTCCTAAGAAGGGTCTATGGAATTGGCGGGGGACGACATGATCA
>JAOTTL010000246.1:0-4605 GCA_029864385.1 Betaproteobacteria bacterium | reverse complement strand
TACGTTTTTCGCGAGGGATGGCTTCTCTGTGGGTGCATTCATAATGGCAGCGCTGATGGTCGGGGTAGGGTCACGATTCTACACCAACGGTTCCCCGCATCCGCGTGCCGAACAAAGGCAGTTTGGACGGCGTGCGGTGGGTTAGAATAGTCGCGAAACGGGTGCGCTCGCACCAGCCGAACAAATAATCAGCATTGGGGGAAACGCCTTGGCGCGCGCCCGACGCCGTCCGGAAGACTTGCGCAGTTACCGCTGGTATGGCGGTAACGACTTGCGTGCGACGGGCCACCACTCACGCACGCTGCAGATGGGATACGCTCGCGAGGACTTCCTCGGGAAGCCCGTCATCGGGATCATCAACACCTGGAGCGACATCAATCCCTGCCACTCGCATTTCCGTACGCGCGCCGAAGAGGTGAAGCGCGGTGTATGGCAGGCGGGCGGCTTTCCGATCGAGATGCCGGCAATCGCGCTGGCCGAACCGTTCCAGAAGCCGAGCACGATGCTGTACCGGAATTTCCTCGCGATGGAAACGGAGGAACTTTTGCGCTCGTACCCCGTGGACGGCGCGGTTCTGATGGGCGGCTGCGACAAGACGACGCCCGCGCTCATCATGGGCGCGACCTCGATGGGGCTGCCGTTCATCTACATGCCCGCCGGTCCGATGCTGCGCGGGAACTGGCATGGCGAGCCGCTCGGCTCCGGCACCGACCGCTGGAAGTACTGGGCGGAGCGGCGTGCTGGCAAGCTGAGCGACGAGGACTGGAACGACGCCGTGGACGGCATCGCCCGGTCCCATGGGCATTGCATGACGATGGGCACGGCCTCGACGATGACCTCGGCTGCCGAGGCGCTCGGCCTCACGTTGCCGGGCGCGGCGTCCATCCCGGCCCCGGACGCAAATCACCCGCGCATGGCGACGGCGAGCGGGCGGCGCATCGTCGAGATGGTGTGGGAGGATCTCTGCCCTGCGGAGATCCTGACACCTGCGGCATTTTATAATGCAATAACTGTCGTGCATGCGCTGTCCGGATCGACCAACGCCGTCATCCACCTCGTCGCGATGGCCGGGCGCGCCGGCATCGAGCTCGGGCTCGACCGCTTCGACGAGCTCGCGCGCAATGTCCCGGTGCTGGCGAACCTGCGTCCGGCCGGCGCCTACCTGATGGAGGATTTCTACTACGCCGGAGGATTGCGAGCTTTGCTCGCAATCCTTAACGAAGACCTGAATCTCGACTGCCAAACGGTCAACGGCAGGACGCTCGGTGAAAACATTGCCGGCGCGAAAATCTATAACACCGATGTGATCCGCACGCGCGAGAAGGCGCTCGCGCAGAACGGCGGCCTGGCCGTGCTGCGCGGTAATCTTGCGCCCGACGGCGCCGTGATCAAGCCGCTCGCCGCGGAGCCGCATCTCCTCGCGCATACCGGGCCCGCGGTCGTGTTCAAGGATTATCGGGATCTCCTGGCGCGCATTGACGACGAGCAGCTCAAGGTTGACGAGAATTCCGTCCTGGTGCTGCAGAACGCCGGCCCACTCGGCGCACCCGGCATGCCGGAATGGGGCCAGCTTCCCATCCCGAAAAAGCTCCTCAAGAAAGGTGTGCGCGACATGGTGCGCATCTCGGACGCGCGCATGAGCGGGACGTCCTACGGCACCTGCGTGTTGCACGTCGCGCCCGAAGCGTTCGTCGGCGGTCCGCTCGCGCTGGTGCGCAACGGGGACCTGATCGAGCTCAACGTGGAGGCGCGGAAACTCGAGCTCAAGGTGAGCGATGAGGAGCTCGCGCGGCGGCGTAAGGCGTGGCAGCCGCGCCCGGCGCATTTTCCGCGCGGCTACGGCGCGCTCTACGCGCGGCACATTACGCAGGCGAACAAGGGCTGTGACCTCGATATCCTTCAGCACGGGGCGCCGACGCCGGAGCCGGAAGTGCACCACTGAAAAATCAATTCTTAAACCACAATAGACACAAAGGACACTAAGGACACAAAGGAAGATATTAACAAGAAGCGTTTTTGATGTAGAAAACCTTCGTGTCCTTTGTGTCCTTCGTGTCTCAGCTTTGAAGGGATAACCGTGGAACTACCCCGCAACAAATTCAAGGCCGCGCTGAAGGAAGGCAAGCCCCAGATCGGAATCTGGTCGAGCTTCTCGAGCCACATCGTTGCAGAAGTGCTCGCGGGCGCCGGCTTCGACTGGGTGCTCCTCGACACCGAGCACTCGCCCAATGAGCTGCCCATGGTGCAGTCCCAGTTGCACGCGATGGCCGTCGGCACGGCGACGCCGATCGTGCGGCCCGCGTGGAACGACATGGTGCTCATCAAGCGTTTTCTCGACATCGGCGCGCAAACGCTCCTCCTGCCGTACGTGCAGACCGTCGAAGAGGCGCAGAACGCGGTGCGCTACACGCGTTATCCACCCCAGGGGGTGCGGGGTGTGGCAGGCGCAACGCGCGCGAGTGGCTATGGCCGTATCAAGGATTACTTCAAGCGTGTGCATGACGAATTATGCGTCTTGGTGCAGGTCGAGACGCGTCTGTCGTTGAAGAACCTCGAAGCGATCGCCGCAGTAGAGGGCGTGGGTGGCGTATTCATCGGTCCCAACGACCTGGCCGCCGACCTGGGGCATCTCGGCAACTGGCAGCATCCCGACGTGTGGAAGGCGATGGAAGATGCCGCAAAGCGCATTCGCAAGGCCGGGAAGGCGCCGGGGATACTGGTGGGCGAGGCCGATGGCAAGCGCTGCTTCGACATGGGTTTCCTGTTCGTGGCTGTCGGTGCCGACGTTGGGATGCTTGCGCGCGGCGCGGAGGCCCTTGCCGCCAAGTTCAAATAACTCCAGGCACCCCACGTGCCGGGACTCAGGCCGCGCTCGTCTGCTCCGCGGACTCGTTTACCGCTAGAGCACGGCGGCTCCTTCGGGCGAGGGTCGCCATTACCAGCAAGTCGAGCACGCAGTAGAAGGCGCCTGCGGCCAGCGGCGGATTGAGTGTCGAGAGTCCGAGCCAGAGGACCGTGCGCGACCACGTCCAATTGCCGAGCCAGGTTCCGTAGAGTTCCATCGCCAGCGCCAGCACGAACATGACGGCATAGAGCTTCTTGGTCCGCCCGAACGCCATGCATGCGAGGAATATCGAGTACAGCGCGAGCCCGAAAATGTCGGCCCCCGTGATCGCAAGCAACAGCACGAACGGAGCGGCTGCAACCGGAACGGCCCAGACGATCCAGTTTGCCGCGCGCGCAGCCACTCGAGAAACAACAGCCACACCGCGAGATTGGTGAGAGCCTGTCCCCAGAATTCAAACGCCTGATCGAGCAGCAGCCCGCCGCTGATCACAGCAACAACAAGCCAGCCTTTTGCGGCGTCAGCCCGCCGCGCGTGTTCCAGCATGATGCCCGCGATTCTACCAATAGCGCTGAGCGTCAGCGCCGACCGCGATGGCGGCTCGAATCGAGCCGGGCGAAATCTTGAGGGCGCGGGTCGGACATTGCGCCGCACAAACATCGCTGTCCTTGAAAAAGTTCGAAGCGCCGGCCCAGATTGAGCGTGGCCGCGGTCTCACTCGGGCATAAGTCACGCTATCCAAGAGGGAGAAGGGGCCCGGTCACTTTGGTTCGGCAACATGTATTCCCATCGAAGGACGCGTCGTTTAGACTTGATCCATGTCAACAATGGGCGCCGACGTAATGTGATAATGAATTCTGTTCCAGCGCCACGATGGATGAAATGGCGCTGATTTTGTTGTCACATTGGTGAACGCCACATGAATCGACCCCTGCCCAAAGACGCGGAGTTCAAATATCCCTTGCCGACTCCTGCCAGTTCGGAGAGCGGAGCTGAAGGGCAGAGCGTGGTCCTGCCGTGCGCTGATCGGTTCTTCGAGATCCGGTTTGAGTCGATTGGTGGCCTGGGCGCCCACGCCGCCGGCCAAGTGCTGGCGAGTGCCGCCGTGTTGCGGATGAACCTGAACGGCGCCCATTTCTCGTCCTACGGATCCGAAAAGAAAGGCTCGCTTGTGCGCTCGTTTGTGCGCCTTGGGCCTGCAGAGCGGCCGATCCGCACCAGCGCACCGGTCGAGACGCCCGACGCCGTCGTCGTGTTCCATGCGGCCCTTCTACGTCACCCGGGGACGCGCGCGGGGCTGCTCAAGAACGGCACATTCATTTTCAACGCGCCTCCGGGACCTGTTCCCGATGAACTCGCCGCGCTGCCGCGCACCTCGCGCGTCATTCGTATCAATGCGCTCGGGATCGCGATGGAAGAAAAATCGCGCCCCAACGCGGTGCTCTTGGGAAGTTTGTGCGGGGCGTTTCCTTTCCTTAGCGCCGATACGGTTCTTGAGGCGCTTACCGAGGAGTTTGCCGGAAGGCATCCCGAAGCCGTCGCCTCGAACACGCGTGCGTTTCAGCGCGGTGCCACGGAGTTCGAGGTTCTGGAAGGCGTCGGTCGCGGCGAGGGCGATCTGCCCCCTGCGCGCGCCGAGCCCGCGTGGGGTTACGAAACACAGCCTGCCGGCGGCATCCTGCCGGAGCCGGGCAATATGGTCTGGAATGATCTTTCCGCATCGCGCACCGGACTCATGCCGGTCCTCGACCGCGAGAAAT
>JAOTTL010000076.1:0-18592 GCA_029864385.1 Betaproteobacteria bacterium | reverse complement strand
GAATCGTGGTCAGCCTGAAGCTTGCGACGACGGCACCCGCCGCGCCGATGCCGACCAGCAGAACGCGGGCGACGATCAGACGATGCCGCACGTCCGCCTTCGGGTCGATCATCTTGTAGTAAAGATCGTGCGAGAGCGCGTTGGCAATCGCCAGCAGCAGCCCGTCGGCCGTAGACATCGCTGCCGCCATGCCGCCGGCGGCAACGAGGCCCGAGATTACGTACGGCAAACCCGCAATCTCCGGTGTCGCCAGCACGACGATGTCGCCGCGCATGAAGAACTCGTTGATCTGCAGGATCCCGTCACCGTTGCTGTCGATGATCTTGAGGAAGCCGACGTTGCTCCACTTCTGAATCCACTCGAGCGCGTTCACGTCCGCGATCGACTTGCCGATGATGCTAGTGGCGAGGTTCGGATCGAGCACCTGGAGCTTGGTGAAGGTGGCCAATGCGGGCGCCGTGAAGTAGAGCAGGAAGATGAAGAACAGCGACCAAGCCACCGACCTGCGCGCGTCTCTAACCGAGGGCGTCGTGAAATAGCGCATCAGGATGTGCGGCAGCGACGCGGTGCCGAGCATCATGCACGCGACGAGCGTCACGAATCGGATTGCCGAGATCACGGAATCGCCGGACGCCGCGTGCTTCACGGTGAGCGCGCTCACGCCGGCCACGGCTGCGGCTGGCTTGAGCACACCGACCTGATGCAGTACCTCCAGCTCGCCGATCCGCGCCACCGCATCGCCATAAACCAACTGCGGAATGATGCCAAAGCCCTGCTTGTTCGACATCCAGATGACCGGCACCAGGTAGGCGATGATGAGCACGATGTACTGCGCCACCTGAGTCCAGGTCACCGCACGCATGCCGCCTAACATCGAGCACAGCAGGATGCCCAACAGGCCGAACCATACGCCGACTTCGAACGGGATCTGCAGCGCGCGCGAGGCGATCGTGCCCGTGGCGTTGATCTGCGCCGTCACGTACGTGAACGAGGCGATCACCAGCACGAGCACCCCGCACAAACGCGCGAAGTTGCCGCCATAGCGCGTCCCGATGAAGTCGGGCACGGTATAGCAGCCGAACTTGCGCAGGTACGGCGCCATCAAGGTTCCGACCAGCACGTAACCCCCGGTCCACCCCACGACGAACGCGAGGTAGGCGTGACCGCCCATGTAGATGCCGCCCGCCATTGCGACGAACGAGGCGCCCGACATCCAGTCCGCTCCGGTCGCCATCCCGTTGAATACGGGCGGCACCTGGCGGCCGGCGACGTAGTAGGCATCGATCTGCATGGTGCGCGACAGCCACCCGATCAGGGCATAGATGAAGATCGTGAAGGCTACGAACAGAATCCCGATCGTATCGGCGCCCAGTCCAAACTGCTCCAGTACGGCCATCAAGGCAATAAAGAGAACGAAGCCGCCGGTGTAGAGGCCGTAGATCCGAGGCAGGTTGTCGATGAACGAACCTTTTGGTTTGAAAAAGCTCATGGCGCATTCCCCCCTTTATTCGTCTTCAGCCATGCCACAGTCGCGGTCGATCTTCTCCTGCTGCTTGGCGAAGAGAAAGAGCTGGACCACGAACACAACGAGCGAGCCCTGCGCCGCCATATAGAAACCGAGCGGGAAATACATGAAGGAAATCTTGTTCAGCTGCGGGGCGAACCAATGGACGACGAACGAGAAGATGAACCAGATCGTTAAATGGATAATCATCAACCGGCGGGTTCGTTCCCAGTGCGCTTTTTGGGTATTGGCCGTGCTCATGCGCTATCCTCCTCTTATTTGGTGGTCTTGCCGGATAGTGTCCGTTGCCCCCGGTGGGGAGCGCTAGGCACCGTAAAGATACGCTGTTTCAATCATTAATGTCCAGAGGTGACAATATGACGGCGCCATGGCCGGTCCGGGCCAGAGCCGCGGAGTTGTGGCAGACCTTCCGACACTACCTTGGGGCGGGTGGACGGGGTCGGCGGACGCGAATCAACGACCGCGACGGCTTGCGGCAGTTTCTCGAGTCCCGCGCCAGCCACGTCGCGCAGACCTCCCTGTACGGCTATCTCAGAACGCGCGCGGGCGTGGGTTTTCCAAACCTGTTCGATAACGATGACTACGTTAAATCGATCGACATCGCAAAGTGGTATGTCTGGCTCGCGTGCCTGTCGGATATTTCGATTTACGCAGGCGGCCTCGTGATGCGGCGCACCAATGCGGGCCAAGACGAGGTCGGTCGTCTCATGGCCGCCGTCGTCGATGCGATCCTCACGGCTACCGGTATGCCGGAGGGAGCGGGTGGCGAATTTCTGGAGCTCACGGAGCGTCTGAGCGCACGTCTGGAATCGTGTGACTGGGCCGCTGTGCGCGATGACGAGACGCCGTTCTCGGAGAGCCCCGGGGCGCTGATCAGCCGGGCGCCCGTCATAGACGAGTTGAAGCGCCTGGACGACGAAATCGTCAGAAACTCAGTGCGCTTCCGCTGGCAGGAAGTGCGCCGCGACCTGCGCCGCGACCTCGATGCCGAGGCGCTGATCGCATCGCTGGGGCTGGCAAACCCGCGCAGCGAGGCGCGGCGGAACGGCGGGTAAGTGCCGCAAGCGCCGGGCACTGACTGCAGCGATCGTCATGCGGTGACCCATGACCGCACCTCGTTCACGCTTTTTCTTGCAGCTGCTTAAGAATGGCGGGGTTCTCCAAGGTCGTGACATCCTGGGTGATCTCCTCGCCCTTTGCGATCGAGCGCAGCAGGCGCCGCATGATTTTGCCGGAGCGGGTCTTGGGCAAATTGTCGCCGAAGCGGATGTCCTTCGGTTTTGCGATCGCCCCGATTTCCTTGCCGACCCAGTCCTGCAATTCCTTGACGATGGTCTTCGCATCGTTGCCAGCCGGGCGTGCCCCTTTCAACACTACGAAAGCAACCACTGCTTCACCTGTGAGGTCATCGGGCCGTCCCACCACGGCCGCTTCCGCGACTTGGGTGTTGGCGACGAGCGCCGACTCGATTTCCATCGTCCCGAGACGGTGACCCGACACGTTCAACACGTCATCGATGCGCCCCATGATCCGGATGTAACCCTCCTCATCGAATGAGGCACCGTCGCCGGCGAGGTAGAGCTTGCCCTGGAAATCGTCGGGGTAGTAGGTCTTCTTATAGCGCTCCGGATCGCCCCAGATCGTGCGCAGCATCGCCGGCCAGGGACGCTTGATCACCAGGATGCCGCCCTTGCCTTTGCCCACCGAGCGGCCCGTCTCGTCCACGATATCGGCGAATATGCCGGGCAGCCCGAACGTCGCGGAGCCCGGCTTGGTCGGCGTGGCCCCGGGCAACGGCGAAATGAGATGACCGCCGGTCTCGGTCTGCCACCACGTGTCGACGATGGGGCACCGCCCGCCGCCAACGGTCTCGTGATACCACATCCAGGCTTCGGGATTGATGGGTTCCCCGACCGTTCCCAGAATGCGCAGGGAGGACAAGTCGTACTTTTTCGGCAGGTCGCTGCCGGCCTTGATGAGGGAACGGATTGCCGTTGGCGCAGTGTAGAACACCGTAACCTTGTGGTCCTGGATCATCTTCCAGAACCGTCCGGCATCTGGATAGACGGGAACTCCCTCGAATACGATCTCGGTGGCGCCGCAGGCGAGGGGACCATAGGTGGTGTACGAGTGCCCGGTGACCCAGCCTACGTCCGCCGTGCACCAGAAGATGTCCGACGGCTTGTAGTCGAACACCCACTTCATCGTCAGGATGGTCCACAGCAGGTAGCCGCCGGTCGAATGCTGAATGCCCTTGGGCTTGCCCGTGGAGCCCGACGTATACAGGATGAAGAGCGGATGCTCCGCGCTCACCCAGGTCGGCTCGCAGGTGTCGGACTGACCGTTCAAGAGATCGTGCAGCCACACATCGCGCTTCGGATCCCACTTGACCTGGCTGCCGCTTCGCTTGTAGACCACGACGGACTTCAGCGAATCGCATCCGCCCAGGCCCAGCGCTTCGTCGACGGCGGGCTTCAGCGGGATTTCGCGACCGCCCCGGAATTGGCCGTCGGCAGTGACTACTGCGACGGCACCCGCGTCTATGATCCGCTCCTGCAGGCTTTTTGCCGAGAACCCCCCGAAAACCACAGAGTGGACAGCGCCGATACGGGCGCAAGCCTGCATGGTGGCGACAACCTCGATCGACATCGGCATGTAGACAATGACCCGGTCGCCCTTCTTTATGCCAAGGGACTTTAGCCCATTCGCCATCATGCACACGCGGTGATAGAGCTCCTTGTAGCTGATCTCGGTGACCTTGCCGTCGTCGGCCTCGAAGATGAGCGCGGTCTTGTCGGGCTGCGTCTTGAGGTGACGGTCAAGGCAGTTGTAGGAGACGTTGAGCTCGCCGTCCTCGAACCATTTGAAGAACGGCGACTTGCTTTCGTCGAGCACTTTGGTGAACGGCTTGTGCCACAGCATGTGTTCCTTCGCAAGCCGGCCCCAGAATCCTTCCAAGTCCTTTTCCGCCTCGGCGCAGAGCTTGCGGTAGGCGTCCATGCCCGAAACGTTGGCCTGCTTGACGAACGCCTCGCTCGGCGGGAAGACGCGGTTTTCGTGGAGAACGGATTCAATCGTCTTCGTTGCCATGCACTCCTCCGCTCAGGATGTTGACATTGTCATCGGGATTTGACGCCGGCGACCCGTAGAGGCGCCACAGCGCGAGCTCTGCTTCTCGCGGCGGGTTAAATGGAAGCATTAAACCACGCGCTTGTAAAGTTGTCGTGAACGGGGCGCTGTAGCGCATCGTCCGGCGTCCGTGCATAATGTTTTCATTTGATTGACGGCGGGCCTCCCCGCATTGCAGGATAGTGAACCTGGTCAGGTCCGGAAGGAAGCAGCCACAGCTATTTTTTGCAAGTGCCGGGGGTAAGGCTCGCCACCCTTATTCCAATTGAGTAACGTCTCAGCAGCATTGAAGTAAGGGGGAGAATAATTAAGAAGAATAAGTTACGCGGCGCGACGGCCGCACTGCTGATGGTGCTTGCGATCGGTTCTGCCGGGGCCGTCGATGGAATTTCGATCCAAGGCGGCGTCGGCGCCGGTGGGGGTTCAAGCTCTGGTGACGGCACCGGGATGGTGGACGTCGCCCTGCAATGGGACTGGGATCGGCGCTGGTTCGAAGGGAAGCGCTGGCACGTCGGCGGATTCTGGGATGTCGGCGTCGGCTATTGGCGGCGCGACGCGTTGCCGGGACAGAACAAAGACCTGGCCGAGATTGGGGTAACGCCGGTGTTTCGGCTTCAGCAAAACGACCTCAAGGGTCCCTATGTTGAAGCGGGAATCGGGGCCCACCTTCTGTCCGAAATCTCGCTGGGCAACAAGGGCTTCGGCACGTCGTTCCAGTTTGGCAGCCATTTCGGTGTCGGTTACCGCTTCGGGGCCCGGAACGCGTTCGCCCTGAGCTGCAGCTATCAGCACTTTTCGAACGCGGACATCAAGAAGCCGAACGACGGCATCAATTTTCTGCAGATTAGCCTGCAGTATCATATCTGAGTGACCCGTGACCCGTGACTTGTGAGTCGTAAGGCGGCGGTTGCAGTAAAATGCCACTCACCACTTACCACTCACCACTCACGGTTTTGCAGTGACCCAAGTTCTCGCCCGCAAGTGGCGTCCCAAGGCCTTTCCCGAACTCGTAGGGCAGGAGCACGTCGTCAGGGCGCTTACCAATGCGCTGAAGCAGCAGCGACTGCACCATGCGTATCTGTTGACCGGCACGCGCGGAGTGGGCAAGACGACCCTTGCGCGTATCGTCGCCAAGGCACTCAACTGCGAGACCGGCGTGACCGATGCGCCGTGCGGGAAATGCGGTGCCTGCACAGAGATCGACGCGGGGCGCTTCGTCGACCTGCTCGAGCTCGATGCGGCGTCCAATACGCAAGTCGACAACATGAGGGAGCTGCTCGAAAACGCCCTTTATGCCCCGACCGCCGGGCGCTTCAAGGTTTACATCATCGACGAAGTGCACATGCTGTCGCGCTCAGCCTTCAACGCCATGCTGAAGACACTCGAGGAGCCGCCCCAGCACGTCCAATTCATTCTGGCGACGACCGATCCCCAGAAGATCCCGATCACCGTGCTTTCGCGCTGTCTCCAGTTCAACCTCAAGCCCATACCCCGCCAGCAGATCAGCGAGCGCCTGCAGCATATCCTCGAGGCGGAAGGCATTCGTCACGAGCCGGCGGCGCTGGCGTTGCTGGCGCGCTCGGCGCAGGGCAGCGTGCGCGATGCGCTGAGCCTGCTCGACCAGGCGATCGCGTACGGAGCGGGGGTGGTCGAGCAGGAATCGGTGCGTGCCATGCTCGGGACCGTAGGCCAGGATCACCTCTACGCCATCCTGCGTGCGCTGGCGGCGGGAGATGCGGCGGGGCTGCTGGCAGAAGCCGATCGCATGGCGGGCCTCAGCCTCTCGTTCGAGGCTGCGCTGCAGGACCTGGGTTCGCTGTTGCACCGGTTGGCCCTGTTGCAGCGGGTTCCCGACGCTGTGCCAGCGGAGGATCCCGAAAGCGCAGTCCTCGTTGAGCTGGCCGAACAGTTCGCGCCCGATGATTTGCAGCTCTATTACCAGATCGCACTCCAGGGCCGCAGCGATCTCGGCCTCGCCCCGGACGAATATGCCGGTTTTACGATGACGCTGCTGCGGATGCGAGCGTTTGCCCCGGCGCGCGACGGCCACGAAGCGAGACCAGCGGCCGCTTCTGGCCAAGATTCGCCCGCAATGGCCGCGGTGCGCGCGCCTGAGTCAAAAAAAAACCGCGCTGACCCGGAATGGCGGGAACTGATCGATCAGCTCGGGCTCGTCGGGGCTGCCAAGATGCTGGCTCAGCACTGCGAGCTGGCAGGGCGCACGGCCGGGCGCATCGAGCTGAAGCTCGGACAGGCCCACCAGCACCTGCTCGACGGACCCTACCAGGAGCGCTTGAAGTCGGCGCTGGAGCGCCATTGCGGTGAGCGGTTGCGGCTGATCATCACCCTGTCCGAGGCGGCTACCGGTTCGCCAGCGGCGGTTGCCGACCGGGCGCAGCAGCAGCAACAGGCGGATGCGTTTGCGGCGATCGAGCAGGATCCGTTCGTGCGCGGGCTGGTGGAAAACTTTGACGCGCAGGTGATCGAGTCCTCGGTCAAACCGGCGAAATGAAGGAGCGCGACACATGAAAGGCGGCATCGGGAATCTCATGAAGCAGGCGCAGCTGATGCAGGAAAACATGAAACGCATGCAGGAGCAGCTCGCCGAGATGGAAGTGGAGGGGCAGGCCGGGTCCGGACTGGTGAAGGTGCTGATGACCTGCAAGCATGATGTCAGGCGGGTCAGCATCGACCCGCGCCTGCCGGCTGATGATCGGGAGATGCTGGAAGATCTCGTCGCCGCAGCCTTCAACGACGCGGCTCGGCGGGTGGAAGTTACCGTGCAGGAAAAGATGGCTGGCGTGACGGCTGGATTGCCGCTGCCGCCAGGATTAAAACTACCGTTTTAATCTTAAAGGGATAATGCGAAATGATGGTCTAAATATCTAGAAATGCGTGCTTGCTCGTCATTCGTCATTAAGCGATGAAGACACCTTCATCGCTTGAAGAGCTGATTTCCGCCTTGCGCTGTTTGCCGGGGGTTGGCCCGAGGTCGGCGCAGCGCATGGCCTACCACCTGCTGCAGCGTGATCAGCGCGGCGCGGGGCGCCTGGCGGCCGCGCTGACCGACGCCCTTGGGAGGATCCGCAACTGCGAGAAGTGCAACAGCTACGCGGAAGAACCAGTCTGCGAGTTGTGCCGCTCAGCGCGCCGTGACTCGGCGCAGCTCTGTGTCGCCGAGACTCCCGGGGATGTCCTCATGATGGAACAGGCGCAATGCTACCAGGGCCTGTATTTCGTGCTGATGGGTGCGCTTTCGCCGCTCGACGGTGTCGGCCCGAAAGAAATTCATCTCGAGCGGCTCGTGAAACGGGCGACCGATGGAGTCGTGCGGGAGGTCATCCTCGCGACCAACTTCACCGTCGAAGGCGAAGCGACCGCGCACTACGTCGGCGAGCTGCTGCGGCAGCGCGGGCTGAAGGTCACGCGGATCGCCCGCGGTTTGCCGGTCGGGGGCGAGCTCGAACACGTCGACAGCGGTACGCTCGCTCAGGCTGTCATGGAACGACGCGATGTCTGATTCGAAGGGCGGCAAGCCCCCGGTGACCAATCCGGCCGCCCGGAGCGCGACGCCAGGAACGCAGAAGCTGCAGAAGGTTCTTGCAGATGCCGGTCTCGGCTCGCGCCGCCAGATGGAGGTGCTGATGGGAGCGGGACGGGTAAGCGTGAACGGTGCCGCAGCCGGCATCGGAACCCGGGTCGGGCCGCACGATTTGATCAAAGTCGAGGGCAAGGTGCTGCGGCGGCCTTTGCGCCAGCGTCCGCCGCGGGTGCTGCTCTACCACAAGCCCGAAGGGGAAATCGTCAGCCGGGCGGATCCCGCGGGCCGGCCCAGCGTGTTCGAGCGCCTGCCGCCGGTGCGCGGCGCAAAGTGGCTGACCATCGGTCGCCTCGACTTCAATTCCTCGGGCCTGCTGATCCTGACTACCTCGGGCGAGCTCGCCAATCGCATGATGCATCCCCGCTACGCGCTGGAGCGTGAATACGCCGTGCGCGTTCTGGGACGCCTGAGGGCGGAAGAGCTGGCTCGACTCGTTGCTGGGGTTCGCCTTGACGACGGCGTAGCACGGTGCGACTCGATCCTGGACGCGGGCGGCGAGGGCGCCAACCACTGGTACCGTCTAGTCATACGCGAAGGTCGAAATCGTGTGGTGCGCCGCATGTTCGCAGCGCTGAGGCATGCCGTCAGCCGTCTAATTCGAGTGCGCTTCGGGTCGGTAAGCCTGCCGCGGCAGCTCCGGCGTGGTCAGTTCCTCGAGCTGCCGCCGCGGGAAACACGGCAGCTGCTCACATCACTGGACCTATGATTTCGCCGATCCTAGCAGCCTGTCGGACTTAGGTGTCGGACAGGCTGCTAACAGCAAAACCGCCTGCGGATTTCGAATGAAAGCCCGGATAGCGACCCTTATTGGCCTGCAAAGGGCGGACGAGTAGGCTCGAAATGAAGTTTTCATTGCTCTTTGCGTCGATTTTCGTGCGGGCGGTTTTGCATAAGGAGTTTGTCGGAGCTAAGTCCGACAAACTCCTAGGGCCGGCGAAATCCTTAATGTCTGGACCCTGATAAGCAGCAGGACATTCGTGCACTTCGTAGCGAGTTCTAAGTGAGCCGCGATTTCGCTGCGGTGTCGGGGGTGCATGTGTTAAGAAATTGATCGGGCGAGAACTCGATCAATTTCTTCGCGCTCGATCACGAACACGGCGCTGCCTGCATCCGTGTCGGGCCAGATGAACGGTATCGTCGAGAACATGCGCTCGACGCGGCGGCGGCCGCGCCCGACTTCGACCACGAGCAACCCGCGCGGGTTCAGATGCGCACCGGATTCGGCCACGATGCGCCGCACGACATCGAGCCCATCGGCGCCGCCGGCCAGCGCGAGTTCGGGCTCGTAACGGTACTCCGGTGGCAGGCGGCGCATGCTGGCAGTCGTTACGTACGGGGGATTGCAGACAATGAGATCGTAATGTTTGCCCTGCAGCTTCGAGAAGAGATCTGACTTGACCAACCGGATCCGCCGGCCCAGCCGATGCTCGCGCACGTTACGACGTGCGATCTCCAGCGCTGGCGTAGAAATATCTGCCGCGTCGATCTGCGCATCCGGAAACGCATGCGCCGACAGGATAGCCAGGGACCCGGAACCCGCACAGAGATCGAGCACTGACTTGACCCTGCCGGGTTTACTTATCCAGGGCACCAGACCGGTTCTCAGTAGCCCGGCGATGTGAGAGCGCGGCACGATCGCGCGTTCATCCACGAAAAAGCGCAAATCACCGAGCCAGGCTTCGTGTGTCAGGTAAGCGGCCGGTTTGCGCTCCCGAATGCGCCGCTCGAAGAGGTGGAGTATTCGTTCCGCTGTACCCGGGGCGACCGCGCGCGACATGACGCATGGCGTTGCGCCGGGGGGGAGATGAAGCGCGTGTAGGGCGAGCCACGCGGCCTCGGCAGTCGCGCTGACACTGCCGTGTCCGAAGGCCAGGCGGGCACGCCGGAAGCGGCGCGCACCCTCACGCACAAGCTCGCCCACGGTCCACGCGCGGGCGCGAGTGGGGCGGCGTCTGCTCAACCGAGCGCGTCTAGATTAAGCTTGATGCTGGAGAGATCCTCGGCTGGCTGTGTGACTCTGGAATTCGACGACGATGCGCCAGCCGTGCCGGCGGGCGTCTTGGTAGCGTTGTTGATAAGCCAGTGCAAGTTGGTTGGTGAATCTGCGTTTGCCATCGCTTCCTCGAGGCTGATCTTGTTGGACGAATAGTGCTGGCAGAGGGCCTGCTCGAAGGTCTGGGATCCGGGCGCGAGACTCTGTTCCATCGCGTCCTTGATTTGGCTGATCTCGCCGTCCTTGATCAGCTCGGCAATGTGTTTCGTGTTGAGCAGAACCTCGACGGCCGGGATCCGCTTGCCGTCAACCGCTCGCACCAGACGCTGCGAAATCACCGCGCGCAGCGAGATCGACAGGTCGGACAGCAGCGCGGACCGCGTCTCGAGCGGGAAGAAATTGATGACCCGGTTGAGCGCGTTGTAGCTGTTGTTGGCATGCAAGGTCGACAGACAGAGGTGGCCGGTCTGCGCGAACAGCAGTGCGGTCTGCAGTGTCTGGCGGTCGCGGATCTCGCCCATCATCAGCAAATCGGGCGCCTCGCGCATGGCATTGACGAGGGCAGTCTCATAGCTGCTGGTATCGACCCGCACTTCGCGCTGGTTCACGATCGACTTCTTGTGCTTGAAGATGAACTCAATCGGGTCCTCGATGGTGAGGATATGACCGGTTTTCAGTCCGTTGCGATAGTCGATCATTGAAGCCATCGTCGTGGACTTTCCCGACCCGGTCGAGCCAACGACCAGGATCAGGCCCAGCTTCTCCATGATGGCTTCCTTGAGAATCGGCGGCAGCCCGAGACCGTCGAATACAGGGACGTCCGGCTTCACGAACCGGATGACCATTGCGACCGTGTTGCGCTGGCGGAATACGTTGACGCGGAAGTTGCCCAGTTGACCGGCGGCCAGCGCGAAGTTCATTTCCTGTGTGGACTCGAACTCCTTGATCTGCGTCTGATTCATGACCTCGTAGCAGATCTTCTTCACCTGCTCCGGATCGAGCAGCTGATTGTTGATCGGCATCACGACGCCATTGATCTTGATCTGGATCGGCGCGTCGGCGGTGAAAAACAGGTCCGACGCCTGCTTGTCGGACATCAGCTTGAAGAGCGGGGTCACGAACATGACCGTCCTCCGTGGCAACTATCGGCGCGCAATCACCCCGCTGGCGGGGCCCGAAGCCGGCCCTCTGGCAAATCGATGCCCAAGGGACCCGCAACTCCGGTTATTGTGCCAACTCTCCGGCACATTAGCTAGCCAAATTAGTCACTTCGGAGCAGGTCGTTAATGCTGGTTTTGGCGCGCGTTTTGGCGTCAACCTGCTTGACGATCACCGCGCAGTAAAGACTGCAGCGGCCATCCGGCGTGGGCAGGCTGCCGGGGACTACGACGGCGCCCGCGGGAACCCGCCCGTAGAGAATTTCACCGGACTGACGATGATAGATACGGGTGCTCGCGCCGATGAAAACGCCCATCGAGATCACTGCGCCCTCTTCGACGACGACGCCTTCGACAATTTCGGAGCGCGCACCGATAAAACAATTATCCTCGACGATCGTGGGATTGGCTTGCAGCGGTTCGAGCACGCCGCCGATGCCGACCCCGCCAGACAGGTGCACGTTCTTGCCGATCTGTGCGCACGACCCGACCGTGGCCCACGTGTCGACCATGGTGCCCTCGTCGACATAAGCGCCGATATTGACAAAGCTGGGCATCAGCACGACGTTCTTTGCGATGTGCGCGCCCTTGCGGACGGCGGCCGGTGGTACCACGCGAAAGCCGCCTTGCTGGAAAGACTGAGGCGTATAGCCCGCGAATTTGGCGGGCACCTTGTCGAAGTACTGCGTGTAGCCGTCCTGCATCACGACATTGTCCTGCAGCCGGAACGAGAGCAACACGGCCTTCTTGGCCCACTGATGGACGACCCATTGACTCCCGGTCTTCTCGGCCACGCGGAGTCTCCCCTGATCGAGCAGCTCGATCGTGTCGGCCACGGCCTGCTTGCATTCTGTGCCCGCGTTCGCGGCGCTGATTTCGGCGCGGCGCTTCCAGGCTTGTTCGATGATGGCTTGGAGTTTCTTCATGGCGATGATTTTATCCCTAGTCCTTTCTTGCCGTTCTCTTGCGGGCGGTTTTGCCTCAGGAGTTTGTCGGACCAAAGTCCGACAAACTCCTAGGTTATAAGGTTTCGACAAAGGTGCGTATCCGCTGTGCCGCCTCGGCGCATTCATCGACCGAGGCGACGAGCGCGATCCGCACCCGGTCGGCCCCCGGATTGATACCGTGGGCTGTGCGCGCGAGGAAGCTGCCCGGCAGCACCGAGACCGCCTGCTCCTGATGAAGACGGCGAGCAAACTCCGGGTCGGGCAGCGGCGTCCGGGGCCAAAGGTAAAAGGCGGCATCGGGCATCTCGACGTCCATGACGGGACGCAGGATCTCGAGCACCACAGCGAATTTCTCACGGTAGAGGCGCCGGTTCTCGATGACATGCGCCTCGTCTTTCCAGGCAGCGACGCTCGCGGCCTGAACCGGTAGGCTCATTGCACAACCGTGGTAGGTGCGGTAGAGCAGGAATTGCTTCAAGATCGCGGCGTCGCCGGCGACAAAGCCGGAGCGCATCCCGGGCACGTTCGAGCGCTTGGACAGGCTGGAAAACATCACCAGGCGCGGCCAGCCCTTGCGCCCCAGCTGCGAGGCTGCCTGCAATGCACCGAGCGGGGCACGCCCCTCGTCGAAATAGATCTCGGAGTAGCATTCATCCGACGCGATGATGAAGCCATAGCGGTCGGAGAGCTCGAACAAGCGCTGCCATTCGTCAAGCGGCATCACGTGTCCGGTCGGATTGCCGGGTGAGCAGACGTAGACGAGCTGGACGCGCCGCCATAGCGCCTCCGGCGGCTCGGCAAAATCGAAGGCGTAGCCCCGTTGCGGTAGATTATTGAGGTAGTGCGGGGTGGCTCCCGCGAGCAGCGCTGCGCCTTCGTAGATCTGATAGAACGGGTTGGGGCCGATGACGATCGGATCGGGTCTGGTCGAGTCGACCACCGCCTGTGCAAAGGCGAACAACGCCTCCCGGCTGCCGTTCACGGGGATGACTTCGCTGCGTGGATCGACCCTGTCCAACTGGTAGCGCACCCGCAGCCAGTCGGCGATTGCGGTCCGCAGTGCCTCTCCACCCGCGGTTAAGGGGTAGCCAGCCAGCCCGTCCAGATGGTCGATCAGCGTTTGCGTGATGAAAGCGGGCGTCGGGTGCTTGGGCTCGCCTATATATAGCGCAATCGGCTTCTTGCGGGGCGGAGAGGCGACGCCATCGAGCAAAGCGCTCAGCTTCTGGAAGGGATAACTCTGAAGGCGGTCTAGATCGGGGTTCACGCTGGCTCGGCAGACACCGGGGAGGGTCTCCCCCAAGAGAACGAAAGGTGCGGATTATAAGGGGCCTTTCGGCGCGCGGGTCAGTTCGCGGGGCTACCCGGAGCAGGCTGAAGTGTGGCCAGGTCTACGGCCGGCCCCGGTCTCCAACGCGGCTTGATGTGTTCGACGACGACCGTCGTGTAGATGCCGCCGCGGACGTTGAAGCGGGCGGCCAGGCGCATGAAGCGCGGACGCGTGGCCCGCACCAGATCTTCCAGGATCCGGTTCGTGACCGACTCGTGAAAGGCGCCCTCGTTCCGCCAGGACCAAACGTAGAGCTTGAGGCTTTTCAGCTCGACGCAACGCCGGTCAGGCACGTAGTCAAGCACGAGGGTCGCGAAGTCCGGTTGGCCCGTGCGCGGGCACAGGCACGTAAACTCCGGTATTTCCATGTGAATCCGATAGTCGCGCGCTGGGTGAGGGTTCGCGAAGGTCTCCAGCGGTTTCGAAGGCTTGCCTGGCATTATCGTGAGCGCCTAAATCCGTTACAATCCACCGTCAATGTTGACGCTCAGATTATAACTTCGTCGATAAAAGAGTGCGCCTCAAGCAGATCAATCTCGCCGGCTTCAAGTCTTTCGTAGATCCCACTCACATCCCTGTCCCCGGACAACTGGTAGGCATCGTCGGCCCCAACGGCTGCGGCAAGTCCAACGTCATTGATGCCGTACGCTGGGTCCTCGGGGAAACGTCGGCGCGGCACCTGCGCGGCGAAACCATGCAGGACGTGCTCTTCAACGGCTCGGGCCAGCGCCAGCCAGTGAACCGGGCGAGCGTCGAACTCGTCTTCGACAACAGCCTCGGCAAGGCCGGCGGGCAGTGGGCAAGCTACGCCGAGATCTCGGTTCGTCGCGTGCTCAACCGTGACGCGGACTCGTCGTACTACGTCAACAATCTTCACGTGCGCAGGCGCGATGTTGCCGACATCTTCCTTGGCACGGGACTTGGAAGCCGCGCCTACGCCATCATCGAGCAGGGGATGATCTCGCGGGTGATCGAGGCCAAGCCGGAGGAATTGCGCGTCTTCCTCGAGGAAGCGGCGGGCGTTTCCAAGTATCGCGAGCGGCGCCGCGAAACCGAGCTTCGGCTCAGGGATACCCGCGACAATCTGTTGCGGGTGGAAGACATTCGTCAGGAGCTGGACAAGCAGCTCGAGCACCTTCAGGCCCAGGCTGAGGTCGCGACGAGCTACCATGAGCTCCAGGGGCAGTTGCGGAGCACGCAGAACCTGTTGTGGTTGCTGCGGCGGCAGGAAGCGGCCGCCCAGCGGGCACGTCATACCCGCGAAATCGAGCGGCTCGGCCTCGAGCTGGAGGCTGAAACCACGCGCTTGCGCGAGATCGAAAAGCGGCTGGAAGCCATGCGGGCGCAGCACTACCGCGCAAGCGATGAAGTGCAGACCGCCCAAGGGGCTTTCTACGAGTCCAATGCCGAGACCGCGCGGCTGGAGCAGGAGATCGCTCACCAGCGCGAGAACCGCAGTCGCGTCGAGCGTGAGATCGGAGAGCTCCAGACGCAACTCGAACGGGATCGCGGACAGATGGCTGTGGCACAGGGCGAGCTTGCCGAGTGGCGCGAGTCGCTGGGCGAGGCGGCGGAGCGACTTACGGCGTTCGAGGAAGTGGCGCGGGTGGAGACCGACAAGCTCCCCGTTGCCGAGGAAACGTTCCGGGCAACGCGCAATCGCCACGACGAACTGCTACGCGCGTTGGCCCTGGCGGAGCAAAAGCTCGAGGTCGAGCAGACCAAGCGCACCCATGCCATTCAGCTGCTGGAGCAACTCGGTCAGCGCGTGCAGCGACTGCGTGATGAGCGCGAAGCACTGGAGCCGGCCAATACGGAACGGCTGGCGCAGCTGCAGGAAGAAATTTTCGGGCTGGAAAAGGCACTCCAGGCCGCACGCGAGACGCTCATGACGCAAGAGTCGGGGCTGCCTCAGGCCGAACAGGCAGCGCGTGAGGCCGACGCGGCGCTTGAGACGGGAAGTCAGCGGATGAGCGGACTCGAGGCGCGATTGCATGCGCTCACGCAGCTCCAGGAGCGCCTCGCGCGCGGCGCCAACACCGCGGGTTGGCTCGGAACGCACGGCCTCGATCAGGCCCCGCGGCTGTGGCAGGGCATCCGCATCGAAGCCGGCTGGGAGGATGCGCTGGAAGCCGTGCTGCGCGAACGGCTTACTGCCATCGCCCTGGAGCGCCTCACCGAGACCGAAACATGGTTCGCGGAACCGCCCCCAGGGAAAGTAGCCGTCTTTGCGCTGTCGAATGCGGCGCCGGAGCCGGCCCAGGCGTGGGCCGGCTATGAGCCGCTGCATCGCTACGTGAGTTGCAGGGATCCCCGGACTGAGGCAGCGGTGGGCGAGTGGCTGCACCAGGTGTACATCGCGCCGAGCGCGGGTGACGGCCTCACCGCGCGCGCCAAGCTGCCGGCGGGCGCGATGTTCGTGACACGGGAGGGGCACGCGTTCACCCGGCACAGCGTGAGTTTCCATGCCCCCGACACCGAGCTGCATGGCGTGCTCTCGCGGCAGCGCGAAATCGAGCAGCTTGAGGGCACGATGAAAACCGTGCGCGAGGAAGTTGCTGCACTACGCGGGCGGGCGGCCCTAGCCGATCAGGAGGTCGGTGAGCACCGAGTGCGTTTGGACGAGCTGCGGCAAACCATTGGCAACCAGCAGCACCACCACCACGCGTTGCAGATGGAGGCCCTGCGCCTCGCCCAGATGAACGAGCGTGTCACCGAGCGCACGCGGCAGATTGTAGAAGAGTTGGCGGAGGTCGAAGCGCAGACCCGGACAGCAAACGAGACCGGCCAAGTGGCTGAAGCGCGGGGCGCCGAGTTGCGCGCGGAAGCCAATGAACTGGGCGAGCAGGTTGCGCTTGCGAATGACCTTTACCGCCGCGCAGAAGCGGTCCTGGAACTTCAGCGAAAAGCGCTACAGGAAGCTCGCGATGCTGCCCAGCAAGCCACCTTCCACAAGCATACATGTGATAATAAAATCAATGAAATAGATAACTCTATTAAAGCTGTTTATCAAAGCGTGGAGCGCTTGTCAGGCACGCTCTTCGCGCGCCAGCAGGAACTGAGCGGTTACCAGGGAGCGACGCTTCAGGAGCAGTTGCAGAAGGCGCTGGCGCTGCGCGCCGAGCGGGAACAGACGCTCGCGCAGGCGCGCGATGCGCAGGAGGGCCTGGAGGGACAGCTCAAAACGGTCGACGAAGAGCGCCACGCCTGCGAGCAAAAGCTCGAGCCGTTGCGCGAGAAAGTCGGCGATACTCGCCTGAAGGAACAGGAAGCCCGCCTCAACGAGGCGCAGTACGCGCAGCAGCTGGCCGAGGCCGGGGCGCGCGAGGAAGACTTGGCTGCATCGCTCGAAAAGGGTACCCGCCCGAGTGCGCTGCAGGCGGAGATCGGGCGGCTAAACGAAGAGATCACGGCGTTGGGAGCGGTGAATCTCGCCGCGCTGGAGGAACTGCAGGCGGCCCGGGAGCGCAAGGATTACCTCGACGCGCAATCCCGCGATTTGACCGAGGCCATGGCGACGCTCGAGGATGCGATCCGACGCATCGACCGCGAGACACGCGAGCGGCTCCAGCAGACCTTTGACGAAGTCAATCGCCATTTCAGCGAGCTGTTTCCCGCCCTTTTTGGCGGTGGGAATGCACACTTGATCCTGACCGGCGAGGAAATCCTCGATGCAGGGGTGCAGGTCACTGCCCAGCCTCCCGGCAAGAAAAACACCTCGATCCACCTGCTCTCGGGTGGTGAGAAGGCTCTGACCGCGCTGGCGCTCGTATTTTCGCTGTTCCAGCTCAACCCCGCGCCATTCTGCCTGCTGGACGAAGTCGACGCGCCGCTCGATGATCACAATACGGGGCGCTTCTGTGACCTCGTGAAGAAAATGTCGCAGCAATCGCAATTCCTGTTCATCAGCCACAACAAGATCACCATGGAAGTCGGGGAACAGCTGCTTGGCATCACCATGCAGGAGCCGGGCGTATCGCGGGTGGTTGCGGTGGATATTGAAGAGGCGATGAAGCTGACCGAAGAAGCGGCCTGATTTCCGGGAGCGTGCAATGAGCGACCTGCAGATCAGCTTGTTGGCGATCGGGGCGCTAGTGGTGGTGGCCGTTTTCCTGTACAACTGGTTCCAGGAACGCCGCTTCCGGCGCCGGCTGGGCGAGGCCTTCGGCGAGAAACCCGAGGATGTCCTGCTGGAACGCGAGCCTGCTACGTTTCCTGCGGAAGACCGGCTCGAGCCTCAGCTGGAGATGGACGCGCTCGACGCGTCACCCGCCGGAATAGCGCCTGATACGGCCAGCCTACTCGCAGCTGCCGCTCCCGCGCCGTGGCCCCCGCGCGAAGCGCTTGCGGACGCGGAGTTTGATGTGGTACTCGACTACGTTGCCGAGATTCAGGCCGACCGCGCTATCCCGGAAACCGTGATCAACGAGCTGATGAGCAAAATCGCGGCCTGTGGCAAGCCGGCACGCGCCGCCAGCTTCAATTCGGAGACCGGGGCGTGGGAGGCGCTGGACCGCGGCGCGGGAGCCCGGTACACGGGCCTGAAGCTCGGGCTGCAGCTGGTAAACCGATCGGGACCGGTGAATCCCGCGCAGCTGGCGATGTTCAGCGATGCCCTAACCAGCACCGCTGACAAGACCCACGCTCGGGTCAGCGTGCCCGATGTGCAGGCGGCGCTCCAGGCTGCGCGCGACATCGATGCGTTCTGCGCAGCCGTGGACGTCGCGATTGGCGTTAACGTGGTGGCCACGGAGGGCAGGGTCTTTTCCGGCACCAAGATCCGGGCGCTGGCAGAGGCCGCCGGCTTCAAACTAGAGCCCAACGGAGTGTTCCACTTCCGTGATGAGCACCGGCGGACGCTCTTCACGCTGGACAATCATGAGCCCGCGCCCTTTCTCCCGGAACAAATC